>CAZUNT010000139.1:0-4776 GCA_964622215.1 uncultured Caldilineaceae bacterium
GGTCGTTTTTTTACTTAAAAAAATGGTTAGCGGTCATCTGTATCATTTTAAGAATTTTAGTATTAAATGGCTTTAGTTTAGATCAATAACACGCACCTTGCTTGTGGTTTTTATTGGTCACTTGTCTTTTTGTGACCATCCTTGCTGGTAGTCTAGCCTTATTCGTCTTATCCAATGCTCTCTGGGTGCCTCAATTGGCCCAAAGTAATGCCATCGCAAATTTTTTCTTGGGGGGTAATGTAAGGATTGTCTTTACATCTATTCTTATCGGGTTGGTTGCTCCTTTAGTGATAATTGTTCCTTTTCTTTTGCTAGTCGCTATTGCCACTTGCAGTATTCTGAAATGGCATAAAGAAGATAAGCAAATCTCTTTCAAAGCAGCTTTTTGGCATTTACTGACTATGCTTTTGGGCATACTTCATTTGTCGGTCATCGTTGATAACTTTGAGATTAAGGGGAGTGCAAAAGATAAGGAACGTTTAGAAAATTATGGAGGACCTGGTTGGATCAAAGTTTATCCAGGGCAGGTAGTTGTATTACATCATTGGGGGAAAATCACTCGTGCGGTTGGTATGGGTTTCACAATTCTACAACACGAAGAACAAATTAAAGCCATTGTGCCGCTTACTAGCAAAGGGGGAGTTAATACCATTGAAAATGTACTGACAAGAGACAGGGTATCCCTAGATTTTACTATATTTTATGCTGCCCAAATGGAACCTGCTGTGGAAACACAGAAACGTTTACAACAAGCCGTAAAAGATGCTCGGGTACAACTACAGAAAATAAAGGCTGCTCCGAATTCGTCGCAGGAAGATATCCAAACGATTGAACAAGGTCTAAGAGATACTGAACAACAACTGAAAAAATTTGAAACTGATAAGATCATTGGTGATGAGAATAATCAATGTTATGAGGGAATAGCTAAATTAGTAGCAATAAAAGCTACTGATGTATGGGATGCATTGAAAGCACCTATAGCCAATAATTTAAGAGACATAGTTATGTCTGAGTACTTTGAAAAATTGTTTGGTGTAGGTGAAGAGAATGAGGATTTATCAGTTAGGATTGACCAGCGCAAAATTGCAGCAATTGAAAAAACCGTCCTTGAAAAGGCAAAGAAACAAAAGATAGGGGAGGGAATAGTACTAAGGGTTTTGGATATCCAACAAATTCGTTTCCCTGAAAAAATTAAAGAAAAAATAAATGAAGAAGTCAAAGCTCTGATTACCGCCCAGCTAAAACATAAGCGAGCAGAGTTTGAAGCTAAGGCAATTGTTATTGAAGCTAAAGCAAGGGCACAAGCCCGAGTCCTGCAAGGCCAAGGAGAGGGTGAAGCACAAGCTGCATTATTTCGGGAAATTTTACGTGAATTGAAACGAGAAGGAACCTTGGCGCAAGATGAAATAGCTAGCGCTCTCCTCAAATTGATTAGTTCGACTGTTTCTGTAAAAGAATTGCAGAGTTTCTTTAAAGCAACAGCCCGACCACGTAAAGGCCAGAACGGATTTGATACTGAAACAATTGAAACTTTGGAAGAGAGTTAGATTTTGGTCTAGGCGAAGTAGCGTAAGAGGTTATAGCAGATATGCCAGATATAAACCCTAACGTAACTAAATATGACGTGTTTCTGAGCTATAGCAGTGTTGATAAAACCCGGGTTATCAAACTCAAAGATGACCTGCTTTATTACGGGGTCTCGGTTTGGCTAGATAAGGATGAAATACGTCCTGGAGATATCTTTGCTCAAGCGCTAGAAGAGGCGCTAGATAATTGTCGGGCCATAGCTCTAATTGTTTCGCCAGAGGCGGTCAAGTCAGGTTGGGTAAAGGAAGAATATTATCGTGCCTTGAATTTGAAAGCCTCTGTACAACTGATCCCTGTGATTTTACGGGGGGCAGAACTGCCTGGCT
The DNA here is from genome assembly GCA_964622215.1 of uncultured Caldilineaceae bacterium. GTDB lineage: Bacteria > Chloroflexota > Anaerolineae > 4572-78 > J111 > DSQQ01. The sequence goes on from CAZUNT010000139.1 coordinate 1,914, forward strand.
TTCTCACAAGTCGCAATTGTGTGGATTTTCGAGACGAAACGATTTATATCCAGAATGTAGAAAGGTTAGTTTGGGGGATTACTGGTAAAAGGCCAACAACTAAAGATATGAACTTTAGGCCGAGAATACAAGTTTACTGGTCTCCTGACTACTTTGTCTCCTTATCACCTGATGTTCAATTAGAGGCAATGAATAATTTTGCCTCTAAAATCAAGATTTCGCAACAGAACATGGGTACCTATCCTAAATACAAGGAAGATACAGCTTTTGAATTAAATATTCCCTTTGAGAGTATCCAGCAACTTCGCTGTTTATTAGAGTCTAATGATACCAATTTTCGTTTGTTAAACATTGCACGAGTCATGTTAGAATCGCAGTCAGGTGAACCTGAGATATGGTTTTTGAAAGAAGGAAGGTATTTTCATCTAACTCCTGCCGAGGGAAGCAAAATCATTAATTTATTTGATAGAGGACTTGACACAGGATTGTTAATTGAACATATCAGGGATTCATATAAAAAAGCAGATGTTTCAATGCTGTGTAACCCTGAAGAAGCTATAAAATCCTGCAAAGAAGCATTGGAGAAATTAGAAGAAAAAAAACCATCAATTCTTAGTGATAAAGAGGTTAGTTTGGAGGAAATTCAGTATAGTGAGGGAAAGTTTCACTTGTTACTAGCTTCAATATACCTAAATCAGGGCAAATTGAGGGCTGCTGAAGAAAACTATGATAGAAGTCAGAAGAGGTTTCTTTCAGAGTTACATCTACAAGCCTTAACTTATTTGGGATTAGCAATTACTCAACGGAAGCTAAAAAAATCTGAAGAGGCTCTCGAAATTTGTTATAAAGCATTAGAGAGTATAACACATCCGTCAATGGCAATACCAGATCATATAAATACTGAAGCCCTTAAGCAAGCTATAGATGATGAAGTATCTAGAATCAATAAACCTTCTAAACCTGTAGTCGCTGTATCACACGAACCTATTAGAAAGAAGATTTTTAACATTGCTACTGGTGAAAAAATTGTTGCTGAAAAAGCAATAACTGATCTTAATTTACTTGGTCAAAAGGATTATGAGAGTTACGAACGACGTTCTTCGAAGAAACTGGGGTCTGATGCTGATCTGGAAAAATTTGCACATAAAGTTGGTGTTAACGTTGAAGAAATTACTTATATCCTCGAAGTGCCAAGAGGTGTAAAAACTGACAGCACCTTGCAGGAAGGAGACAGAATACTTATCTCTGAGGAGAAAGACTCGGAAAAGTTAAATAAGAAGAAGGTTACTGTTTTGATCGTGGGCAACCCTGAACAAGATGAAAAACCATATGTTGCGCTAATGACTTTTTTCAAGGCTGCCGGAGATCACTATTTTCTACAGGCCGAAAGTAAAAACGATGCCTCTTTTATTGTTACCCGCTATGGAACCTCGGAGAGAATAATAAAGAAATATTATGAAAAGTATAAAAGAGGTGGCACAATTAATCATAAAGTTGCCTTTGATATACGCATTAGTGGTGAGGTGAAGGGTATAGTCCGCCAAGGAAGTGCCTTTGCTTTAGAGTCTGATTTTAACGAAGAGTCCATAACTCCCTTAGATTCAGAACCTATTATTTGGAAAATTCCTGTTGTCAGTGATATTTCAGCTGGACTAGGAATTATTACTGGAAAAGATGTTGAGAAATACCTGTATTTGAGTTCAGAAGAGAGCAAAGGAGCAAATTTTGCCGTAAGAGTAGTAGGGGATAGTATGAAAGAAGATGGTATCTTGCCTGGAGAACTGGCTCTTATTCGTAAACAACCAATAGCTGAAATTGGAGAGATTGTAGCCGCTGTAATTACTACTCCAATTGAGTCTTTAGGAGTACTAAAGAAATTTTGTCGTTATGAAAAAAAGGAAAACATCCAACATGTATGGCTTGCATCTAGCAATCCTTTAAGTAAACATATAATTGTTATACCTCCTGGTGCAAACAAAGAAGAAATCCATAAATTTTATGAAGAAGAAACTAAAACCGGGAGAATCACTAATCAAATTACTTATTATGAGGAGGATGCAAAAATTAAGATTGCCGGAAAATACGTAGGATCAAGAAAAAACGATTGAATCATTTTCAATGTGCTTTTACCTTTAAGGCTTAACAATATCTAGACCTCCCTATCTGCGCCGTTCCCACCATTACCGCATGAAATACATCGATTTCTCTTTTACGCTTTAACATCTCGAAGATGCGATACTCGTAGTCTTTCTCTAACATGGCGTCACCCCACCAACCCCACCACCTCTCCAGGCCGCTCGATCAACACTTGCGCGCCGTTTGCCTGCAGCTCCTCTGCGGGGCGGAAACCCCACAGCACGCCGACCGGGAACATGCCGGCGGCGCGGGCAGTTTGCATATCGACGGCGGTGTCGCCCAGGTAGAGGAAGTTAGCGGGCGGGATTTGCAGCCGGTTGGCTATTTCGAGCGCCCCGGCGGGGTCCGGTTTGCGGGGAAATCCTTCTCGCTGGCCCAGAACCGCCTCAAAGGTCCAGCGAGGCAGCAGTTCCTCAACGCAGCGCTGAGTGAACTCATGGGGCTTGTTGGTCAAGACCGCCAGCTTGAGGCCGCGGGCGGTCAGCGCGTCCAGCATTTCGGCTATTCCATCATACGGTTGGGTCGCCACTTGCCAATTCTGGTCGTAATCGGCCCGAAATCCGTCCAGGCAGTCCTGAATGGTCTGCTCATCCCGGTTGGCGGGCGGCAGGGCGCGGGTAACGAGGATCCGCGCGCCGTCGCCGACGAAATAGCGATAGGCGTCAAGCGGATGGGTGGGAAAACCCCGCGCGGCCAAAACCCGGTTCGTGGCGTTGCCTAGATCGGC
>CAZUNT010000139.1:4876-15866 GCA_964622215.1 uncultured Caldilineaceae bacterium
GGCCGCAGCACCTCCGGCACGACAATGCTGCCATCAGCTTGCTGGTAATTCTCCATCACCGCAATCATGAGCCGCCCCGGTGGCAGGCCGCTGCCGTTGAGGGTGTGCATAAATTCCGGCTTGGCCCCCGGTTCGCGGCGGAAGCGCAGATTGGCCCGCCGGGCCTGGAAATCGGTCACGTTGCTGCAACTGCTGATCTCCATCCACTCGCCCTGGCCGTTTTCGCCGGGCACCCAGGCTTCGAGATCGTACTTCTTAGCCGCGGCGAAGCCCAGGTCGCCGGTACACATCTGCACCACCCGGTAAGGCAGCTTGAGCCGCCGGCACAGATCTTCGGCATTGGCTACGATTTCCTCCAGGTGGTCGTAGCTGTTCTCCGGCAGGGTGTAGTGGTACATTTCCACCTTTTCAAACTGGTGGACCCGCTTGATGCCGCGCACGTCCCGCCCGGCGCTCATCTTCTCCCGGCGGAAGCAGGGGGTATGGGCCAGGTAGCGAAGGGGTAGTTGGTCGGCGTCGAGAATCTCGTCGGCAAAAAGATTGGTCAAAGGTACTTCGGCGGTGCCGATGAACCAGTAATCCTCTTCAGTGTCGTAGTACATGTTGTCACGGAACTTGGGCAGGTGAGCCGCGCCGATCATAGCCTGCTCACGCACCATAAAAGGCGGGTAGATTTCGGTGTAGCCGTGCTCGCGCACGCCCACATCAAGGAAAAAGTTGGCCAGCGACCGGTGCAGGGCCGCGCCTGCGCCTTTGAAGACGTAAAAGCGCGTGCCGCTCATCTTGACCCCACGTTCGAAGTCGATGATGCCCAGGTCCTCACCCAAATCCCAGTGAGGTTTGGGCAAAAAATCGAACTGCGGCGGCTCGCCCCAGCGCCGCACCTCGACGTTGTGGTGCTCGTCGGGGCCGACCGGCACGCCGGGGCCGGGCATATTAGGCACGTACAGTTGCTTGTCGTACAGGTCGGCCTCGACCTGGCGCAACTGCTCGTCCAGGGCGCTGATTTTATCGCCGAGGCGGGCCATGTCCTCTTTCTGGGCCTCCGCCTCGGCCTTTTTGCCCTGGCGCATCAACTGGCCGATGGCTTTGCTGCCGGCGTTACGCTCCTGGCGCAGCACCTCGACTTCTTTCAGCAGCTCCCGCCGCTGCCGGTCGAGTTCTAAAATGTCGTCAATCGGCGCCTCGGTGTTCAAATCTAACAACGCCGCTTTGACTTTGTCCGGATTCTCCCGGATGAAGTTTGGGTCGAGCATGGTTCTCTCCTTTCCGTTCTTCTTTTTTAGGGACCGCCGACCCCCTCCCTTCCCTCCCCCTCTTAGGGGGAGGGTTAGGGTGGGGGTAGCAGTCGAAATAAAAAACCCCGCCCCTAAAAGGGCGAGGTCTCGTTTACACTCGCGGTGCCACCTTTTTTGGCCGTTGATTTGCCCGGCCATCTCTCTGGCGCGTTAACGGGCGCACCCGGAGCGACTCGTCGTCGCCGGCTCAGGAGTGGAATTCAGCCCTCCCGTCGAGCGCCTCGCACCGGCCGGCGCTTCTCTGAAGCCAGGGAAAAACAGCTTACTTTTCTCCGTCACAGCCTTTGACGGGGATTATAGCATAAAAGTTAAATTATGCAACCGCCTCTGATTTTGGATTTACGATTTACGATTTACGATTTTGGATTTACCCTTCATCGTTTCATAATTACTGCCCACCTATTTCTTTTCTCCGGCGGTCGGCCGTCAACCGTCCGCGGTCGTCTTTGATTTCGCAATCACCCTGGCGCGTGTTATAATCTCAGCCAACCTTTAACGAAAGTAGCTACTCCATGAGATCCCAATATTATTATGAACCCCCTCGCCGCACCCGGGCGGATGGATTGAGAATTTGGCTTGAACCGCCTCGGGCCTACCTGGTTTTTTTTATCGGCGTGATTTTAGCCATTTTTCTATCCATTCAAGGTAATGAGGCTAGTATTTATGGCCCGCGCCTGTTGATCCTTTTGCTCGCTTTCCCTATTCACGAGTTGTCCCACGCCCTGGTGGCCGACCGGCTAGGCGACTCTACCCCGCGCCAGAATGGCCGGATTACCTTGAATCCCTTTGCCCAGTTAAACCTGATCGGCTCTATTTTGATGATCGGTTTTGGCTTGGGCTGGGCCTACGTGCCGATTAATCCCAATGCGTTGCGACCTAATCCGCGCACCGGGCACATGCTCGTGGCCGCGGCCGGCCCCATTGCCAACCTGATTTTGGCGGGGTTAGTGGCTTTAATCTGGTACATGGTCGCGCCTGCTTTACAACTTTTCGATAGCCGCACCATCGCCAATCATACCTATGATATCCTGACCCAATTTGCTCTGATCAATGTGGCGCTTTTCTTCTTTAATCTCATTCCCATACCACCGCTGGATGGCTTTGCCGTTTTAAAGGGTCTTCTGCCTTACCCTATGGCTTATCAATTAGAGCGGATTCAACCTTATAGTTTCTTAATCTTCCTGGCCCTCTTTTTTATTGGGGGCCGTTTTGTGAGTATGTTAATCTTCACTCCGGCCATCGCCGTAACGCGCCTATTATTTAGCTTGTGAGGAGCCGTGTCTTCCCCCCAAGTAACTCGGCCAATATTCTACCGCGCTGTTCAGTTTTTCGCGGCCTTGAAAGCTTATCTGCCAGGCTGGGCCGGAGGCGGCCTGACCGCCGTCGACGAGGCGCTGGTAGCGGCCATTTTGACCACTCCGGCCCAGCGCCGGCTTTTTGTCGGCATGTCGCCCAACGATCAACGCCATGCCGTGGCCGTTGCACATACGCTTCGCCGGGCCGGTTATGACCAACCCGCTTTGCTACAGGCCGCCCTGCTGCATGATGTAGCCAAAAGTATGGGCCAGCCGATTATTCATCGTGTGTTGATTGTGCTGCTCAAAGCCTTCTGGCCCTCGGCTTTACAGCGACTCTCGCCCCCCCCCCTGTCCCCCCCCGACAACGGGGGGGGAGTAAGGGTGGGGTGGCGTCGCCCTTTCATCATTCACGCGCACCACCCGGCCATCGGCGCGGCCTGGGCTGAGGAAGGGGGCTGCGAGCCGCTGACCGTCCAACTGATTGCCCGGCATCAAGATACGTTGAGCAACGAACCTGTTGCCGAAGAAGAAAAACTTTTAGCAATTTTACAATGGGCAGACAACTTGAATTGAAGAAGGGAGTAAGGAGTAGGGACGCGAAGCGGGGAGTAAGGGGTCAAGGGTAATTTTGAGTATTTCCCACTTGGCGTGGGTAAAAAGTACAAAGAGTGCAGACTTCAGTCTGCTGCCAGTCTAACAGCGGAATAAATTCCGCACTCCTCCCCGTCAGATGGGAAATACTCGTCATTTTTCCCCTACTCCCTACTTCCTACTTCCTACTCCGAGGTTTTTATGAACAACTTTACTATTACCGTTATTGGCGCAGGCGTTATCGGAACTTCGCTGGGGTTGGCCTTGAAACGTGAAAAAGAGCCGCCCCGCCTGTTGGTGCATGATAAAACTCTGGAGAAAGCCAACGCGGCGGTCAAACAGGGCGCTTTCGACAAAGCCGAGTGGAATCTCATCAATGCCTGCGAGCCGGCCGACTTGATTATTCTGGCCATTCCCCTGGGCGGCATTCAGTCTACCCTGGCCGCCATTGCCCCTCATCTAAAAGAAGGTGTGGTTATCAGCGATACCGCCCGCAGCAAAGCGCCGGTATTGCAGTGGGCAGCGGAACTGCTGCCGGCCCACGTCCATTTTGTCGGCGGCGACCCGCTGGTGCAGCCGGCCGGTTCCGGCCCCGAATCCGCCTCCGCCGATTTATTCCGCCACCGGCCCTACTGCCTCACGCCCGGCCCCGCTGCCAGTGAAGCGGCTGTCCAATTGTTGGTTGGGCTGATTGGTCTGCTGGGAGCCGAGCCTTTCTTCATAGATGCCCAGGAACACGACGGCCTGACGGTAGCTGTTGACACCCTGCCTGCTGCCGCCGGTATTGCTCTCTTGAATACGGTGGCCCGCTCGGTTTCCTGGCGCGAGATGCGCCGGTTGGCCGTCAGCCTTTTTGAGCAGGTTTCCGCCGGGGCCAGCGGCGACCCCGATTCATTGAAAGATAGTCTGTTGGCTAACCGGGAGAATTTTATACGCTGGCTGGATAGTTACATAGGTGAACTAACCCAATTGCGGGCTTTACTGGCCGAGGGTGACGCCTCGGCCGAGGCGTTGGCCGAGAAGTTGGATCAGGCTATAGTGGAGCGCCACAACTGGCTGGTCGATTACCAGCAGGGTCGTTTCGACGATTCAGAACTGACCTCGCCCGCCATTGAAAAACCGAGTTTGATGAGGCAGTTGATCGGCTTTGGCGGCGGGGTGAAGAAGCAAGGGGGCAGGGGGGCAGAGGAGCAGGGGAGAAAGAAACGATGAGCGCTGCAAGTAATCCGGGGTGATCAAGAAGCAGGGGGGCAGAGGAGAAGAAGGCAATGGCGAGTCGCAAGCCTATTCAAAGTCATCGAGATTTGGAGGTGTATCAATTAGCATTTGAGGCAGCGATGAAGATTTTTGAGCTGACCAAGCAATTTCCCGTTGAGGAACGATATTCGTTAACAGATCAGATTCGTCGCTCATCACGTTCTGTATGTGCCAACTTAACGGAGGCTTGGCGCAAACGCCGTTATGAAGGAGCATTTTTACTTAAGCTGAGTGATACCGAAGCCGAGGCTGCTGAAACTCAAACCTGGCTTGAGTTTGCCGTCAAATGCGGCTATTTGGATACTGATATTGGACGAGAACTTTATCGAATTTATGATCATATGCTTGGTAAGTTAGTGAGCATGATTAATAACCCATCACCTTGGTTAATGCCAGGTAGGAAGATAGAGGAGTAGATCAATTAGGGAACGTTCACCCCTGCTCCCGCCCTTCGGCGTCCCTGAAGAGGGATGCTCCCCTGCACCCCTGCACGAATTTATGGCTGTTTTCGTTTATATTGTCGAGTGTGCGGATAAGACTCTCTATACCGGCTGGACGACTAACATCGAGCGCCGCCTCAGGGCGCATAATGCCGGCCGGGGGGCGCGTTATACCCGACAACGTGGCCCTGTCCGCCTGGTTTACCTGGAAGAAGCGCCAGACCGCCGGGCGGCCCAAAAGCGGGAGGTGGAGATTAAGCGGCTGTCACGGGCAGGGAAACTGAAATTAATTGTGAATTGTGAATTGTGAATGGTCAATTGTTAATGGGACACTTCACCTTTCACGTATCATGTTTTTCTTGCCATTCGAACTGACCTGAAGTAAAATCGGGGGGTCAGAGGCATGTGATACGTTGCACGAACAAAAATCCCCTCCTAAAAACTTAAACATCCTTATGCTCTCCCCCACGATGTTCTTTGCCGATTATGGGGCGCATGTGCGGATTCTGGAAGAAGCTCTGACTCTGCGCGCCCTGGGACATCATCTCACCATCCTGGCTTATCCGAATGGCCGAGATATCGCCGGGATAAAAGTGCGGCGCTGTTGGGGCGTCCCTTTTAATTACCGGGTTATTGTCGGTTCATCGCGCCACAAAATTTACCTGGATGTACTGCTGGCGGCGATGTCATTGCTGTATGTGCTGCGGCACAAGCCGGACATCATCCATGCTCACCTGCACGAGGGTGGGTTAATCGGCTGGGTGTTGAGCAAACTCACCGGCGCGCCGCTGGTTTTTGATTTTCAAGGCAGCCTGACTGCCGAGATGATAGACCATAACTTTTTGGGGACAAATAGCCCCTTTTACAAGTTTCTGTACTGGCTGGAACGGCGTATTGACCACGCGGCCGATGTGATTTTGACCAGTTCCAGCCATGCCGCCAATCTGTTGACTACAGAATTTGGTCTGCCCTCTGAAAAAATTGACCCGACCCCGGATTGTGTTAATGCTGCCACCTTCTGCCCCGACAATTTTTCGGTTGAGGAAAAACAACAGTTGAAAGCCAGGCTTGGTATCCCCGCCGATAAAAAGGTAATTGTCTACCTGGGGGTGTTGGCCCCCTACCAGGGCATTGACAAGTTATTGGAAGCGCTGGTGCTGCTTGGTCAAACTCGTGATGATTACCACTTGCTCTTGATGGGCTATCCGGGGATGGAAAAATACCGGGCTAAAGCGTATGCCCTGGGTGTGGCAGATCATGTCACCTTTACCAGCAAAATTCCCTATGAGGAAGCGCCCCGTTACCTGGCCCTGGGTGATATAGCGACCGCGCCCAAATTGTCGGCCACGGAAGGAAGCGGCAAAATTCTCAATTATATGGCCATGGCCCTGCCGACGATCACCTTTAATGTGCCGGTTAGCCGGGAATTCCTGGGCGACGGTGGTATTTACGCCGCCGATACCACCAGCCAGGGATTAGCGGTGGCGCTCAACCGGGCGCTGGATTTGTCGGCGGACGAGCGGGCCAGATTAGGCCATTACCTGCGGCAGCGAGTTATCCGCTATTTCTCCTGGCAGCGAGCCGGAGAGCAAATCGAGGCGGTTTATCGCGCCCTGCTGGCCGGTGAGCCGCTGCCGGTGGGCGCCAGGATTAAGTCCGCTATGCCAGGCCTGTCGAAAAACCCCTGAGCGATTGAAATCGCTCTTCCCCTGGAAAGGCCATCCATTTTATCTGGGCCAAATGGTCTTTGAGTCCCGTTGTATTAGGCCACTCAACTGTGATAAAATAGGAAAGTAGACTCAAACAGATTTCAAACTTTCTTGTGTTACATTACTAATAGACAAATTCTTTAGTTCGTAATCGAAATGTCAATCGCCAAAGTAACTCTAAGCCTTTGCACCTTTTCTATTATTATTTTCCTTAATGTAGCGGCCGGGTTGGCGCAAGGCCCGGTTGTTCAGGGGCCGCCGCCCCCGGCGACGCCCGCTTTTGCGCCGGGCGAAATCGTGGTCAAGTTTCAACCTAATGTGGGGCGGCTTGGCGCGCAATCCTCCCTCCGGGCCGAAGGGTTGCACCCGCTGGAGACGGCTCCCGGCGATGGTTTGCTGCGGGTGCAAGTTACGCCGGGCCGGGAAGCGCAAGCCATTGCCGATCTGTTGGCGCGGGGCGATGTTGAATATGCCACCTTCAATTACCACATCGAGGCTTTGGGCGATCCCAACGATCTTTACTATAACTCCCAGTGGGCGCTTAATAACACCGGTCAAACAGGTGGTACTCCTGATGCCGATATTAACGCGCCTGAAGCATGGAACCTCCATACCGGCAGCAGCAGTGTCGTCATCGCCGTGATTGATACCGGCGTTGACCTCGATCACCCTGATTTGGCCGCTAAAATTACTTCAGGCAGCCAGGCCGGCTATAACTACATCACCCCCGGCTCCCCACCCGACGACGATAATAACCACGGTAGCCACGTGGCCGGTATTGCCGCAGCCAGCACTAATAACGGTATCGGTATAGCCGGGGTCAGTTGGGGAGCCGAAATTATGCCGCTCAAAATACTCGACTCCGCCGGAAGTGGGGGTACATACAATTTATCATTAGCCATCAAATATGCCGCCGATCACGGAGCGAAGGTCATTAACATGAGCCTGGGAGGTGGTTGCGGCTCCGGTTGGCCTGACGTGGAAGAAGCGGTCAACTATGCCGTGAGTAAGGGGGTGGTTCTGGTGGCTGCTTCGGGTAATGTTGGTAGTTCAACCGTTTATTGTCCCGCCGCAATAAATGGAGTAATCGCCGTAGGCGCAACCGACTCTGGCGATGTTCGCGCCTATTACTCGAATTACGGTTTAGCCCTTGACGTGGTAGCCCCTGGCAGCAGTATTTATAGTACGATTCCAGGAGGATATGGTTATAAGAGTGGAACTTCCATGGCCAGCCCTCATGTGGCCGGGTTGGCCGCTTTGCTTCGGTCATTTGCGCCCTCGCTGACGCCGGACCAGGTGCAGAGTATCATCCAGAATACTGCCGATGACCTGGGGGTAGCCGGTTGGGATCAGTATTACGGTTATGGCCGCATTAATGCCTGGCACGCCCTGGAGACAATAATCCTGCAGCCGTCCCCGGCCCAACCTGTCTTGTTGCTGGGTGATAACCAGCCTTCGACTTCGGGGGTGGTGCGTATTATCACCACTAACTCAGAAGATATTAACTGGACTGCTGCTATTTCTCCAACGGTAGATTGGCTCCAACTATCGCCGCCTGCTATGGGTACTGTCTCGGCGGCTTCGACCGATCAATATGTCGTTTTAAATGCCACCCTTACAACTTCGCTGCCCACTTATGGAGTTTACACCGCTACGCTTGTCTTAACCGGCACAACAGCTTCCGGCGTGGCAGTTGGCCCTATCACGACTGAAGTTCGGGTCCAGTACGTGGAAAAGGTATATGGCTATTATATGCCGTTCATCTTTGAGGATTAGGGGCCATCACCTGATGGCGAGCAATAGACTCAAAGCGCTTATACAACGCTTCGGCTGAGTTAGTTTTTCGGGGGACAAATTTCCCCTTGATAAACGCGGTTACTTTGTGATATACTACCCTTAATATTTGTACCTTCCTAATTGATAGCCTGGCCCGACAACGTGGCCAAGGGGAATGAAATGGGATTTCGGCGGCGCATTGGTAAAGCGGCGCATAGAGCAGGCATCATCGGCAGGAGCTTGAACCATGTCGAAGGGGGTCTGCTTTTTTGTTTTTCTAAGGGGCCTAGCCGCTAAACGGTAGCGCCCCTTTTTGTTAATGTTTATGGGAAAGGAACAACCGATGAATAACTATGCTTCTTTCATCAAATTGCTCAAACGAATCGCTCCGATTCTGATAATCGCGGCTGTGGCCGGGGTTTTGAGCGCCCTCACCCTGGCCCCGCCGGCCTGGGCTAGTTCGCCCATTTTTGTGCGGCCCGGCGGCGATGACCTTTTTTGTAACGGGACGGCCAATGTGGATTACAGTTCTACCGCCGCTCCCACCTGCGCGGTAAAAACGTGGCAACGGGCTGTTGAGTTAGCCGGCCCAGACAGGCAGGTTTCATTCTCTAATGGCAGAGAAACCGTCGTCATTCCCTACGGTGGCCTGACGCCCGCTGAAGGAATTATCTCTGCTCAGGCGGTAGCCACCCTGACGGTTTCCAAACATGGTTCGTCCGCTTCGGTGTTGGCTAACCAACCCTTAACCTATACCATCCTCATTACCAACCCGCCCGGCTCCGTAGCCGATGGTTCGATCAGTTTGATTGATACCTTAGGCTGGCAGATCAACGCCGTCACCTTTAAATCAGTTACCTCTACACGCGGCGTTTGCAACGATTCAATTGTAGCTAATGTGTTGATTGTTAGTTGCAGTTCGATCAACTTAGTGGCGAATGACACAGCCACCGTGACGGTTGTGGTTACCCCGACGGCAGCCGGAATTTTATCTAATGGGGTTGATGTTATACCTTCTAATACAAATCTTAGTGGTAGTAGCGATACTGAATATACCGAAATTATCGGCCAGACAGATTTATCTGTGAGTAAGTTGGATCAGCCCGACCCGGTGTTAGTGAATACCCCCCTAACCTATACCCTGGTTGTTACTAATAGTGGTCCCAATGCCATCAACCAGGCTATCCTGACCGATACCCTGCCTGCTAGTGTTGTGTTTGACCCTCTGTCATCCGGCTGCACTTATAGTGCTCCCACCCTTACCTGCACGGTGGGTTATTTAGGCGTACATTCCAGCACCACCCGAAGTTTTGTAGTCACACCAACCGTACTGGGGGTTATTACTAATACGGCCGGCATTACCGTTACCCCCGGGGCCACTGACCTTGTTCCGGGTAACAACCTGGCTACTCAAACCACGCAGGTTGTTCCCCCAACCAACCTTGCTGTCGCCAAAACTGCCGCCTCAACCTGGGTTGTGCCGGGGCAGACGATGACCTACACTATCTGGTACAGTAATACTAGCGATTACCCGGCCGCCGGTGTGGTTATCAGTGATGTTTTGCCCGCTTTCACCTCCTTTGTTAGCGATGACAGTGGTTTCCCCAGAAGCGGGTCGGGCAGCGGTCCCATTTTATGGGCTGTAGGCGCCGTTCCGTCTCACACTGTCCGGACATTTGTCCTGACCACTTCTCTGAGCAGCGGGGCAACTTGTAGTGATTTTATCACCAACACCATCTCAATTGACAGCCCCGGCGGTGAGCTAAACATCGCTGACAACAGGGCCGCAGTGACACGGCAAATCTTGTGCGGGGTTAACCTGGTCGTCGTTAAAAATGATGGGGTTGGGAGCGGCGACCCACGCCCCAACGTTACCGCCGGCGACTATATTACTTACACCATTAGCGTCAACAACAGGGGCAACCAACTGGCCGCCAATGTTGTCCTCAGCGAAACCCTGCCGGCCAACACCACCTTTGAGGCAGCTCGCAGCACCTCTGGCTGGACGGCGGCTGGCAGCGGTGTGTATACCATCAGCCTGGGCAATCTAAGTGGCAATGGCGGCGGTGATGTGGTCAGGTTTGTGGTTCGGGTTGATCCAAACCTGGCCTGCCCAATTACCCAGACGGTCAACACTGCGGTAGCTAACAGCAATGGACCTGAAATCTACCCACCTGACAACACCTCTAACGAACAGACCCCCCTGATTTGCAGCGGCCAACTTCAGGTGCAGAAAGATGATGGGGTGATCTGTGCCGCGCCCAACCAGACCATTACCTACACCATCACCTACAGCAATACCGGCAGCGCCCCGGCCAACAATGTTTTTTTGACCGACTTTAAACCCACTTACACTAACTTCTTGCCCGGCAACGGTTGGGTTGACGCCGGCGGTGGAGTTTATACCCATACTCTGGGAACGGTACCGCCGGGCGGGCCGCAGGGACCGGTCTATTTCTGGGTGCAACTGGCTGATCGAACCGCTATTCCGACCAACGTTACCGCTATAACCAATGTGATCCAAATCAGCGGGGGTAATACTTTAATTAAAGTAACAGGGTTCCGTTTGCCCCATAATTTGTTAAACCCAAAAAACAAAAAATTGGGGTAACCCCCCCCCG
>CAZUNT010000139.1:15876-19730 GCA_964622215.1 uncultured Caldilineaceae bacterium
GGGGGTTATAAATTTACTGAAGGGACCTCGGTGCCGTTGGCGCCTGACTTGGTGATCGCCAAGAACGACAACATTGGCGTTACCAGCGCCTCGTCCGAATTTGTCCGGCTATATCAACAGGTAACAGGGGCAGCTCCGTCGTTCAACGCCCAGGCGGCGAATGTCGGACCGGGGGATTTTATTGAATATACGGTTGTCTACGCCAATAATGGCCGCGCCCCGGCTACCAATGTGGTTTTAACCGATACTTTGCCGCTATACACCACCTATGCCGGTGGGCCGGAGTGGACTCCTGTTTCCGGCCAGTTGTATCGGCATACGGTTGGCAGCCTCAACCCCGGCGACGGCGGCTTTTTGACTTTCCGGGTGCAGGTAACCAATACCCTGCCATCAACCCTGGCATGGATTATCAACCGGGTTGACATCGGCGGCAGCGAGAGCAGCAATGAATGTAACTCCAACAACAGCTTCTCTTATGAACAGACGCCGGTCTACTCCACGACGATGACTAACACGATTTACCTGCCCATCATCCTCAAACAAACCCCACCCTCATCAGGTGGTGGCGGCGGCGGTGGTGGTGGTTCCGAGCCGCCTGCCCCCTTAGCCTATGTCTCCGATGTCAAGGCCGACCCGGACACCAACCAGGTTTTTGTAGCCAGCCCGCGCCACGATTGGGTCTACGTCATCAACGGCAGCAGCGACACCCTGGCCCGCAATGTGCCGGTGGGTCACGGCCCAACCGGCCTGACCGTGCTGAAGGGCGGCAGCCCGGCTAACAACAAAATTTTTGTGGCCCACCAATACGGGGCCAATTTCTGGCGGCCGGGCTTTATGGCCTTTGGGGTCAACGATACCTCGGCTCACAACACCTCCGACACCGGCTACGCCGGGGCCGCGCCGATCAAAACGGCGGCCAACTCAACCAATAATCGAGTCTACGTGTCGAACTACTTTGATAAGCTGGCCGTGTATGAAGGCGGCTCGGAAACGCGCCTGGATTGGGTGGTGCAGAAAGCCTTCCAGGGGGCTTACGGGATTGATACCAGCGCCGTCACCCAGCGGGTCTACCTGGCCACGCGGGACACCGGCGAGTTAGTGGTGTTTGACGGCAATAATGACCGCCTGCTGCAGGGCATTTCTTACATTCCGACCCACGTTAAACCGCCGCAGCCGTGCAGTCTATTCAGCGTAGCCGTAAACGAGGCGACCGGGCACGTGTTTGTGCCGTGTCCCCAACTGGGCCGGGTGTTTGTGCTGCAAGAGAACCAGGTTTCGGTGTTAGATTTGGAAGCGTTGGGCGTGTTGGAGGAACGGGATGGCTACCTGGCCCTGGTGGTTTCACCCCAGGCAGCCCCCTGGATTGCCGACATCCCCGTGTCTGGCGGCGTGGGCCTGGGTGAGGAGGGAATTGCAGCGGTAAACTCCAGTACGGGCTATGTTTTTATCACCAATGCCCAGAACAACACCCTGGTGGTGTTGCGGGATGGTCCCAGTCCCTCTTATGTGACTACGGTAAACGTTGGCACCAGGCCGCAGGGAGTGGATGTTAACCCGGCCACGCAAAAGGTGTACGTGGGTAACACCGGCAGTAACAATGTGACGGTGTTGAGCGCCAACTCGCCTTTTACGATCACCAAAACCATTCCGTTGGCGCCATAGCATGGGCGGTGTTTTAAAGATGTCTCGGCCTCGAAATGACACGAGGCTGAGTAATAACTTGGGGCTATCCGGTGATAGCCCCTGTTTTATTTGGACAGCGGTAACAGACCCTAAAGGTTTTCAAAACCTTTAGGGTCTTCCTTTTTTATTTGGGCGGCAGACCCGATTATGTTACAATCTGGCCGGAGGGATATACAATATGATGTGGGCAATTATCAAAAATGCGGCCGGTGATATTTGGGAGGAGATGTTTTACCTGATCATCTTTAATTTCGTCTGGTTGGTCGGCGCCGTGCTGATCCTGCCCTGGCCGTTTGTAACTTTTGGCCTCTTCGGTACCGCCTACGATATCGGCGAGGGCAAGGGTATTAAACTGAGCACCTTTTTTAATCATGCCCGCCGGATGTGGAAACAAGCCTACCTGTGGGGGGCGATCAACCTGGGCTTATTCGTTATTTGGTGGGTCAATACGGATTTCTATGGCCGGATGGGGACCGAATGGGCGGCGCTGGCCCAAATGTTTACCGTTGCTCTGGCCATTTTTTGGATTGTGCTGCAATTGGTGGCCCTGGCCTTTTACCCCCGGCTGGTCAACCCCGGCTTTAAGCTGGCAGAGCAAAACGCCCTGATTGCCATAGGCCGTTATCCCCATTTTACGTTGGTCCTGCTTATCGTCATCGCTTTGGTTGTGGCGGCCACCCTCTTTTTTCAAATCCTGCTGTTGTTTGGCTCGTTTGCTATCATCGCGGTCGCCGCCAATCGCCTGGTCGACGCCGTCGTCAAAAAGGAAAGACAACGCCGGGGCGAAGAAGTGACAAGCTGAACATCTATTTACGATTTACGATTTCAGGTTTACGATTGGAGTCGGGGGAGTCAGCCATTCAAATCGTAAATCGTAAATCGTAAATCCAAAATCGTAAATGGTTTACCGCCGGCATAACTCCTTGAACTGGCAGCGCCGGCACACGCTCAGGTCGTCGAGCATGGGAAAATGCTGCGGATCGGCCAGGTTAGCTTCGGCATCCATGAGTAAGCCTTTGAGGTGAGCGATGCTCGTTTCGATGGCCGCCTGGACCTCTTGTAACGCCGGCTTGTCCAACTCGAACTCGATCAGGCGATTCTCGGCCAGCAGATAAATGGTTGCTTGCAGCGCTATTTTCGTGGCGGTGATTTGAGGCCAGGTGCGTTGAAAGTAAAGGCCATAAACTCCCAACTGCTGCCGCCACTCCTCCAGGTGCAGCGGCCCGGTTTTCCAATCGTACAAATAAATCGTGTCCCCTACCCGCCGGGCCAGGTCCAACTGGACCCATATTTTTACCCCGGCCAGCATAAAAGAGCGCAGTTCTTCCACGTGCAAAAAAGTGGCGGGTGACTGGCGGCGTAAATCGGCGTAAAAGGCCGACTGCATAAAGGTGTGCAGGTGGTGTTCCGCCTCGGCCAGGGCGGCCTGCCAGTCAGCTTGAGACAGGTTTGTTTGATAGTAATGCTCCTGGAAGCCGGTTAATTGATTGGGCTGCTGCCGGTAACGCCCACTGTGAGAGCTGTCGAAATCGGCCTGAGCGCGGGCGCGCATCTGTTTGAGCAGGTCGCTTTCGGCCACGGGCCGGCCGGCTTTGAGCCGGGCCATAGCAAAGCGGATGGAGTCGTGAACCAACGTACCGGTCCAACGGGGCAAATCGGTCAGATTTTTCAGCAAGTAAGCCCGCTGCACCGGCGCCGGCGCAGTTGTTTGCCAGCCCTCCCAGGCGGCGTAGTAATGATAGTAGTAGGCGCGGGGGCAGTAGCGATACTTGGCCGCTCGCGAGTAAGACCAGCTAAACTCATTTTTTAGGTCGCCGGCAGGCGGGTGACGGGTATGCTCGGCCAGGAGGTCGAGCCAGGTAGCGGGCTGGCAGGCGAGGGCCGGGCCGCGTTCGGTGTTTACCCAATCCCGCTGCAAGTGACCGCGCCCGTACTGATCAGGGCGCTGCTGGATAAACAAATCGTCGCCATATTGGCTGGCGGTCATCTGGCGGGTCATGCCCAGGGCGGCGGTCGAAGCGCCAATGACCTCCAGCTCCCAGGTGCGGCCGCCCAGCGGGCGCACCTGCCGGAGGTGCCACAATCGTTTATTCAAGAGTAGATTTTGGCCGGCTTTGAGCAAGGCTTTCCCTCGTTGTCAGGGGAAAATATACCACCACGGGGCAGGTTTT
>CAZUNT010000140.1:0-19709 GCA_964622215.1 uncultured Caldilineaceae bacterium
GCGGTCAGCGGTCAACCGTCGGCGGTCGTGGGGGTAGGGCTGAGTAGTTACGATTAATGGGCATAATCGTCCGTTTTTGTCCAAATGATTATCCATGGTGCAATACTTTTCAAATAAGCGATTGAAATCGCTCCTCCGGGACTAAAGCCGGTCGTCCACCGGCGTGGACGAGTCTTTTTGCCCGCGTAGGCGGGCGTTCCGGCATAGCCCTTGAGCGGCGGTTTCAACCGCCTCGTTATTTGAAAGGTATTGATCCATGGTGCGTGTTGCGTCCTGCGTAAAACGCTTTGCGCGGAACACGTAAGACGCAACACGGCACTCGTACGCTAGCGAAATTTATCTAAACAACTCTATTTACCGAATTTGCTCGTTGACCAGGTCGGCCAGCAATTCCACATTGTCTTTATGGGCAAAACCAGCGCCCGTATCAACATGCAAGCCGGTGAAGGCAAAGTTGTGAGTCAGGCAGATTTGCAGAATGGGCAGATACCCTTGCAGCCACTGCTGCTGGTCAATGACCAGGTCGGTCCAGCCGCCCCGAATAGCTTCAATCGTAGGCGTGGAGAGGTCGAACCCGGCGGTATAAATGTCATCTGGCCCCAAACCGGCGGCGGTTAAAAAGGCTTCCTGCGTGCCGGTCAGGTTACCGTGATCGGTCACGACCAGCTTGACATCCGGGTTAGCCGACACATATCCCACAAACGTGGGGATACCCGCCGAAGCATCGGCATTGGTGGCGTCGTCAATTTCCAGGTAGTCCACCGTCAGTCCGGCTTCTTCCAGAGCCTCAACCACACCCTTGGTGCGCTCGCCTCGGCCCGCCTGGGCCAGCAAACCCCAGACCATAGCTCGGTCGCCGGCCTGCAGGTCAAAACGTTTAACCGCCTCGGCTCCCAGAGCATGGCCGGCCGAGTACTGTTCAGCGCCGACATAGCCAAAACCATCGGCGCTATACGCAGCCTCGAGTTCGGGCAGAGTCACGTTTTGGCTGGTCACAATAATCCCCTGAGCGCGGGCGTCATCAACCACAGCCTGGTAGGCTTCAACTCCGGGATGGCCCATAACGGCGATACCGTCAGGTTGAGTAGCGGCTGCTTCGGCAAACTGGGTCACCATCTGCTCGGGGTTCCAATCGGACCAGACGTACTCTACGTTGGCCCCCAGGTCTTCGGCCGCCTGGAGGGCGCCATTGTAAACTACTGTTTCAAAGGGGCCGCCGGGCGCACCACCGGGGAAAAAGACAATATTGGTGTCGCTGCACCATTTAACAGGCGCCTCAGCCTCAGCCTCAGCCGTAGCTTCCGTGGTTGCAACAGGGGTGGCTGCCGGAGCAGGGGTAACGGTAGCATATCCAAACAGCATGCTGAGAATCACCGCACTCATCAATAACAAGTAAAGCTTATTCCTATTCATTTTTCCTCCTTATTTAGTATGTCTATACGATTTTGTATACGAAACCATACAACAAGCCCCTCCTTGCAAAACGAGGAGGGGCTAACGTCAGACCGTCAATAGACCGAAATCCGTGGTGAAGATGATTTTCAATCTACTATCGAACTAACGAAGTCCCTGTTCGATGAGTGGCGCGATCATATCGACGTTTTTGGTATTCACCGTGCCGACCCCAGTGTCGAGGTGCAGACCCGGATAGAAATAGTTCTTCGTCAACCAGCACTGTTGCACCGGGTAGAAACCTTGCAGATATAGCGCCTGATCGAAGCTGGCGCTGATCCAGCCCTCCTGGATAGCCGCCACTATCTCAGGTCCCAGGTCAATGCCGCCCACGATGATGTCGCCGGGCTTTTTCCCGGCCTGTTCCAGTACCTTCGGCAGAATCCCGGTGATCTGACCGTGCTGGGTGCCGATGGCCTTCAGATTGGGATGCGCCTCAATGTACGCCGTCAAGATGGGGATCGCCAGCGACGCTTCGCTGTCCACCTCCTGGGAAACGTCGAGTTTATCGACCTTGAGTCCGGCTTCGGTAAGTGCATCATAGACGCCCTGGGAGCTTCTGCTGCGCAGTTCCTGGTGCCAGATGTCGTAGACCAGCGCCTCATCGCCGGCTTTTAAACCTGCCGCGACCATCCCCTGGCCGGCCAGATAGCCCCCGGCATGAAGATCAGCGCCGGCATACCCAAAGCCCTGGTCCTTGTATTTAGCCTCAATGTTGGGCATCGGATTGTTACCACTGGTGACAACGATGCCTGCCGCTACGGCCTCATCAACCAGCGGCATCATAGCCTCTTCGCCTGGATGCCCCATGATTTCGATGCAATCCGGCTTGGCAGCGATCGCTTCCTTGAAGGCGTCAATCATCTTCTGCTGATCCCAGCTTGAGTACTGCTCGTGCAGCTCGATCCCCAACGCTGCCGCCGCAGCCTTGGCCCCGTTTGTCCGCGCCAGCACCGAGGCAATGCCCGGATCGCCCCCCATCTGCATATACATCACCAGGGTGGGGGTAACAACTGCCTGGGTGGTAGCAACTGACGGATAAACAACATTGTTCTCAGGGAGAATTGGCAACCTATCAGTCAATATGTAACCACTATCATTCGTCACAATCGGTTTCTGCTCTGCTTGGGCCATTGGCACGTAGAGTGCGACGACCACTGCAATCACCAAAACCGCCATTAAAGATAAGCGCTTCATTTCTATCTCCTTTTCCTCAGTGAATTTACGGTTTGTATGTAAAATTGGACTATATATTGTCTTTTACTGGTTTCAGTATCATACCTCCTTTATCTGCGCACCTATGGCGCAACCCTATGAAACAGAATCATTTCATAGCCTCGTCCGGTTGTCTCAAACTCTCTCCAGTTGTGTCGGCCCGGGCAGGAACGCTCCACCGGCGCAGTTGCTCTGAGATCACCGCCATGCGTCCCTCGCCAATAACGGCGTTGAGCACCACGACGGCAGCCATTACCCCTCCTTCCACCGCCCGCACCCAATAGCCGCTGAGGGTGGTCGCGACGACCCCGGCTTCCAGCGAACCGATGACATACATGCCGAAAAACGTGCCGACGATGGAGCCAGCGCCACCGGCAATCGAAGTCCCGCCGACAAACAC
Source organism: uncultured Caldilineaceae bacterium (assembly GCA_964622215.1). Classification (GTDB taxonomy): domain Bacteria; phylum Chloroflexota; class Anaerolineae; order 4572-78; family J111; genus DSQQ01. Next base: position 3,068 of record CAZUNT010000140.1, read on the forward strand.
ACCCGCCATCACCGGCAAGAGGAAATTCCCCTGAGTCGGATAAAAGACCCCGATGTCGAGCGTCAGAATGATCCCGGCGAAGGCCGCGATCACCCCTTGAAAGGTGAACAACTGGATGCGCGTCTTCTCGACATTGATGCCCATGACCCGCGCAACGTTGGCATTGTCGCCGACGAACGACACCGCTTCGCCGAAGGTGTGCCGGTTCAGGATGAACCACATCAGGATGGCCAGCCCTAGTGCCCACAGAAATTGAACGGGCAGCCCGGAGAAATTTTGCCCCCCCACAATTTGGCCCTTAAAAAGCCTGCCTACCAGAAGTTCATGAACGAAGGTGTCCTGAATCCCGACCAGGGCCACCTGCAGGCCGCCTGCCAACAGGGTGGTCGTCCCATACCAGAAAAACTGCGAGGCCAGCGTTGCCATGATCGAAGGCACGCCGATCCGGGCGACCAGCAAACCGTTGATGTACCCCGCCAGGGCGCCAGCCAGCAGCGCCAGGACCAGGCCCGCCCACAGCGCCCAGCCCGGGTCCAGCGTCCGATAGGCCCACGCCAGAACAAAGCCGGAGAGGGCAACCACCGCGGGGAAGCTCAGATCAATCTCCCCCGCGGTGATAACAAAGGTAAGACCCAAACCGCAGATCAGCAACGGTGTGATCGTCTCCAGGAACGACATGTAGATTCCGGTCTTCAGGAAGACATTTGGCGCCGAGATGATATACGCGGCCAGCAGGGCGACCAATACCAGCGCGATGGGCAGACCTTCGATTCGACCCAGAACCGCCAGAAATGAACGCGTTTGATTCATGATTACTCTGTGCCTTTCATACCATGGGCGTACTGGAGCAGGAACTCATCCAACGCTTTCAGGCTGATGTCTTTCTTTTCGATACTCGCCACAATCTCGCCGCGATCCATGACCACGAAGCGATCCGATATCTCGTACACGTCCGAAATGTTGTGGGAGATGTAGATGCAGCCTTTGCCGGCTTCTTTGATCTTATGGACGAAGTTTAGCACTTTGTGCACTTCCTTCAGCGAGAGCGCCACCGTCGGTTCGTCCAGGATGATGAGTTCCGCCTCGAAGTGCATGGCCCTGCCGATGGCAACTCCCTGGCGTTCGCCACCGGACAGCTTGCTCACCGTCGAATCTACCGTGATGCCTCTGCCGCGAAATCCGATGGTGTTGACCATAATTTCCTGGGCGATTTCCTTCTCCTTCTTGACGTCGATAAAACCGAAGCGGTGGGTGATCTGGCGGCCGATAAAAAAATTCCGCCAGAGGACCTGCTTCTCGGCCAGCGATTTGTCCTGGTACACGGTTTCGATGCCGAGTTCGTGCGCCCGCCGGACATTGTAACTCCCGAAATCCACGCGATGTCCGGCAATGTACAGCTCGCCGCTGGTTGGCGGAAACACGCCCGTGAGGATTTTCACCATAGTGGATTTGCCGGCGCCGTTGTCGCCGATGAGTCCCACCACCTCATTGCGACCTACGTCCAGACAGATGCTTTTGAGAGCACAGACCAGGCCGAAGTATTTCTCGATGTTGATCATCTGTAGGGCAAACGGCTGGGCAGGATTTTCAATCACAATAGCAACTCCTTTTGAGATTACGTTACTGACCCGGACAGTAATACTTAAACATAGCGGCCTTTTTTGTTCTCTCCAATGTAGTCGGTTTCAGGTTCGATCCCGTGGGGCGCGGCCCACGAACACGATGTTGACAACCAGGGCACCCAATTTGCCGAGGATTGTGCGCGGGTCAATATCCAGGCGCAGCTTGGCCAGCAGTTGTCGGGCTTGCCGGTGCATTTCCACCCAGTCAAGCAACGGCCCGCGGGTGATCTCGCTGCCGAGGAAAATATTTTCAGTGATGGACAATTGGGGGACTTGATTTAGCTCTTGATAAATGGTGGCAATTCCGGTGGCTTGAGCCTGACGCGGGTTGGTAAAAGTGACCGGATTGCCTTTATAGATAATCTCACCGGCATCAGCGAGGTAGACGCCGGAGATAATCTTCATCAAGGTGGATTTGCCGGCGCCGTTTTCGCCGACGAGCGCCACCACTTCTCCTTGACCCACACTGAAGTTAACTTCAGAGAGGGCCAAAACACCGGGAAAGCGTTTGGTAATGGAGCGCATTTCCAGCAGCAGGGGCTTGTCTTCCTGCAAGGTTGTAGCTGTGGTAGCGGCCATCGTCATTGATCTAAACCTCTATGTTATCGTTCCCGTTATCGTTGACGGTACAGGTCACATCATAACACAGTCAGGAGTGACTGTCAAATTAAGCACCTAATCTAGCGTCCCCATCCCTCCAAGGCCGCCATGGCCGCCCCCACACCCGCGCCAAATTCGACGGGTCTACCCAGGTCGGTCAGGGTGCGCTCCAGGATAGCCAGTTGGGCGGCCAGGTAGGTAGGATGAGCGGCTTTACCCATGTGTCCCAGGCGGAACAACCGGCCCACTAACTCGCCATAGCCGCCGGAGATCATCACGCCATAACGGTCGCGCATGTGGCTGCGCAACTGCTTATCATTTATCCCTTCCGGCATCTTGACCCCGGTTACGGCGACTCCGGCGATTGCTTCGCGCGCTGCCCACAACTCTAACCCCATCGCTTTGACCCCGGCCCGACATGCCCGCGCAATCATCGCGTGCCGAGCGGCGAAATGCTCCAGTCCCTCTTCGAGCACCTGAGTCAAAACCGACTCCAGGGCATACACCAGGCTGACCGAAGGCGTGTAGGGAAAGACTCGTTTTTCCAGCCAGGCACCCTGCCAATCCAGAATGGACATAAAACTCCCTCGCACCGGCGCGGGTCGCTTTTGTTCCATGGCCCGCCAGGCCTCCGGGCTGATAGCCATCAACGACAGACCCGGCGAACCGCCCAGGCACTTTTGCGGCCCGGCTACAGCCACGTCAATACCCCATGCCTCCGGGCTGAGCAGTTCACCGCCCAGGCCGGAAACGGTATCTACGATGGTGAGAACGCCAAACTCTTTGGCAATTGGGCCGATAGCGGCCACCGGATTAACTGTAGCCGAGGGCGTTTCGGAATGAACCACCGACAGAAACTTGACGCCGGGATTTTGCTGGAGCGCCCGGCGAACATCCTCCGGGTCAATGGCCTCGTTGTAGGGCACAGCCAGTTCAACCGTCTCGCCGCCATATTTTTCAATAAAAAGCTGGTACCATTTGCCAAAAACGCCGGAAACCAGATTCAACACCTTATCCCCCGGCGAAATCAAACAGGCGGCAGCGGCTTCCAAGCCCAGAATCGCCTCACCTTGCATAATGACCACATCGTAACGAGTCTGGAAGACTTGCTGAAGCAACTGGCAGGTGCGGTCAAACAATTCAATAAACGCCGGGTCGTAGTGGTACAACACCGGGCGAGATTGATCGCGCAAAGTACGCTCGGTTAGCTCCACCGGCCCACCGGCCAGGGTCATCATTGGCCAATCTCTCATTATCTTATTTCTCCTCATTAATTAATTTTAGTTCATCAAGCCGTTTCCGCATCCCCTCGGCATCGCCGATGGTGGAAATCCTGATTTTGCCGGCGATGATGTCCGCCTTAACCTGTTCGATGGCTTGAACTACCTCGGTGGGGACATCGGCGGGCAATTCCAACAGCCGTACCCCGCCGGAGGCCACGTCCATCGTATAAACTTTGCCAAAAGTTCCGCTTTCGATGTCGCCAATCATCTGATCGTAAATTCCACCGTAGTCAAATACAATCGAAGTCAGCACCACATCCCGATACTGTTTGCTCTTGTCCCCAATGACATCGATGAAACGTGCTCTGGTTCCCCCTTGGGCATTATACTCTTGAATAGCCTGGATCATCCCAAACGAGGCCCCGTCGCCCATCCCCAAAATAATGTCCGCACCCGCCGCCAACTCCGACTCGGTTACGCGCTTGGCTCCGGCAGCATCTTCGTAAGCGGCTTCGCCAATGACGCTATACACAATTTTCACCGCCGGGTCGGTTGCCCTGACCCCTTCGGCAAAGCCAATGGTCATAAAATTCCATGTCGGCGGCTCGCCGGAGACGATGATGCCAACCGTTTTGCTCTGGGTCAGCTTGGCGGCAACTACTCCGGCCAGGTAAGCCACCTCTTGAGCCTGGGTCTCAACATCAGACACATTGGGGCCGATAGCCCCCGGATTCTCCACCACCGCCACCTTAACCTGAGCCTGGTTGGCAAATTCCGGGCAGACTGTTTGATAGCCGCTGGCATGGCAAATCAACAGCTCAAAACCCCGCTCGGCCAGGTCGCGTAAGACTGGGGTGATGTCTTCATAGCCCAGATTCTCGGCTACTTCCAACTTGAAACCGCGTTTTTGCTCAACTACGGCCATCGCGTCCGCCGCCTGCTGGTTCCAGCCCTGGTCGGTGCGGCTGGCGGGCAGCAGCACCGCCACCTTTTCGATTTTTTTACCTTGAGCCACTGCCTTAGCGGGAGCAGTAGTTGCCGGTGGTTCGGAAACCGCCGCGGGTGTTCCACCGCAGGCAACTGAGTTAAGCAATACAATTATTAAGAGTAGCGACCCAAGATATAAATGGGTTTTCATAAAACTTTGTCTCCTCCCTGGAAAACAGGTTATTTATAGCAGCGACTAAAGTCACTTATGCTCTCGGATGACTGATAAAGGTTAAAAATCAAATCGACACAGAGTTTCGCAGAGAAGACACAGGGAAGCACAGAGAAATCTCAGCGAATCTCCGTGCCCCCTCCGTGTTGCCCTGTGTAAAATTTTACTAAACTATGTCCTTAAGCTCCATCAGTCGTCACTACGAATCATCTTCATCAGCGATATGGCTACTTATGTCCTCGCTCATAAGGCGTTCCCAAAGCCGCCGGCAGGCTGGCCCGACCCGCCAAAAGCACCAGGGCGACGATGATGCCCAGGTAGGGCAGCATCAGGATAAATTCTGGCCGAACATCTACCCCGATAATCTGCAAGCCATTCGCCAGTGACCGCAGCAAGCCAAACAACACCGCGCCGACAAAAACCCGGTAGGGCCGCCACTTACCCAACATGGCGATAGCAATGGCGATAAAGCCCTGGCCGACCGTCATCCCCGGCACAAAGAAGTTGAGGTCGCCGACCGACAGAAAAGCTCCGCCCAAACCGGCCATTGTTCCTCCCAGCATCACCGCCAGGTAACGCACTCTAAAAACGTTGACCCCGGCAGCGTCGGCAGCCAGGGGATTCTCGCCCACGGCTCGTACTTCGAGGCCAAAACGGGTACGGGTTAAGACCAGGGCAAAGACGACGACCAAGCCCCAGGCCAGATAAACCACCGGCTGCTGCTTAAACAGCGCCGGGCCGAGAATCGGCAGGCTGCTTAAGACAGGAACCGCGACTTTCCCGGCGCTGACAGGCAGGGTTGGAAATTGCTGACCATAGAAATCACGGAATAGAAAGCCGGTCAAGCCCCCGGCAAAAACGGTCAATCCCAGGCCGACGATGACCTGGTCAACCCGCAGGGTAATAGTCAGCCAACCAAAGAACAATCCTAAAACTAACCCCACGACTGCACCGGCTGCCAATCCAATCCAGACACTCTGGCTATTGAGAGCCACGTAAAACCCGCCAAAAGCTCCGATTAACATCATCCCTTCGAGACCCAAGTTGAGCAGGCCGGCTCGCTCGGTCAAGGCTTCACCCAAAGCCGCCAGGAGCAAAGGCACAGCGGCAATCAACCCTGCGCTCAAGAGGGCGGTGATAAACTCTTGTAACTGGATTGCACTCATACTAGCCCTCTTTTATCCTTATTCATCGGTGGACCACTTTCGTTCGATAGCAGCGCCAATAGCCAAAAAAATCAGCATCAGTCCTTCCAACATCGGCACAAAAAAGGCCGGAATTTGGGCCGTCCGGGCCATCATCTCCCCCCCAAAATCCAGGAAGGCCAAAAAATAGGCCAGGGGGATGATCCACAGTCCATTGAGGCGGGCTAGAAAAACCAGGGCAAAACCGGTCAAACCGTACATCGGATTCCATTCTCCCTGGAATACCCCTTTAACTCCCAGCACATCATTGGCGCCGGCCAAACCGGCCAGACCGGCGCTTACCAGGAACGCCATAACTGCCAATCGGTTAACCGGCATACCGGCGTGAATCGCCGCTTGGCGGCTGCGTCCGAGCACATTCAGAGCAAACCCGATGGTGCTATAACGAAACATAAGGTAAACCAACAGCACAGCCAGCATACCTACTACCAGTCCAACATGGATGCGAGTCAAGGGCAACAGCGGCAGCCGGAAGGCGGCGGGGATGAGCGGCATCTGGGGAGCAACTACAGTGGGGTCCTTAAATGGACCTTTGACCAACCAACTGGTGAGGTAAATCGCCACATAATTCATCATAATCGTGGTGATGATTTCGTTGAGGCCGTGGCGAACTTTCAGCAGCGCCGGAATAAGACCCCAGATCAATCCACCCCCAAACCCCACCAGGCCACAAATCAACAACAGGGGAACTAAGGGCATAACCCCGGCCAACTGGGGGGCTACAATTCCCACCAGGCTGGCCCCAATCAAAAACTGCCCATCAACGCCGATGTTCCATACACTGGCTTTGAGAGCCACCACCAATCCCGCGCCGACCAACAACAAGGGGGCCATTTTGATGAGCGTTTCGGTGACCCCAAAGGAACTGCCCAGCCCCCGGCTGATAAGCAAACCGTAAGCCTGGAGCGGGTCTTTGCCTACCAGCCACAAAAAAATAGCGCCGGCCAAAAACGCCGCCACAATAGCTAAGAGTGAACTGAGGATAGGGGCCAACAAGCGCAAAGGAGGCTGAAGCTTCATGCCGTTAACCCCAGCATCAGGCGGCCAATGGTTTCTCGGTCAGCCCGATCTTGGAGAGACGCCTCCAGCAACTGCCCATTATACATAACCCCAATCCGATCACTCAAGACCATAATTTCATCGAGTTCAGAGGAAATCAGCAGCACGGCTGTCCCTTGATCGGCCTGGTCACGTAGGGTGCGCAGCACAAACTGAGCCGTTAGCAGGTCGAGGCCCTGGGTGGGCTGGTTACATACGAGCACTTTGGGCGCCAGCGCCAGTTCTCGTGCCAGCAGTAATTTCTGGATATTTCCCCCCGACAATGTCCCCACTTTCGCCCACGGGCCAGGCGTTTTAAGGCCGAAACGCCGGATAAGGTTTCGGGCATACCGGTCAATGGCCGGGTGGTTCAGCACCATCCAGCGAGAAAAGGGAGACTGATTGATTACTTTGAGCGCCAGGTTCTCGGCCACGCTCAGGTCGGTCACGCAGCCTTCGCCCAGCCGGTCATCGGTCACGTAACCAATCCCCCTCCTTTCGACAGCAGAAGTTCCCCGGTTGGTTACATCTATTCCCCCCAACCTGACCTGACCCTGGATGACCGGCCGCTGCCCGGCGATTACTTCGGCCAACTCTTTTTGCCCGTTGCCATCTACCCCGGCAATGCCAAAAATCTCACCGGCCTGCAGGTGCAAAGTGACGTCTCGAACCGCGACAGATCCCCGATCCCCCAAGGCGGTAACATGGTCAAGAACACAGATAGGCTCGTTGGACCTCAAAGGCGACACTCTATCGGCCAAGGGCGTTACTCCTAGCTCATTAGAAGAGGTGGGGAAAGGCGTTGACCGGCCAAACATCATCTCCACAATTCGCTCAATGATGGTTGCCCGATCCTGTTGGCGCAACTCCTCCGCCCCAAATTGGCCTATCCGCTGCCCCTGGCGGAGCACCGTGATCCGGTCGCTGATAGCCAGCGCCTCATCCAGTTTATGAGTAATAAAGACCACGGCCAAACCCTTAGCCCTGAGCCGGCGTAACATCTCAAACAGTTCGCTAACCTCTCGCGGCGTAAGCACCGAGGTTGGCTCGTCGAGCAGCAGCACCTGGGAACCACGAAACAGCGCCTTGATGATTTCTACCCGCTGTTGCTGGCCTAAGGACAAGTGTTGTATTTCCAGCCGGGGAGACACTGCCAGTCCAAAATCGCCCAGCATCTCTTGGAGATGCTGCTCCGCCTGGTGTAAATTTAAAATGAAACCACTATCCGCGCCCAGGATCACATTTTCGATGACTGACAGGTTCGACGCCAGGGTAAAATGCTGGTAAACCGTGCCTATCCCCAGCCTGAGCGCCTCGTGGGGTGAGGTCAACTTCACCGCCTGGCCGTGTAGGAAGATCTGCCCCTCATCCGGCTGAAGCATGCCAGAGAGGATATTAATCAGGGTAGACTTACCGGCTCCATTTTCCCCCAAAATGGTCTGTATTTCGCCGCCTCGAATAGTTAGCGAAATATGGTCATTCGCCACCACGCCGGGGAAACGTTTAGTAATGCCGCGTAACTCGACCATAAGGGTCAAGTATAGCACACTCAAGGGGGGCTGTTAAAATTTCCGAGGAATTATGGGGCTTTAGGGAGTTCCCGTCTCTTCAATAAACTGCAAAAATTCAGCCACCGCCTCCGGGAGTTCAACTTTTTCAAGCCCATGTCGCTCTCGCAGCGCGGTTTGGTGCCGGATGAGCCACATGTAGAGATCAGATTCGGACCGGCCGGGAAAATCTTTGATGATCTCCTTCTGGCGCACCCCCTCAATGATAGGTAAATAGACATGATCATACCAGTCGGCAGCGGCAAGCTGAAACGCCGCGGCCGGATCGTCGGCCAGAGGTTGGCCTTGCTCTTTTTCCAGCCAGCAGCGATGTAATTCAATGTGCTTGAGCAAACATTTATATCCCCCCGGCTCGGTAAAATCAATATGCTGTTTAGAGTCAGGGCGGGTTTGATCGAGCCGGGTTCTGACTAAAAAGTGAGCACACTCTTCTTTGATCAGCAACTCATCCGGCTCAACCTGCGGAGTAAGCGAAATCGAGGTGGGTAGTTCGGTCACGTGAGCCTGGATGGTCAACCAGCCCAACTCACGGGCCACGGAGACGCGGTGATTGCCATCTTCGACAAAGTAAACCTGGTCAACCTTGTAAACATCAATCGGCGGGAAACCTCTACCGGTTACCGCCAGGGTATAAATATTACGCCAGCGTTCTTTATCACGCTGGCAGCCGCTGCGCGGCAAAAAACGGCGGGTAAAGTCGGTGTAACGGCCGGTGCTGCCCACCACATTTTTCAGGGGAATATCCTGGATACCACAATAAATCGACTGCTTGAGTTTAAGTCTGGTCACGACCTCGTCAAAGGATAACAGATGCATGTGGTGGCCCGTAATCAGGTCCAACATCATTTCCAGAAAACCCTTTAACTTGGCCCGGTTAAACTCACTCTCGCTCTGAATGTAGGTCAAGGCTTCGACATCTAAATTGGCAAAATCCACAGTTCACACCCTCGTGAAAGTAGAGAACAACTATTGCTACAAATCACCAAAATTCCACTAATTGTTTCTTTTCCTGCTGATAATTCACATAATTTGCAGCTTTTTTTAGCACAAGGCCCAAATTTTTTAATAAGCATCTATCCTAAATTTAGCAGGGATACGCTAATAAAACAAGTGACAAATGTCACAATTCTGGGAAAAATGATTATTTGTTCGAGGGCTTGCTCATCTTAAAGATTAGCTTGTTACTCTTCGCCTGGACTTTGACGGAGGTACCGGCAGGAGGATCTTCTTTTAGCAGAAAATCGGCCAGAGGCTCGCGAATATGTTTTTGAATGAGCCGGCGCAGGGGACGCGCACCCCATTCGGGGTGATCGTTTTGAGCCAGGAGCCACTTCTTGGCCGAATCCGCTACCTCCAATTGAAGATTCCGAGTGGCCAAAAGTTTGGCCTCCTTGCCCAACAGCAAATCTAAAATCTGCCGCATATCGTCGGGGGTGAGAGCGTGGAAGAAAATGATCTCGTCCAGCCGGTTGAGGAACTCCGGGCGGAAGTGAGACTTGACCTCGCCCTCGGCCAGCTCACGGGCTGCCGCTTCACTCAGCTCTGGGTTGGCCAGGTGACGGCTACCCAGGTTGCTGGTCATAATGATAACACAATCGCTGAAACGCACCGTTTCACCCTGGCCGCTGGTCAGGCGGCCCTCTTCCATCACCTGCAACAGCGTGTCAAAGACCTTGACGCTGGCTTTTTCAACTTCATCAAACATAACAACGCTGTAGGGCCGCTGTTTGACCGCATCCGTTAGCTGGCCGCCGGCCTCGTGCCCCACGTAACCCGGCGGCGAACCAATCAGCCGGTTGACCGAAGAGTCATCCATGTACTCGCTCATGTCCAGGGTAATGATCGCATCTTCGCTGCCAAACATAAATTCGGCCAGGGCCTTGCCCAATTCCGTTTTGCCCACCCCGGTTGGCCCCAAAAAGAGAAATGAGCCGATAGGCCGCTTGGGGTCTTTCAGGCCAACCCGGGCCATCTTCACCGCCCGGCTCACCGCCAAAATTGCCTCATTCTGGCCGACGATACGCTGGTGAAGGTGATCGACCATATTAACATAGCGGTCACGCTCATTAGCTCCCAGGTTGGTCACGGGAATGCCGGTCAGCAGGCTGGCGGCAACCATCACCTCGTCCGGGTCCAGTTGATTATCCTGCTTCTTAACCGGCGCCTCCTCGCCCATCCTGGGACTCATGCGCATCATAGCGCACGTTTGGTGAAGGAGGTGAACGGCGGCGCTGGGTAGGGGCCGGACAGTGTAGTAACGTTCGGCCAGGCGGGCTGCTTCGGTCAGGCCGGCCTCGACAATAGTCAGGCCATAGTCGGCTTCGATGGCCGGGCGCAAAACTTTGAGAATTTCGATGGTCTCTTGAACGGTGGCCGGAGGAACATTAAGTACCTGGCTCTGGTCAACCACGACCGTCGCTTTGCTGAGTTTTTCGTTGTAGCGTTCGGGGGTAGCGGTGCCGATGATAGTCATCGTGTCGTCAAAAAAGGCTTTTTGCAGTTCATTGCAAGCCTTCTCATCCAGAATATCGGCCCGGATACCGCCAAAGAAGCGAGCAATATCAGGCACAAACAGGATACCGCCTCGCGCCTGCCGCACCGCCTGCCGCACCGCCTCCAGCGCACTGTCTAAAAGCGCCTGTTCGTTAATCTGCACCAGCGATTTAATACCGACCGGCCCTTTGCCTGTGGCAATCAACTGGGCCAGCGAGAGGGCCAGGGAACGTTTGCCTACCCCTGACGGTCCGACCAGGACGACATGCCGCTTACCGGCCATTGATAAGCGGCTCATCAGCATCACCAGCAAATCCTGGCGCAAATAATATGACCGGGCTACGGGCGCTTTTTGGCTGGGAGCAGCGTACTGGCTGGGAGCGGTATAACTGATGGCCTGCGCAGCCGGGGCAATAACCTCAAGGATAGCTTTTTGGGTGATGCCCCGTTTTTTGAGCGCCCAATCCACGCGGGTGCCTATAGCGGCAATGATAGCCAGGGCATGGGCCGTGCCGCATTGGGCCTGCCCTTGGGCTTGAGCCAGGGATAATCCCTCATCCAACACTACCAATATTTTGACGCTGAGCGGAATACGTTCACCGTTTTCGGCGACAAAATCGAAAGCGGCGTCCTTGAGATCACCGGTGTTACGAGTCCAGACCTGGTCTCTGACCGTACGTTCTATATCTCGTTCCAGGTCAGCCCAGGCAAAGCCGCGCTCCTGGCTAAAATCACGCAGCAAGCGATGCGCTTCGGTCTCGGGGGTTTTCAAAAAAGCCAGCAGGAGAGCTTCAACGGTCATCAGCGGAAGATTGAACTGGCGCATCAATCCGGCGGCTTGATTAAGCGCCTGGACTAATTCTTTAGAAGGTACTTTGGTTGACAGAGTGCCACGTTGTGAGGCCACTGGTTGCTCCTTTGATAGTTTTACTCACAACATTATAGCACATCGGGCTATTTGACAACAACCATTTTTAGGTTTAGTTGCTGCTTTCCGGGGTTGTTAGCAACCCTTGACTCGTGATACAATAAATTCAACATAATCCAATTATGGCATTAAAATCGAAGTGGAATATAAAGAGCTAGAGAGGTTAGTCAATGAAAGATTTACTCCAAACAGCCGCCGCACGCGCGGCTCATTACCTGAAAACCCTCGATAAACGAAACGTTGTACCCTCGCCTGAGGCCGTTGACCGGCTTAGCCGGTTAGATGAACCACTCCCGAAAGGACCAACTGAGCCTGAGCAAGTTTTGGCCTTGCTCGACGACATCGGCTCCCCGGCGACGGTGGCTTCGGCGGGGGGCCGTTACTTTGGTTTTGTGACCGGCGGGTCGCTGCCGGCAGCCCTGGCCGCCAACTGGCTGGCCGGGGCCTGGGATCAAGATGCCGGGCTGGTGGTTATGTCTCCTATTGCCGCCATGGTGGAAAAAATCACCCTGCGCTGGCTACTGGAGGTCTTGAGCTTACCGGCTGAAGCGGGGGCCGGTTTTGTGACCGGAGCGACAATGGCTAACTTTACCGCCCTGGCGGCGGCTCGGCATGCTCTACTGCACCGGCAGGGTTGGGACGTAGAGAGCCAGGGTTTGTTTGGCGCGCCACCCCTCACCGTCGTCGTCGGCGATGAGGTGCATGTCAGCCTGCTCAAGGCGTTGAGTCTGCTCGGCCTGGGCCGCGACCGGGTGATTCGGGTTCCTGTGGATGGGCAAGGCCGGATGCGGGCCGAGGCCCTACCTTCGTTGACCGAGTCAACGCTGGTGTGCATTCAGGCCGGCAACGTCAATACCGGCGCGTTCGATCCGGCCCGAGAAATCTGCGCCGCAGCGCACGCAGCCGGAGCATGGGTGCATGTGGATGGGGCTTTTGGCCTGTGGGCCGCCGCCGCGCCCCGGCGCGCCCATCTAACCACCGGTGTAGCGGATGCAGACTCCTGGGCCACCGATGCCCACAAGTGGCTTAATGTCCCTTATGACAGCGGCATCGCCATTTGCCGCAACGCCGAACACATTCGCGCCGCTATGTCGGCTACGGCTGCTTACATAACGCCAAGCGAGCAGCGTGAACCCGATCACTATACCCCTGAAATGTCTCGACGAGCGCGAGCGGTCGAAATTTGGGCGGCTTTGCGCTCATTGGGCCGGGCCGGCCTGGCTGATCTTATTGAACGTAACTGCCAATATGCTGCCCACTTGGCCGAGGGCCTGCGCGTTGCAGGTTACCAAATTCTGAATGAAGTCGGGTTAAACCAGGTCCTCGTTTCATTCGGCGAGGCCGAGACAACCCGCCGGGTGATTGCCGCCGTTCAGGCGGATGGAACTTGCTGGTGCGGTAGTACGGTCTGGCAGGGCCATACGGCTATGCGTATAAGTATCTCCTCCTGGGCTACCACCGAAACGGATGTCGAGCGTTGTTTGGCTGCTATTCTGCGGGTGGCCGGGCAAAACCGCTAACTGTTATTGACCTCATCCCACTTTTTTGGAGGAAACGTGTTATAATTACCGGGCATTATGAAACCTGGGGCCATAAAACTATTCATCACCTCATTAAATCGAAAGTTAACGGCTCGTTTGCCGCTGTCTATCGCTCGACTAAACTGGCCGTTTCTCTTTACCGGAGCGGGACTTTTGGCTGTTTTTGTGGCCTTTATGGCCGCCCTGCAATTTTCTTCCCCCAATCTGTCGAGCATTGACGGTTACTTCCATATCAAATTTACCCAACTGATGCGAGAACAGGGCTTGCGGCCCCCCTTTCCCTGGCTCCCCTTGACCATCCTGAACCCTAACGACTACTTCGATCATCATTTCCTTTTCCATATCCTGCTCATTCCCTTTACTTATGGCGATCTGCGGCTAGGCGCAAAATGGGCCGGGGTCATCTTCCCGGCCCTGGCCTTTCTGATGGGTTGGATTTTCCTACGGGGTCAACGGGTGCCGTATGCAGCTTTGTGGTCGCTGGGATTCCTGGCTGTATCGGACGCCTTTCTTTACCGGCTTAGTATGCCTCGGGTGCAAGCTGTTTCATTGCTGATGTTGTTCCTGATGCTGCATGTTCTCTTAACTCGACGGGAGCATTGGCTCGCCCCTTTGACTTTCCTGTATGTTTGGCTTTACGATGCCTTCCCCTTCGTTGGGGTTATCGCCGGTATCTATATAGTTAGCCGGTGGCTGCTGGAGCGCCAACTTAACCTGAGGCCGCTGGTCTACGTAAGCCTGGGCATTACCCTGGGACTGGTCGTCAACGTTTATTTTCCCCAGAACTTAATCTTTATTTACCATCATTTTCTGCCCAAGCTGATCGATCCTACCGCTATCAGGGTGGGCAATGAATGGGAGCCTTACCAAACGTGGACGCTGGTTGAGCGTGCTGCGCTCGCCCTGGTGGCCTTTGTAGCCGGCGCATTTGTTCTGAGCCTTAGCCAGCGCCGGATAAACACCCCTACGGCGACACTTTTTTGGATAGCAGTTCTCTTTGGCTTTCTCCTCTTCAAATCCCGACGTTTTATCGAATACTATCCGGCATTTGCGCTCTTGTTTGGGGCATTGGCCTGGCAGTCGGTGCGGGAGGAGTGGCTGCCGCTCAAGCCCTGGCTCAGTAAAGTTGAGCCGGTGATCCTGGTTATGATTCTACTTCCGGCTATGTGGTACAACTTTAAGGCTACACAAGAGAGTATTCAAGACTCCTCACCCTATCAGCGTTACGCCCAGGCCGCCGCCTGGCTTAAAGCCAATACGTCTCCGGGCAGCCTGGTTTACCAAACCGATTGGGACGATTTTCCCCAACTATATTTCTACAACACCTCCAACATTTACACCTTGGGCCTCGATCCCACTTACATGCAGTTGTACGATGCCGAACTGTACGATTTGTGGAGAGACATCAGCCGGGGACGGGTGGCCAATCCCGGCCCAATTGTGGCCAACACCTTTGGTTCTCATTACATTCTGACCGACCTCAGCCATGACAGCTTCCTAAAGGAGGCTGCCGACGACCCCAGTTTGGAAGAAGTTTACCGAGATGATTTTGCTGTTATCCTGCACGTACGTGCTCAAGTGAGCAGCAGCGAGTAAAACCGGTAAGCGCCGCCATGCAGCCACACCCATAAACCGCCAACCAATCCGCACAGAACCACTTTCGGAGTGCAAAAGTGTACTTTTGCACTCCAGTTTTAGTCTGTAATTCGGAATCAATTTATGCAAAGGTGTACTAAGCATATCTTTAAGGTCGGCTTAAGGTTAGGATAAAGTTATCTTAAAGACAAATTACCTGGCTGCATGGTATGCTTGAGGAAACTTTTGAGTAAAGACAGCCAAACTCCTTAATAGGACGGCCGTCGGATGGTAGTAGAAACAGCCCAAAACTATGAGCTTTCTCCATGCAGCGCCACTGCTACTGATTGTCATCACTGGAATTTTATTAGGGCTGCTCGGCTGGGGATTTTTACTCAGCCGGCAGCAGTCCAACAGGTACGACTTTTTCGCAGATTCCGACCATCTGCGCTTGTGGTTACTGCTGCTAGGCGTGTTTTCTCTCGGAATTTTTGTGGCTTATGCCCTGGAGGTGTGGATTCTGGTCAGGTAAGGTTGGAGGTAAATCGAGTAGGCTAAATAATGACAAAAACATATGTATATACCAAAGAAAATTACAGTCTAAGGAGTTCAAGATGAATAAGAAAGTAAAATACATCATCATTCCCCTGTTGCTAGCCAGTCTGGCTCTACCCGCGTGCAATGGCGGACCGGTAACATCTCTCCAGGGAACGGCGCTGGCGATGTTACCGGCGCAGCAAGCCAAACCGGCGGTCGTCTCGGCTCCGGCTTCAACCGAGGCCGTAGCGGCGTTAGAAGGAGCGCTGGAAAATATTTACACCAAGGTCAATCCGTCGGTGGTCAGTATTCAAGTGAGTCAAAAGGCAACTGACAACCCTTTGACCCAAATACCTAGACTGCCGGGCTTCCCCTTCTTCTTCGGCGACCCGCAAAATCCGGATTTTCCACAGCAGCAGACGCCCCAACAGCAATACAGCCACGCGGCCGGTTCCGGTTTTGTCTGGGATAAAGAGGGCCACATCATTACCAATAACCATGTGGTGGATGGAGCAGATGTCATTCGGGTCACTTTTGCCGACGGTTCTTCGGTTAAGGCCAAGCTGGTAGGGGCCGACCCCGACAGCGATCTGGCCGTGATCAAGGTAGACCTGCCCGCCGACCGGCTGGGGCCGGTCGAACTGACCGATTCGAACCAGATCAAAGTGGGCCAATTGGCCATCGCCATCGGCAACCCCTTCACCCTGGAAAACACGATGACGGTCGGCATCATCAGCGCCCTGGGACGACAATTGCCGGTCAGTTCCGATGTGGAACAGGGCAGCTTAACCCCTGCGCCCAGCTACACCATTCCTGACATTATCCAGACCGATGCGCCGATTAACCCCGGCAACTCCGGCGGAGTGTTGGTCAACGATCAGGGGCAGGTAATTGGAGTTACGGCGGCGATTGAGTCGCCGGTGCGGGCCAATGCCGGCATTGGCTTTGCCATCCCCGCCAACATCGTGCAGAAGGTTGTACCGGAGCTGATCAAATCGGGCCAATATGAACATTCGTGGCTAGGTTTAAGCGGCACTTCGCTCAACCCTGACCTGGCTAAAGCGATGAATCTGAAAGAAGATCAACGCGGCGCCCTGGTGATTGACATCACCCCTGGCAGCCCGGCAGACAAGGCCGGCCTGCGTGGGAGTGA
>CAZUNT010000141.1:0-10137 GCA_964622215.1 uncultured Caldilineaceae bacterium
GATGGCTGATGGTCCACAGAAGACAGTAACCGGTAGATGATGGATAGATAGATAGCACGGTTCATCTGTGAGGCGAGGCCATAATCCTCTTTCCGAGGAAATTTAGTGGTGGCAGCATAAATCTTGCTAGCATAAGCCCTGGCCATATGCCAAATCTTCAAACTTTCAAAGCGAAACGGCATTTCAGAGTTCCTACCTCTTTTCGAGTATTTCTCATATGGAGGGGAGGAGTGCGGAATTCATTCCGCTTTTAGCCACTTGGCAGAATAAATTCTGCACTCCAGGACCTTACCCACGCTAAGTGGGAAACACTCCTCTTTTCTATATTTGTCACCTACTGCTTGTCACCTACCATCTACTATCTACCATCTACTATCTGCCATCTGCCATCTGCTATCTTGGTAGACTTGCTTCAAAAGCATCAATTTCGGCCTGGGAAGTCAACACGCCAATCTCTAGTTTGTAGTGACGGGTTTCACCAGGGGCCAAGAATTGTAGGCGACCTTCAGCCCGTTCCGTGGCCCGGCCCCCGACCCAGTTGGTAGCCGGCTCCAGGCCACAGACATAATTACCCTGGCCCATCATTTTCCATTGTACCAGGCGGGGTAATTCGGCCAGGGCGAAACGTACGTAGCCGCCTAACCCCTGTCCACCCCCAAAAGTCCGGTTGACCAGGGCGGCCTGCGCCTGGCCTAACGTATCGGCTTTTAAAGTGTGGTAGAAAACTTGCTCCTGGTAGCCCGGCGTGGGTGGCTGGAAACGGTGGTAATCGGCCAGGCCGGGGGCGGCGGCCTCATCCCTCGGTTTGACTTCGGCAGAAGCGGCCAGCAATTCGGTCTGCTCGCTGACAATGGGAAAGCCAAAATTGCAGTGATAAAGCAGCATGTGAGGCACAGGCTGGTAGCCCTCGTTGGTCACGGTGTCCTCGATAAACAGGCGCGACTCGCCCAGGCGGGCCGAAATCCGTCGCCGCAGGACTACGTTTTCAACCAGGGCGGCAGCCTCACGCACCTGGCCGGCGGTCCACATTTCATAGTCGTCGCCAAGCCAATCACCGCCATAGGCAAAGTGAGTGGCCGGGATATAAGAGGCCCGGCCATGCAATCCGAGCGCCTGGCCTTCATCCATTACCGGCGCGCCCAGGTAGGTTAGCCCGCAGGTGGTGACCAGGCCGCCGTAAAAACCGCGCAGCCAACCTAAACCCGCCGGTTCAAAAAAGGCGGGGGCAGCGGCAGGGGCGGATGACCGCCAGGCGAGAGAAGCGCCGCCAAAATTGGCCCAACCAATATCCAGGCCCCGGTCAACCAAAACGGTAAAGGCCAGGCCGCTACCCGTGCGAAAATCGGCGACGCGCCCCCCGCGCTCAAAGCCGTCACCCAGTTCGCCAACTCGCACGCCGGCCAGTTGGCCTATGTCGCCTATACGCTGGAGTAACTCAGCGCGGGTATAGGAAGTACGAAATAGAGTTGCCATTATTTTCCTCGCTTTCCTTGTTACGGATTATTTTTTCGGCGCTTCGGGGGTTGGACCGAAGTGCTTGAGCATCACGATGGGTTCGGTGGCGCTGGGGTTGTGCAGGGTGACGCCTTCAGCAGCCGTTCCAGCCGAAACGAAATATTCGTCGTGGGTAAGTTGGCCAAAACGGATTAAAGTCGGCGTTTCAATGGGCCAGATGCCTATAGTCCCATGTCCTTGCACCATAATCAGGCCGTAGGGGCCGGGGTCACGCACAGTAACGGTGCGACCGGGCAGAACGGTCAACTCTTTGGCGGCAAAGTAATCATTGCCGTAGGTAATCCATTTTTCAGTGAAACCCTCGGCCTCCATCTCGTCCCAGGGCTTGACCGGCAGCGGCGGGCGGAAATATTTTTCTTTCACATCGGGGAGGACGTTGGCTTCCCAATCCAACATGGAGACGATAAAATCGAGGTCGTGGTGTTTGTCTTCCGGCACGTTCTTGACCAGCATGGCCCAATCAATCGGCACATTATTGACCAGTGATTGGTACATGGCGAAGACATCGCTGGCCCACTGCGGTTCGTAAGTACACAAGCTGCCCGGCGCGTGGAGCAGGCCGGCAGGAACAAACCAGCCGGTCCCTAATTCCAGCCGGTAGGCGCGAGAGATATCGGTGATATGGTTATCACCCTGGTTCCAGATTTCCAGGCAGTGGCGTACCTGCTCTTTGGTTGTGCCCGGTTCAAACCCAAAGAAGGTGTGGGGGAAATCGCCGCCGTGATTATTGAGTTGCAACGGAAAATAGTAGGCTTCGGGCTTTGGCTGCATGCCGACCAGCCGGGCATGCTGCTCCATCTGGTGCAGATGGTGAGGCAGCGGTCCCTGATTGTCGAAAAACTTGGAGTACATGGGCCAGGTATGGTACTGGGTCCACAGCCGGTCGCCCAGCAACTTGGCTCCCAATTCGTCCACCACATCTTTGAACAAAACTTTTTGGGGCTGGTCTGCCCTGCCGCTGACTACATAGCTGAGGCCCTCGTCCGGCGTGGTCAGGGGACCGTTGTCGGCCTTGGTGGTAGAGCAGAACCAGCGCTCGTCAATGCCGCCCCGGTTTGCCCCAAAAGCGTAGTAATCGTCGGGGTGCAACTTAATCCGCCGGCCCGGAATACAGAAAGATCGCGGCACCCAGGTTGGGGTTAGACGGAGGATACCCTGGCCCGCGTCAAAGGCATCATAAATTTGTTGAGTTTGATTGGCCATTGTTTCTTCCTCTCCATTGAGATTTTAATAAGGTCAAGGTGCAAAAAGTTCATGTGTAGCTTGGCAATTTTTATCCGGTCAACCGGCAAATGCCCTGGCCAGTGCCTCGCGCATGACTGCCACCGGCGCGTCGAGACCGGTCCACATTTTGAAGCCGATAGCTCCCTGGTAAACCAACATTCCCAGGCCGTCGAGTATTTTCGCGCCACGCGCTTCGGCTTCCTTCAGAAAAGGCGTAAACGGAGGGTTGGGGATAACATCACACACAATCATGCCGGGGGTGATCGTCTCATAATCAAGGTCGGGTTTGTCGTTGACGTTGGGGAACAGACCGATGGAGGTGGCATTGACTAAAATATCCGTCTCCGCCGGCGCCCGATAAGTTTTATCCCACGGTACAAATTCGGCCTTCACCGGGGTTTTTTCGTTGAGCAGGGCCGCTAACTCCTGCCCGCGTCGAGGCGAGCGGTTGACGAGGATTAGGTGAGCTGCCCCGGCCAAGGCCAACTCTACGGTCATGGCCCGGGCTGCACCCCCTGCACCCAACACCACCACCCGTTTGCCCACCGGGTCTACCCCGGCATCTTCTCGCAGCGAGCGCAGAAAGCCTTTGCCGTCGGTATTTTCGCCGATGAGCTTTTTACCCTCCCGGCGCACCGTGTTGACCGCGCCCATCAACCGGGCATCCTCAGCCACTTCGTCCAGGTATTTGAGCACCTCGACCTTGTGAGGAATGGTCAGGTTGATACCCCGGAAATTCATAGCGCACAGCCCTTTAAAGGCATCGGCCAGGTCTTCCGGGTAAACTTCAATCGTCAAATAGCGCCAGTTGAGGCCCAGGGCCAAAAAAGCAGCCTCTTGCATCACAATTGTCGGATTCTCGGCTACGGGGTGGCCAAAAACGCCGACCAATTCAGCTTTGTAGTTGGATTCTTGGGGCATGGTAATCCTCCTCAATTATTTGTGATTAACCAACTGGGATAAAGGTTAAGGGGCGGAAATCAGAAAACGGTTGCGCAATCGTTTTCAAGCAGTATATTACAAATTAAGAGGTTGTCAAAACTGGGGAGAATTTGGTTTTTCCTGTCCGGCCTCCTATAATCCAGAGCACTATCTTTGCAGTTTTTTAATGGGACGCGGATTTTCGCAGATCGCACGGATTTTTGCTTGTCTTTTTAAAGCTTTATCCGCTCGATCCGAACGATCCGCGTCCAATTCCTCCAGTTTTGTCAAAAGTGCAAACATAGTGTCAGGGCTAGTGAGGGATGATCATGGAAAAAATTGACCCGGAGCCAGCCGAGGTCGAGAAAACAGTACTCCAGGCCGTAATCGCGTTGCGGGGTCATTTTCGTTACGAGTCGGGCCATCACGGCGATCTGTGGCTAGACCTGGAGGGGTTATTCGTCGATGCGCGGCGCACCCGGGGCTGGGTAGCAGCTTTGGCGGGTCGGGTGATGGCCTGCCGGCCGGAATTCATCTGTGGTCCACTGCTGGGCGGCGCCTTTGTCGCGCACTTATTGGCGGCAGAAATCGGGGCAGGCTTCGTCTTTGCCGAACGATTTGCTTCCGCAGCGGGGCCGGTCCGATACCTCATCCCGGCCTCTCTACGTGGGCTTTTGTCTGGTAAGCGCGTCCTGCTGGTAGACGACGCGGTCAATGCGGGTTCGGCCCTATTATCGACCCTGGCCGACTTGCTGAACTGCGGCGCTGAACTGGCCGGCTTTGCCAGCCTGCTAACCCTGGGCGAAGCAGCAGGGCAAATAGCCAGACAGCAGCAGGTTCCGTTCTTTACGCTTGTCTCACTTGAACGCGGCATGTGGATACCTGAGGAATGTCCCTTATGCCGCTCGGGGGTGCCGCTTATCGACCGTCTGGTCCGGTCGTGAGGTAACCAATCTTTAGATGTAACTACTTAGCCTGACACGGATTTTTTACACGGATACACGGATTAAGCCAGCCAAAATCCGTGTATCCGTGCCCAAATCTGTGTCGAGCTTGGCTGAAATCACCACCTTCTGAGTAGTTACCTTTAGATTATAAAGGTCAACCAAGTACCAAGTTGAATATGACTCACCATATCAATGAAACACAAACCAGCTACGACCGGGTAGCTAAAGAATACACCGAACGAATTGCCGACGAGTTGGCCCACAAGCCGCTGGACCGCCAATTGCTGGATCGACTGGCCAAAAGGGTTCAGGGATTAGGGTCGGTGGAACCTCAAAGTCACCGCGCTTATATTTTTGCCAGGAGGCCTAGCCATGTCACAATCAATTAATTTCAAAGAAAAGTTGAGCCTAATATCTGACCACTGGTCGCCCAAAATTATTGCCCAGATGAATGACTACCACTTCAAGCTGGTCAAGGTTCAGGGTGATTTTGTCTGGCACAGTCACCCGGAAACCGACGAGGTATTTGTCGTCCTCAAAGGTGAACTCATTATTGACATGCGAGACGGCCAGGTACACCTGAGGGAAGGTGAAATGGTGGTTGTGCCCAGAGGAGTTGAGCACAAACCCAGGGCCAAAGAAGAATGCCACCTGCTGTTGGTTGAACCGGCGGGGACAATCAACACAGGCGATAATCCCGGTGAGTTAACCGCCGCTGCCGGGGAGTGGATCTAACTTCAGGTTGAAGCGGCCTGGCCGGCCCAATAAACGAGGTTTGCGCAGCTAAGGGAATTTAGTTTATGAGATTTATCGCCGATCTACACCTTCATTCCCATTATTCGCGGGCTACCAGCAAGGATTTAAATTTTGAGCACCTGGCGAAATGGGCCCAGCTTAAAGGCATCCATGTCGTCGGTACCGGCGATATTGCCCACCCCGGCTGGCTGCAAGAAATGAAAAACAAGCTGGAACCGGCGGAAGAGGGGCTGTTTCGCCTTAAGGATGAAATAGCCCAGGCGGTGCAAGCTGAGGTGCCGCCAGCTTGCCAGGCCCCGGTCCGTTTTATGCTGGCCGGCGAGATCAGCAGTATCTACAAAAAAAAGGACCGGGTGCGCAAAGTCCACAACGTCATCTTTGCTCCCTCATTGGAGGTAGTCGAGAAAATTCAAGCTGCCCTGGAGAAAATCGGCAATATTCGCTCTGATGGCCGCCCGATTCTGGGTTTACCCTCGCGGGATTTGCTGGAAATTATCCTGGAGATCGATCCGGCTTGCTATCTGATCCCGGCCCACATCTGGACTCCCTGGTTTTCCCTCCTCGGCTCCAAATCAGGCTACGACTCGGTCGAGGAATGTTTTGAGGATTTAACGCCCCACATTTTCGCTCTGGAAACCGGCCTCTCCTCTGATCCGCCGATGAATTGGCGGGTATCGGCCCTGGATCGTTACACCCTGGTCTCCAATTCCGACGCTCACTCCCCACAAAAGCTTGCCCGCGAAGCCACGGTTTTCGAGACCGAGTTGTCATATCCAGCTATCTTCAACGCGCTCAAATCCGGTGATCCTGAACTCTTTAGGGGCACTGTTGAATTCTTCCCGGAAGAAGGTAAGTACCATCACGACGGTCATCGCAAGTGCAACATCAACTGGGAGCCAAAAGAAACAATCGCGCACCAGGGACGCTGCCCCGTCTGTGGCAAAGAGGTTACCGTAGGAGTGTTACACCGAGTTGAAGCCCTGGCGGACCGGCCAGCAGATATGCCGCCGCGCGCTCACCCGTTCACCAGCCTAATCCCGCTACCGGAAGTGTTGGGGGAAATTCACGGAGTAGGCCCTGATAGCAAAACCGTGAAAAAGGATTTCGATTTGCTGTTAGCCAAACTGGGGCCGGAATTGGCAATTTTGCGGGATATTCCGTTGGCGGAGATCGAAAACGTCGGCGGAGCACGTCTGGCTGAAGGCATACGGCGTATGCGTGCGGGTCAGATCAGACCTATTGCTGGTTATGATGGTCAACCTGGAGTTATCAAATTGTTCGACCCGGCGGAGGATAGCGCTTCGCATCCCGTAGGGGATGACGTTTCGACCGGGCAATTGAGCTTATTTCCGGCAAAGCCTTCGCCTGGCACAGCCAAAGGAAGCACCGCCAGTAAGGAGGTGGACCCGGCGGAGAAAGCGACTCCCTCTGATGTCGCTGTGGCTGAGCCAACAAGAAAAGAAGCGAAAAGTATAGAAAATTCAGCCGCTCAGACTACGCCGACCTTGTTCGACCTCTCTCCTTTGGCTGACAACTCGGCTAGCACCGATGCGTCGCCAAACCCGTTCTTGGCCGGACTGAATCCGGAGCAGCAAGCCGCCGTCTTATCTCCGGCCTCACGTTTGATCATTGTAGCCGGGCCGGGAACCGGCAAAACGCAAACCTTGACCTACCGGATTGCCCATCTCATCGATAAGAAAGGGGTCGCCCCAAATACTATTCTGGCGATCACCTTCACCAACAAAGCCGCCGAAGAGATGACTGCCCGCCTGAGAAATCTCATTGGGGCTGATTTGACCGGCCGAATTACCGTCAAAACCTTTCATGCCTTTGGCGCTATGCTGCTCCGTGAGGCGGGAGAGAAGATTGGTTTGCCCTCTGATTTTGCGATTTGTAGTGAGCAGGAGCGACAGGCGATACTCAAGCAAGCTTACCCGGATTGGAGCACCCGTGAGATAAATCGCTACCTGGATGACATCTCAGCCGCTAAAAGTCAGTGCCTTACTCCAGATGAGGTGGAGCCTGCTTTGACTGAAATTTACCAAACCTATCAGAACGCCTTCCAAGAAAATGGTTTGGTCGATTTTGATGACCTCGTTTTCAAACCCGTTCAACTTCTGGAACGGCATCCCGACGTACAACGAGCAGTCCAACAGCGCTTTCGGTGGATTTCGGTGGATGAGTTTCAAGATGTGAACCTGGCCCAGTATCGTTTGCTGCAACTTCTGATTGGACTCGATAGCAATGTCTGTCTCATCGGCGACCCCGATCAGGCCATTTACGGCTTTCGAGGCGCCACCCCGGCCTATTTCCGCCAATTCAGTCAAGAGTTTGGGCCGGTCGAAACCCTTCACCTCAACCGAAATTATCGGTCCACGCAGCTTATTCTCGAGGCCTCTGCCCAGGTGATCGAAAAAAATCCTGTCAGTGAGCGGGTCAAAATCTGGTCTGATTTCCTGGACCGAACCAAACTGGTCGTGCATCCAGCGTCGAGTGATCGAGCGGAGGCGGAGTATATTATAGAGGAAATCGAAAAGATGATGGGCGGGATTAGCTACTTCTCAATTGATTCAGGCCGGGCCGATAACGAAGAAAAAAGTTTGACCTTTGCCGATTTTGCCGTGTTTTACCGCTTGAGCGCCCAAAGCCAATCCTTGATCGAAGCCTTTGAACGGTCTGGCATGCCCTACCAAAGTATGGGGCAGACACCGTTAACCGAGTATAAAGACATTCGGACGGTCTCGGCCTGCCTCTGGTTTCTTCACCAGCGCCAACCGGTCTTTTTGGAACAGCTTGTCTCGGACAAGCAGGTGCAGACGATTACCTCTTTTTGTGCAGCAATGGAAGACAGAGCCAGCAAGCCAATATCGGTCTTGATCGAACGAATGTATCAATTCTTGACCGACAGATCAATCCTCCCACTCGATCAAAAAAGCAATGAGCGGATCGAGCAACTCAGGCGGCGAGCCGTGCCCTTTGAAAACGATCTAGGTCGATTTCTAGAGGTTCTGACGTTGCAAAAGGAGACGGATCTTTATGACCCCCGGGCCGATCGAGTTACCTTGATGACCCTTCACGCCGCTAAAGGGCTGGAGTTTCCGGTGGTCTTTATCGTCGGCTGCGAGGCAGGGCTGTTACCTTACCAACACGGCCAAGAGCCGTCGGATTTAGAAGAAGAACGCCGTCTTTTCTACGTGGGGATGACCCGGGCCCAACAAAGGCTCATTCTGACCCACGCCAAAACCAGGTTGCTGTTTGGTCAAAAGTATCAAAATGAACCGTCACCTTTCTTGAACGATATTGAAAACACCTTGAAAGAAATCAAAGAAATGGCCGCCCGAAAGGTAGCTCAGAAAAAAGAGACGGTCCAATTAAGACTCTTCTGACTCACTCACCCAACGCAACAGCAATTCCAAAGCGGTAGGGGTGGTAGGGGGGAGAAGTGGTTTTTTTCTCAGCCTTCGCTCTTCACCGAATCTGAGACTGGTTATTGAGGTTTCAGCAATTACACCTGTCGTTATTGTGGGCAGTGTGATATGTTGATTGGTCACAAAGAAGAGCTTGAACACTTATTGACCACTATGTTTGCGCAATACGATCCCTCGGTCATTGGCAATGATTATCTCATCGTTGGCGCGGTCGAGAAAAAAGCCTGGCGTGAAGGACTAAGCCAGCCCAAATCCGTCGCCGACATGTTGCCACAGGCTCACGACTTCAAAAGCTATCAAGAAATCCATAGAATGGGTTAAACGTCGGCAACAAGTTTATACACCAGACATTTGCGATCGAAGTAAGGCCTATTTCAGTAAGATCCAGAAACTATGGTATAATCGTAGAATTAGATTTGCTGTTCCTTTTATCTGTGGAAAAGAAAATTCATGAAACGCTGGACCGTACACGACCGTTTCGGCAACGCCATCTATCTAAGCCAAGAACGCTGGGAACATATCATCCAATCCCTTAACCATCCTGAAATGTTAGCTTATGAAAGCCACTTAAAAGAAACTATTCAATCAGGTCAGCGCAAACAAGACACACTTAATCTCCACAAGTACCGCTATGTTAAAGAGTTTGCCGACCTAGCCGAGGATAACACTCACATTATCGCTATTGTTTTGTTTCGATTTGGCGAGGGCGAAGAAGGTAAACCTGTACCCAACAATTACATTGTAACTGCCTATCAGAAAGAAATCGGGTAAAAAGATGAGTGAACCTATTTTTAACTATGATGAGCTGAGTGATACTTTGTATGTTTCGTTTGCACCCGGTGAGACGGCTACCGGGATTGAACTGAATGAGCATATTTTACTACGAATCAATAAGCAGGAGCGTCAGGCGATAGGGCTAACCTTTTTTGAATACTCCATTTTGGCTCAAAGAACGGAAGTTGGCCCGCGCAGTTTTCCGCTCACGGGGCTAGCTGAGTTATCCGATGATCTCCGGAATATTGTGCTTGAGATTCTGCTTCATCCACCCGTAAATGAGATTTTGTTATTATCAGCTTATACCCCTTCCTTGGTCGAAACCATTCCCATCACCTCCCTTCAGCCTGTACCAATGGCTAGCTGAGGAAAGCTCCCCAGTAAAGCTTATTATCACAGCAGTTTGCTTTAGCCGACCATGCTTTATAATGACAGGGCTGGAGTGATTAACTCTGTATCTCCGATCTTCGAGGTAATATGAGAAGCCTGGATGAGATTAACCGGTTGTTGGCAGAAGCGGAAGATGAGTTAGCCCAACTTAATGCCCGCCGGACTGAACTGCTGAAGCAAAT
>CAZUNT010000141.1:10237-19191 GCA_964622215.1 uncultured Caldilineaceae bacterium
CGCGAGCAAGGCCACAGCCTTTTCCTGGATGAAAACTTTGTCCCCTATCAGGACCAATGGGCTTTCCTCGCTTCCCTCCGCCGGATGAAGCGTCAGGAAGTTGAGACAGTTGTGAGCGAGGCGGAAAAGCAAGGTGAGTTTCTCGGAATTCGACTTCCCGTCACTGACGAGAGCGATGAAACCCCCTGGACCGCGCCCCCTTCTAGGCGGCTGAAAGAACCCGCAGTCATTGGGCCATTGCCTGAGCAAATTGAGCTGGTGCTTGGCAATCAACTTTATGTTCCCAAGGTAGATATTACCCCTTCCCTGCGTAACCGTCTGATTCGCTTAGCCGCCTTTCAAAATCCGGAATTTTATCAAGCCCAAGGTATGCGCCTGTCTACGTTTGGGAAGCCGCGCATTATCAGTTGCTGCGAAGATTTTCCTAAACACCTCGGACTGCCGCGCGGCTGTCTCGACGAAATACTCGACCTTTTTCGGTCGCTCCAGGTCAACGTGAGACTCACCGATCAGCGCTTTGCCGGAACTCCCCTTGAACTTCAGTTTCACGGGGTCTTGCGGGCAGAGCAACAGCAAGCCGCCGATGCTCTTTTACAGCATGAGACCGGTGTTTTAGCGGCTTCGACGGCCTTCGGCAAAACGGTGGTAGCGGCCTACCTGCTGGCCCAACGCCAGGTCAACACATTGGTGATTGTCCATCGCCGGCAACTGCTCGATCAGTGGGTTGAGGCGTTGAGCCAGTTCCTTGGCCTTACGGCGAAAGAGATAGGTCAAATCGGGGGTGGCAAGCATCAGCCAACCGAGAAAATTGACGTGGCCATGGTTCAAAGCCTGGTTCGGAAAGGTGTCGTTGATGATATCGTCGGTAAGTATGGTTACTTGATTGTGGATGAGTGTCACCACATTTCTGCCGTCAGTTTTGAGCAGGTGGTCAGGCAGAGCAAGGCTAAATATCTAACCGGTTTGTCGGCTACGGTTGTCCGGAAAGATGGACACCATCCAATTGTTTTTATGCAGTGTGGTCCTGTTCGTTATCGAGTGGATGATCGTAAGCAAGCCGAGAAACGACCTTTTGACCATCAGGTTATCGTTCGTCCAACCACCTTTCACCTCCCCGCTCATTTGCAGAATGTGACCTCGCCTCCTATTCAGGAAGTATACGCCTTGCTGAACAAGGATGATGAGCGTAATCATCTGATCATCCAAGATGTGATGGCCGCGGTGCAAGCGAACCGGTTTCCGGTTCTGCTGACCGAACGGCGGGAACATCTGGATTTATTGGCGAGTCTACTGGCCCCGCATATCCAAAATGTCATCGTAATGACCGGGGGTATGGGCAAAAAGCACCGGAAACAACTGGCGGAGCAAATCGCCGCTATTCCAACTGATCAGCCGCGAGTGCTTGTCGCTACTGGGCGTTACCTGGGCGAAGGATTCGATGATGAACGGCTGGATACCCTCTTCCTGGCTTTGCCCATCTCCTGGCGTGGCACCCTGACCCAGTATGCCGGGCGGCTTCACCGGCTGAACGCAGCCAAGAAAGAGGTGATCATTTATGACTACGTGGATTTTGAAGTCCCTATGCTGGCGAAGATGCATGCCAGGCGGCGAACTGGCTACAAAGCCATCGGCTACGAGCTTGTTTTGCTGGAGAACAAGAGCCAGGGAGTTCAACTCAAGCTGGAGAATCTACGATAATGTCATAAGGCTTTCCTCCCATTATTCGCGACGATGGGGCTTTTGGCTCATCTTGGTCTGAATCAGGGTATAGAGCCACCCGGACAGGATGGTAAGCACCGCATAGATGCTCAACGCCACCAACGCTGTGATCGGACTGATGAAGGCTATCCTCGCCGTAAGCAACGTCGCCAAAAGTCTCGTTCCAACGCGCTCCGTCAA
This sequence comes from uncultured Caldilineaceae bacterium, assembly GCA_964622215.1. GTDB lineage: Bacteria > Chloroflexota > Anaerolineae > 4572-78 > J111 > DSQQ01. Next base: position 12,137 of record CAZUNT010000141.1, read on the forward strand.
TAATGTTTAAACAACAGCCTTGGCTCGACCAAAAAACGATATTGATGGAAAAAAAGAGGAAGACTTAACCCAACCCTTCCGAAACACCTGTTATGCGTCAGGTCGAGTCAACCCCAATTGTGAGACTGGGCGATAAATCCACAACCCATCTGTGCAGCAACTCCGGTGAGGCTGAGTATGTCGTTCATCAGATCGAGAAGATGGTCGGCGGTACCAGCTATTTTTCCCTTGATTCGGGCCGGGTGACGGATGATGACAGATCGACCGGCCGTTCCTTTGCCGATTTTGCTGTCCTTTACCGGCTGGGGGCGTTAAGCCAACCCTTAATCGAGGCTTTTGAACGTTCGGGAATCCCGTTTCAAACGGTGGGACAAACCTCATTCTACGAGCAGCAAGAGATCAGACAGATAATGGCCTGTTTGTGGTTTATCTATAACCCTGCCACTGCCCTTCTGCTTGAAAATGTCACCTCCAAGAAACAGTTGAAACTGCTTAGACCTTTTTTGGACAAACTCCGTAATGACCTCGACGCCCCTACCATAGCCGAACTGATTGAACAAATTCACTCGTTTTTCCTGGAGCATCGTTTCTACACCCTCGATGACAAACACGTCGAACGAGTTCAACAATTCAGACTGCGGTCTATTCCTTTTGAGCACCGGTTAGGGGATTTCCTGGAATTGACCTCACTGCAAAAAGAGACCGTTCAATTAAAACTTTTCTGACTCAAGCTAAAAACCGGAGAAAACCCGGCGTCAACCGTCAACTTCACTTCAATCTTAGCCCCTTTAGTCAGCAGCAGTCTAAATAGTTCGGCATATCCTTTGGTAGTATAGGCAGTCATTGGATAAATACTACTTTTGGTGGATGCCAAAATGACCATTTTAAGGTTAAAATATGACTAGCGTTAGTTGATTAAAGGACGTTTACCTTGTCTCGCAAGATCAATTCTTTATGGCTCTTCTTCATAGCGGCTATTTTGGCCGGCTGTTTGGCCCCAATCCTGGATCTGACCATTATTCCTGCTCACCCCGGTAAAAATGCGCCGTCCGATACCGCTTACCAGCAAGCGATCCCGGTCATCGCCATTGCTATCGACCCGATTCGGCTCACCTGGCTGCATGATTATCCAGAAGAGCATGATCAAAATGAGGAACAACCTATCACCTTAGAATATTTTGCGCCCGGTGGTCAAGCCCAGGTTAAGCTCAAGGCCGGCATAAAAATCTACGAGGATCAGACCGGGCTGTATGGCCCCAAAAAATCTTACCAAATCTCTTTTAGCCAGGCCTATGGCGGCAGCCTGGAGTATCCACTCTTTGAGGATACACCGGTTCAAAGCTTTGATAAGCTGGTATTACGAGCCGTCAATAACGAAACATCTCCGGCTTTATTGAATGTTGGACCTTCCTCAACCCAAACTTATTTCATTAAATTCATCGGCGATCAGGTGCTCCGCAATCTGTACCGGGATATGGGCCAGCCGGCCGCCCACGGCCGCTGGGTGCTGCTGTACCTGAACGGACAGTTTCGGGGGCTTTATAATCTAACCGAGTCTATTGACCCCTCCTATTTTGAATCATGTTCGGCCAAAGAGGTCGAAGCGGAGGCCAGCAGTCCACTTTCCAAAGATCAGATCAAGGCGGAAATTTTAAACCAGGCCGCGATCGTGAGACCGTTTATACAAATGGAAATAGACCGCTGGGCGAGTGACCTGAGTCTGGACCTTTTTGACCAGAACATTCAAGACGCCCTGCGCCTGGTCGATCAACAAGAAGAAATAACTTTACCCTATCTGGCCCGGATACTTACGAATTGCCAGTGACCGATCCGGCTTAATCCGTCACCACTACCTCCAGCGGCGCTTTGACCGTTTGAGACGCCGGGTTATAGTAATCATATCCGCTCGAGGGCGGAGTTTGAGCGCGTATGGGGAAACGAGCGGCCAGCCGGTAGCTGAAGGTTAACGGCCGGTCTCCGCTAAAATCTTCCAGGTAGAGGATGATCTGGCGGCCGGTCAGTTCGTAGCGCGAGATGAGTTTCTGCTCCACCAGGCGGCTGAGATCCTCGGCCAGCACGGTGAAACCGGGCGGCACGCCCAAATCCACCAGGGCCATTTTGACCATTCCCTCTTTGTTCAACTTAACCCCCACCTTCACCGTGACCGTGTCGTTGACGGCCAGGCGGGTGCGGTCGTAGGCCAGGTCAATATCCAACAGTTCCTCAGTAACCGGGGCCGGCGGCACTTTATCCCAGGGCAGGTAGTAACTCGTAGTGACCTGGTACATCAGGTTGCTGCCCCCTTCGACCTGGAGCTGCACACGATTGGTCCCGCCGGGCGAAAAGCCCTGATCAAATGTGACCAGGTGGACCACGTCGGCCTGGTCGGGGGTGATGGCGATTTCCTGGGTTTGCTCTTTGTTCAGGCTGACCCGGACGGTGGCCGGCTCGCCGGCCGCGCCGGTGGCTTGGGTAGCCAGCAGCAGGGTCTTGAGGGAGAGGATGGTAGCCTGGGTGGTGCTCCAGGTGCCCCAGCTATCTTTACTTTGAATGATCGAAGCCAGCGCCCCGCCGGTCGCATCCGGGTAGACTCCCGCTCGCAGGAAGGCCGCCGCGGCCAAGGCCGTCGTCTCAACACTGCCGCTGCTGCCGGTTGCGCCCATAAAGGATGCCTGCTGGTTCTGCCAGTAGACCTTCTCACCTTCCTGAATGCGCAGCTCGTACAGTTTTTCCAGGACGGCCCGCGTTATACCGCTGTTAGGGGCTTGCGTTGAACCAGTCACCGCGTCGTAAGAAGTCAGAGCATTGGCCACGAGCGCCAGGCTATAGGCATCCTCTTCCTGGCGGGCAAATTCGCGGACGTAGGCGATAGCCCGCCCTACCTCCGGCGTGTCGCCGTAACCCGCCTCGATCAGCGCCCAGGTGATATAGGCGGTGGTGGACACTTTTGACGCTACTTGCCAGTGTTCGGACGAGCCGCGCTCCAGCCACGTCCCATCGGGCTGCTGCTGGGTCAGCAGCCAGCGGGCGGTGCGCTCAATCACCTCCGGGTCAACCGGGTAAACTTTGGCCATATCACTGAACTCCATCAGGCCATAGGCGGTCAAAAAGACCTGGGCGGGCGGCTGGCCAAAGAGGGAAAAACCGCCGCCAGTCACCTCAAAAGTCAGCAGGCGCTGGTAGCCGGTAGCCACATATTTTTCGGCGGTCAGTTGCACTTCGGGGTTAGCCTGGCCGGTCGTTTGCAGGTAGTTTAACACGAGCACATTCGGGTACGTCGCCGACGTACTTTGCTCAAATCAGCCGTGGGGCAGGCGTAGAATTTTCTCCAGTCCCTCAACCACCTGGGCCAACACCCCGGTGTAGATTTTGACCTCCACCTGGGCGGTGCGGGGCACGATCTCCGGCGGCAGGTTAAGGGTCAGCTCCTTGTCTTCTCGTAGCCAATTACTGTTGGTTTGGCGAACTTCCTGGCCGTTGGGCAGCACCCGCACTTCCCGGCGAATGGCATCATTCATCTTCTCGCCCCAGGCCGTCACCTGGAAACCCTGGCGGCCAAAATTTTTAACGCGGATAGGGAAATAAATCACCTCGATGTCGTTGGCGGCGATGGTCAGGGTTTGCTCGGCCTGGCCCAACAGCTCAAACCAGGGGTCCGGTTCGACCACCAACCGCACCTGTTGGGCTTGGGGCAGGTAGTTAAAGACGCCGACGGGGATGCTGATCTCGTCGCCCTGGGTCAGGGCCACCGGCAGGTCCACATCGACAAAGAAATCCTGAAAGACCCGCACCCCCTGGGTGGTGAAGCCCAGCCGTCCATCCTGGGATGAGGCCAGGGCAGTCAGCCGCCAAGTGGTGATGCTGTCGGCCATGGGGATTTCCAGCCTGGCCCGGCCAGACTCGTCGGTAACGACCTCCGGGTTCCAGTAGAGGGTTTCGGGGAAAAATTGGCGCAGCCGGGGTGGTTCACCCGGGCCGGCGGCGTCGGGTTTGGCTCCGGTGGGGGCCTCGGCTTCTTTGGCCAGGTCGGCTTCTTGCCGGGCCACCATAGTGGGCGCGGGCGCGGCGGCTTCCAGCATCATCGGTTGGGGTGGCGGGGCCATGGCTACCCCTCCTCCGGCCGCCATCAAAAACATAAAGGGAACCGCCAGGATCACCGGGCTGAGCAGGCCGCCCAGCAGGGTGGGCAGCCAGGCCGGGCCGCGCCGGTCCTCGGCCCACAACTTTTGGCCGTAGAGCAGGTAAGCCCCTGGCAGCAGCAGCATCGCGATGATGAGCGCCACCCCCCAGGCTTCATCGGGTGATGGCGCTTGGTCGCTCAAGTTTATCAGTAGGATCAGCAGGCCAATTCCCCCGGCGGAGAGCAAAAAGATAAATTTGGCCGCTTCATCCCGCCGCCGCCAGGCGTAAATCGCCAGGCCAAGCAGGGCCAGCACAAAAATACCGCCCAGGATAACCAGCAGACCTTCCTCCAAGTCGGGGTTCCAGAAAAAGTAAAAGAGCGAGCTTATAAAGGCCAGGGCGCCGTACAGAGCGGCCCAAATCACCAGCAGCAGGCCGCTCACTTTGGCCAGTCCCCATAGGGAACGTCTGACCAGCCCGGAGCCGCGTAAGGCCAGAACGACCACCAGCCACAACAGCAGCGGCAGCAGGGTCAGGCCCAGCAGGGTCAGATTGGTCAGGGTCAAAAAGCCTTCGGCCTGGAGCTGGCGCAGGGCCTCCATTTTTTCGGGGCGGCTGTTAACCTGTAAAGCCAGGCCGCTGGTGGGAGCCGCAGCCCAGGCGGCTTGAATGCTGGTATCTTGAGCCTGGCGCAAATCCGGCGGGGGAGCCTGGTCGGGCAGATAGGCGGCGGGCAGGCTGAAGCCCTTGACCTGGTAGAATGGCTCCATCAATTCGGCTTCGAGCAGGAAATAGAGCTTGGCAAAGCCGGGATCCTGCCGCTGCAAGGCGAAGACCGACTCGTCCACCACCGCCAGGCCGAGAGCCGTCTGCACCGGCTGGCCGCCGGCCCGATCGGTGGTTTGAAAGTCGAGCGCGGCGCTTTCGCCGGGGCGGTAAGTGTCCTTGTCGGCGGTCACGGCCACGGCCAGGTCGCGGGGTTCATCCACCACAACTACCCGGGTGTCGCGGACCAGTGTACCGTCGAGCAGGACTTTGTAAGCATGCAGTTCCAGGGTTCCATATAGGTCGGGGCTGAGGTCAACGGCAAAATCGGCCCGGCCCGCCTGCACCGGCGTTGAGCGGGTGGAGAGGGTTTGCCCCTCTTTGACGATGTCCAGGTAGATGCTGCCGCTGTCCACCGGAGTCAGGGCCGCCAGGTTCATCGTTTCGCCGACGGCATAGGCGGCCCGATCGGCCCGCAGCAGGACGTGGTCGCTGCCCCCTTCGACCTGGAATTGAACCGCGCGGCCGGCGCTAAAGCCGCGCTCGTCGTTGGCCTGGATCGTCAGCACGGTGTCGCCTGGCTCCGGCAACAAGCGCAGCTCAGCCAGGCCAAACTGGTTGGTGGTTAGCTTTTGGGGCGGGTTTTGATTGGGATAGATTTCCAGTTTAGTTTGAGCGGGCGTCCCATCGGGGTAGGCGGTCAAAATGTAGATAATATTTTCCACGCCGGGCCGGAGGCTGCCGCTTTCAGCCACCGCCTCGATGAGGATGGGCTGGGCGGCTACCGGCAGAATAGCGCTGGTCTGCTCGGCGTGGTCGGTCTGGTCAATCACGGTTACTTCCAGGGCAAACTGGGCCTGGCCGCTGTCCAGGCCGGAGCCGGCCAGGTAGGTGGGCAAGTCAAAGCTAAAGTCGTAGCGGCCGCCGGCGTCGGTCTGGCCGGTCAGGTTGACCAGTTCTACCCGTTCCACGTCGTAGACCAGCCCGATCAAGCGGACCTGGCTGTCGGCCACCGGCTTGCCGAAGAAGTAGTCGGCTTGCACGTTCCCCTCGACTCGCTGGCCGGGGGTATAGAAAGTGCGGTCGGTTGTCACCGTCACCCCAAACTTGGGCAAAACGTAGGGTTTGACCTCGACCGTTTTTTCGGAGGAGGTGTCGCCCAGGCCGGCGCTGAGTTTGTAGTCGCCCTGGTTGACCATATCGGCCAGGATAAAATCGGCCGCGGCTACGCCAAAGGCCGAGGTCGGCACGCTCTGGCGAAAGACCTTGTTGCCCTTAGCGTCCTGAACCACAAAGTCAACACTGGCCTGGCGGGCCGGGGTCAGGTCAAAGGGGTCAAGCGCCAGGGCGCGCATGTGGATGGTCTGGCCGGGCTGGTAGAGAGGCTTGTCGCTGGTCAGCAGCAGCCGAAACTCCCGCGCCACCTTGACCGGCCGTTCCAGCCGATCGGCCCCGTTAGCGGATTCGGTTTCGACCACGAGGCGATAGTCGCCGGAGGCTTCAGCCGGAACCTGAAAGTTCAGGGGCAGGCTGCCGCTGGCGTCGGTCGTCCCGGCGAACAGGGGCAGGGGTTGGCCTCCGGCCTGGGGTTGGAGACTGACTTTGACCTGGGCATCACTCACCGGTTGCCCGCCGCCGGCCTCCTGCACCACCACCCGCAGGCCGGCCTCGCTGTTGGGAGCCAGGCGATCCGGCCCGATGACAATGGTCTGCTGGGCGTCGGCTCGCTCGGGCATGGTGCTAATGTAACCATAGGCGGCAAACCCGGCGGCAATAATGAGGATCAACAGTAGTTTTAAGACTGTGGGGAGATAAGGGCGAATTTTGGTGAGCATGACGTACCTCCTTGAAAGTAGTAAGCAGTGGTCAGTAAGCAGTGAACAGTGAGCAGTAAGTAGTGAATAGTGAACAGTGAGTAATTATCAATTCACTGACCACTGACCACTGTTTACTGTTCACTATTCACTATTCACTGTTCACTGTTCACCCTCTTCAATATGCTTTAGACGTTGCCGGGCAGAGAAAAGTTCCAAAGGGAAGAGATTATTGATACGACCAGGTGAACCACTGAAGCACTGAAGGGAGATGAAATCACTGAAAGAAATTCAGTACCATCATCCCTCTCAGTGATTCAGTGATTCAATCGCTGAACCACAGAAGCACTGAGG
>CAZUNT010000142.1:0-18947 GCA_964622215.1 uncultured Caldilineaceae bacterium
TATAGGTATGTTGCTCCACCGGCCGTCCCTGGGGACCGATGGCCGTCGGCATAATATCGGAACGATAGAACTGCAAAACCTGGCGATGGATCGCTTGAGTGTTCCGACAATTGTGGGTCAAAGGGAAGGGGGCCGCTTCCAGCGGGATGTGTTTGGCCCCACGGTAGATATTTTGGTTGTCATCGAAGAAAACATAGAGAATACCCTGATCGGGATCGTGCAGCAGGCATTGCAGCGGCAGCCACCAGTTATCGTCAAAATCCTGGCCCTCGTCTACCACGATGGCGTCGAACTGGGCCCCCAACTTGTCCACAGCCTCCATTAGCCGTTCAGGTAAGATCTTTTCGAAGTAAGCTGAAGTATAGGGGCCGGTGGGTAATCCGGCCTGCTGTACCAGTTCATCGGCCAGGTGGTGGAAATTGGCGATGGTCAGACCGGCCGGACGGGTTTCCTCACTCTCCCAGCGCAACCGTTCCGCCAGGGCGACGTTGAAACAGGTGAGCAGAACCCTAAAATCCTGCTCGGCCAGGCGGCGAGCCTTTTCATAGGCCAGCATGGTTTTGCCCGAACCGGCGCAGCCAGAGATGGCCACCCGCCGGTGGCGACCCAGAAAATCAAGCATACTGAACTGCTCCCGGGTCAAACGTTCTTGTTCTTCAGTTTGTTGCTCCATCTCTACCGAAAGCAGCGGCGGCAAATCAACCGAAGGACTGAGAGTTTTAACCAACTCGGCCACTCCATGCGGCCCCAGCGGAGCGTCGTCAGGTCGCCGGCCTCGTAAATAGGTGAGCGCTTGCCTGACCCAATCGGCCAGGTGAGCCAGATCGGCCGCATCCAGGATCAGTTCACGTGGCGCATCGAGGCGGAGACCGCCTTTCACGGCTACATCAGGGAAAGCGGCGGCATAACCAACAGTGATCCAACGGTCGCGCCAGGCGGGGAGTTCGCCGAGTTTTTGGAGCAGGCTATATTTGTTGGTCCGGCCCTGTTTGAAGGGGTCTTTAATCGGCTCAAGATAGCTGTACCATTGATCCTGCTGGCCATCATAACGAATATGGCCGCCTTTGACCTCGACAATCAGGATGCCAAAATCAGGATGGACGACCAAAAAATCGGTCTCGCCATCTTTGACACCTGAAGAAGGATCACGAAGCTGCCACGAAACGGAGTGAAAGACGGTATAATCAAGAGGTAACTGGCTTTCAAAAGCAGCAAAGAGACGCCGTTCGGCCTGGCTTTGCGTGCCGACTTTCGGTTGTTTAGGGATCATGCGGGCCATTTTTGATCTCCCTGACAAAAAATCTAAAACTGTACTCCTGCTGCCTGCAAAACTTGGCTGAGAAAATCTCGCGCCAGGCCACGCCGGAGCTGATCGTGGTAAACCTGGTTGCGGAAGTTGCGCAGACATTCGTAGCAACTGGTCTCTTCACCACAGCAATCCTGGCTAACTCGCTCCAGGGCGGTCTGGAAGGTGGAGATCAGATCGGCGGCAATGCGGTACACGTGACCCGCTCCACCGGGAACGTTGTCAAAAAGGACCAGGGCCGGGATGGGTGTGCCCGGCCGCCGATAAATTGTGCCATCCAGATCGTCGCGGCGAATGCCCAGAGCTTCGCTCGCTCCTTCTAGCAGAGCAAAGAGGACCGACCACCAGAGGCTATAATCAGGATTACTGGCCAGCAAGCCGTCAAAGCGCAGTTCGAGCACATCGGTGATAAATTTATGGCCCAGGTGGTGAGTTTGAATCAGACCTTTACAGGACTTGCCGGTACGTGGATTTTTGTGGCTAGGGACCTGTCCCTGGCGACGCTTTTGCGGTTGGGGTAAAGGAGCTGGTTCGGCGAAACCACAGGTGGTGCAGACACGAAAGCCGCGCCGGAGCGGGCCAGGATTGACCAGGGCCAGCTCGCCAAACCGGGAGTATCGCTGCCACACTTGAACCTGGCTGCTAGAAAGCGCCTCGACCTGTTCGGGCTGCGGTTCGGCTTCGTCCGGAGCGGGGGTCGATCCAAGCGGTGGCGGAGCATAATCGGCAAAATAGACCCGGGTGGCATAGGTGCGTTTAGGGCGGGCTTCACCCGAAGCTCTCGGTTCCTCGGCGACAATAAAGCCAAATTCGGGAATAATAAAATGGCCGCGTAGATTGGTTTGGGTCAGGCTGGCGCCGCAGGCCTGGCAGATAGTGGGCAGGTTGGCGCGAGCGCGGTAAAAGCGATTGCAGCCTGGGCAAACGGCATATTCAAACTCGTCCCAATTTCGGTTAAGTTGTTTATACAGCCCGCCGCTGGTCCAGACCTGACCGCCAGCCACTACTTCACCACCGGGCGCGTATTCAGAAATGGCCAAACGTAAGTCCCGCTGCAATTCAACCCGGCGGGCTTCCTCACCGGGTAGATGACTCGTCCGCAATTCGACCACATCGGTCGGGAAGCCATACTTGGGCAAAACGTTGCGCGTGCCAAAAAAGCCAAATAGCTCACGCCACCTGACCGTATTGGCTGCATGTTGAAAATGCTGCGCCAGTTTGAAGTTACCCTCGGTCGCCGCTTCAGTGATTAAAACTTTGAATACCTCCAAATCATCCTTGACCTCGCGCTCGGCCAAATCGAGGATGCCGCCCTGGTCATCTGTGAAGAGTTGAGGCAGCCAACTCCAATCGGCAATCCCCAACTCGGCTTGTAGTTTGGACGGTACAATGCGTAGCAAGGCTTCTTTGAGGGCAACCGGGCGATTGGCCACGAACTGGCGCAACAGTTCCGGCCCGGTCAGTCCAGACTGGGGGGCATTTTTGCTCTCCGCCGCAAAAAAATCTCCCACAGTTCTGAACTCTTGATCATACTGCTCCTTGGCCCAGCGGAAGAAAGCGGCAAAGAGAACCGAGTGAACATGGCGGCGCACAATTTTTTCGTTAGCGATGATGACGGCCGGGGGACGAATTTTTCCGGCGACGATACGTTGGGGACGGGTATAATGGGTCAGGTCGTGAGAGCGGCGCTGGGCATAAGTCAGAGCAAAAGCGGCCGAGTCGGTACGGCGTCCGGCCCGCCCGGCTCGCTGGACATAGTTGGCTGTTGTCGGCGGCATGTTGCGCATGAGCACCGCTTGCAGTTCGCCCACGTCTACCCCCAGTTCAAAGGTGGTGGAACAGCTCAGGGCGTTGATCTCACCCTGCACAAATTGTTCTTGCACCCGGCTGGCCTCGCTGCTAGTCAATTGGGCTGTATGTTCCCGGGCGCTAAAGGGAATGGGCAGCAGGTTTTGGTATAGGTAGCGATAATGATTTTGCTCCCACTCGGGCCGCTGCGGATCAAGCGGTTCAAGCTGTCCCTGGCAGCCATAAGTGGGGCACAGGCCGAAAAGATTAACATAGAAGATGTTTTGGCAGCGCTGGCAGCGGTAAGCTGCGGTATTTGTTTCAGCTACCGGCGCTACCTCCCAAAACAGGTGGCTCAGGATATGGACAATGCCCTCCTGCTTCAGGTTTTCGGTGGCTAGATGCTCACGCCAGACGGTACCGGGTTTGGTTAGATGAACCCAAAGACCGGTCAACGTTTCGCTGGCCACTCTTTTTTGCTCGTCGGCTGACAGGCTATGGACGCCGAGTTGAGCCTGGCGCTTAAGCAGCTTGAGCAAGATGTCAAGACGCCGATTGCTCCGGTTGCCGGCCGGCACCCAGCCCAAGATACCGGATTTAGGCGCGGCTCGCTCCTGGCGGGCATAGAGCAGGCGATTACGAGGCGCAAAGGCCTCGTCGCGTGGATCGACCTGATCCAGGAACGTGATCACACCTTGCTGGCGCAACGTGTCGAGCAGAAGCTCCAGCAGTTGCCAGGCCTGCTCCGGCGACAGGTTCCAAGGCGCTGCCAGCAGGAGAGGCGGCGGACTCCAACGATCAGGTCGCACCAGGCGGAAGCGAACCAGCCCTAACCCTTCCAGGCTAATCCGGCGATCTAAAGCCACAAGTTCCTGCATCAGCCAGGTTTTGACCACTTTGAGCCGCTCGACGTAACCCTGTTTCTGGGTAAATTGACCGGCGGCCTCAGCCTGGGCCAGCAAAGGATCAACCACATCTTGGAGACGCAGCCGCCCGGAGCAGCCGTGGGGATGCTCGACCAGAGTTTTCAAGATCAAACGACGGCGTAGCACTTGACCATAGGTACGCTCCAAGTAAGGCGCAAAGAAGGCGGCATCCTGGCGGCTGTCGGCGAAACTCAATAGTTTGCGCCCGGCGCCGGGTAAGCCAGCCATCTCCGGGTCGTCTAAGGGGGGCAGGTTTTGGTAGAGGGCGGTGGCTAAGACACTGGCTGGGGCATCTTGCCCGGTTAAAAAGCGATAAATAATGCCGGCAGCGCTGCGCGACCCACAAGCCACGCAACGAGTTAACTCAGACGGGCCAGGCTGGCTTGGGTCTTTTCTTCGAGGTGGAATGACCCGATAGAGAGTCAGATGATGGACTACCGGACAGGAGCAGCCGGGGTTGACTTTTAGCCCTGGGCCGATTGCCCCACAGCGATTACATAGGGTATAGGGTTCAGTCTCCTTGTCCGTCGCCTCGCCCACTTCTTCTTCAGCCGCAACGGCTTCATCTTCATCTGGAGCAGCCACCTGGTCAGAAAAGATAAAATAATCCAGGTCGTCAAACTCAAGCGCCTGGTGCAAATGATCCTCGTGGGCAAGACTACGCCCCACCAGGTAAGGCGTGCCGCAGCGGGGGCACGTTCCTAACTCAAAGACTTTGGCCTGGCAGTGAGGACACTCTTCGCGCCGAGTCAGAAAGAGCCGAGGCTGGGTGGAAGTGTGAGCCGCCGCGTTCAAACAGACAAACGCTCCCTCTAGCGCCCGGGCAAAAACATGGTAACGAGCAGGTAACAACGAGCGATCCTCAGGCTGGGGCCGGGCACGGACGGCCAGGTTAACTAAGCTGATGAGGCGCTCGGCGGCATTGTCATTATTAGGAAAGATAACCTCAGTCAAATCAGCCAGGAAACGAGGTTCGCCGACCAAAGTCTCTTGCAGGCGGCGCAGGCGCTGATCGCCTCGCAGCAAAGCATACAAACAGGCATTAAGCTTGGCTTCGGGCGCGGCAGCAGTAGCTTCCCGCCGGGCTTCGCTAATGACCGGGGCCGGTACACCTTGCGCTTCAGCTACCTTTAACAGGGTTTCAAGTTCAGGGTTCGAAGTTCCTGGTTCAGGGTTCATGGTTTTCAATTCAGAGTGTTGAGATGATTCTGAACTCTGAACTCTGGACTCTGAACTCTGAACTCTGAATTCTGAGCTCTGAACTGAGAACTCTGAACTGAGAACTGTTTGTAAGGCCGGATATAATTGAGGTGAACCCTCCCCCCAGGTTTCACCCAGGGCTTCGGGGGCCAAACGAGTCGCTTCGACCACGTCCTGGCGGCTCAGATCGTCCGGGTCCCATTCAAACGGCTCACCGAACAGCTCTCCGGCAAAAGTTACCACAGCGGGATAGTCGGCCGGTCCTCTGCCCAGGGTGGCGCTGGTAGCCAGGCAGCGCAGACGACCTTTTTCACTCTGCACCACCCGTTCTTTGAGGCGGCGGAGCAGCATGGCGATTTCGATCCCAGAAGCGCCGTCGTAAACGTGGGCTTCGTCGAGCACGATAAAGCGCCAATACCGGGCGTCGGGGCCATCAAAAAAGGCATTATCGCGGGGGCGGAGGAGCAGGTATTCCAACATCGCGTAGTTAGTCAACAGAATGTGAGGGGGTTCACTGCGCATTTGGGTCCGGCTGATTAGTTCATTCGGCATGAGTGTTTCACCCGGAAATTGGTCGTAGAATTTCTTCTCGGCCTTCCCATATTCATCTTCGGTTTCACCGGTGTAGCGGCCAAAGGTGATGGCGGGAAAATGAGCCAGGATCCGCCGCAGTCGTTTGAGCTGGTCGTTGGCCAGGGCATTCATCGGATAGAGCAGCAATGCCCGTACCCCCGGCGCTCTTAAACCGGCGGCCCGTTGGCGCAGGAGATGATCCAGGATGGGAATAAGAAAGGTTTCGGTTTTACCGCTGCCGGTACCGGTGGCAACAATGAGATTGCGCTCATCTTTAATCACTTTCTCGATGGCTCGATCCTGGTGTAGATAAAGGAGGCGTTCCATGGGTAAAGCAGGCGAGTCCAAATCCCGAAAGCTGGGGTGCAGCACACCATCTGCGATAAGTTGGGCCAGGCAACGTCCGGTCTGGAACGGCGGCGAAGCTTCCAAAAGCGGCCCTTTGACTACCATATCCGGCTGCTCTAAAACCTGCCAGAACTGCTCACGCAGGTCTGTATCCTGAAAGGGATAAATCGTCTTAAGATAGCGCAGGTAGCTGGCACGAATCAGTTCTGTGGTTTGTAAAGGGTGAAGTTGGTTCGACATCGATTTCTCCTCGTAAATAATCCACAGATTGCACAGATTTCGCAGATATGAAGAAAAACCTGTGCGTGTTGCGTCTGTAAACTCTGCGGATTTTTATTGTTGGTTGGTGTGTCGTAGCCTCGTGATGACTCCTGTTGACTAGATCAGTATATCCAACGGCGCCCGGAGACGGTACTCCAGTGGTTTAATAGAAACCAGGGGTGAGGTTTTAAATTCATATTGGGTACCAACTCCCTCATGAGCGGCTCGGTTGTGACCGTTGTATAATAGACTCTCATTGGGTGTGATAAAAGTACAACTTTTTGACTTGGTGCAACTCAGCAATTTTAGACCTGATTGGAAATACAGACGCTGCCGGTCGGTCAAAACCTCAATAGTGATGGGTACCCGGTCGTGAGTAGGGCGAAGGATAGCCTGGAGGCGAAATCCGGTTTCACCTCTGAGAAAATGATCCATCTTCTGGCCGGCAGCCAAAGCCTCGATCTTATCAATACGGCCCCAACCGGCCGCACACCGCACAAAACAGCCGGGGCGCACCAGCAAAACCGGCCAATCACGATCAGGTTCCCGTTCGGTCAAACCCATAAACAGCCGGGACACGTCCAGATCGGCCAGCCGGTCGGCCAGGAAAGTAGCCGCAAAATCCATGTTAATTTCGAACAGGTCAATGCCATCAATATCGGAGAGGCGATGATTTTTGACCCGCTCGAGAATAGTCTCTCCGCCAACGGGAGCGCCCCGCCGGATTAAGTGCATCAACGCGTAGATTTGAACCGGTTCGTAGGGAAAATCGAGCAGAACGACACAGGCATCAACCGGCCACAACCCTGTCCGGCGGACCAGTTGATTACGATAGGCTTCGAAGTGGGCCTGGGAAATCTGACCGCCCCGGTGCGCGTCGAGGATCTGGCGCAAACGTTCGGGTTTGCCCATTTTCAGGCGCAGCATGGTCAGCAGCCGGTGATCACCCAAAGTCTCGACCAGATGGATCAGGGCCAACAACTGGGGTAATGTGGCCTGGTCAAACCAGTCGTAGCACTGCCACAGGTCGGCCAGAGCCTGGTCGGGCTGTCCCTGGTCTGCTTCGACGTGAGCATGTTCCAGAAACAGACCAAAATTAGGGCCGTTACGTTCGATACCCTGTTCAAGCTGCCGCCGGCGCTCATCAGGCGGGGTAAGCTCCAGTATGGCCGTGTTTGGCCCTGGGCCAGGCGGCCGGATAGGCGTCGGCGGCGCGGTCCAGGGATCGACGACCAGGAATTCCAGCAGGTATTTGCCTACCAGGAATTCCGGCGACGCTACTTCAAAACTCAATTCACCCTCGGCCGCATCGGGGATAATTTCTTCCCGGCAGGGCCGCCAGGGCTGCCAGACCGGCCAGAAACGGAGCCGCCGGTGGCGGAGGCGCACCGGCTCATGCCAGGTCACTTTGACGGTAGTGGCCAAGCCGGTATCCCGAAGTTGCACCTGGACCTTCTCGACATGGATGGAACGGGTTAAGCTGAGGACCGGTAAACGGATCGGCCCTTCGTCTGTGGTATATTCCAGTTCAAAACGGACCACCGGGGAGGAGGTGTGACGGATCGTACCTAAAAAGGCGGACAGCTCAAAACGCCAGACGGAGCGCCCCGGGTCGCGTTGGTGCTTCACAAAGGGCTGCTGTTGTAATTCTTGACCTTCCAGGTCAACCAGGTAGAGGGTTAAAGTTTCTCTCAGCCCCGGTTGAACGGCATCGGTATGGCCGAGGTCTACAAAAAGAACAGGCGCGGTGGTTTGTTCGAGGGCATCGACCGACTGGTTGATGGTCTGGCCAGACCACTTCAGGCGTTGAGAGTCGGCGCGCTCGGTGTCGCCGGTCAGGGCATAGCGAAGCCGGCGCAGTGGCACAAACAGCGGTACCCGAATAGTTTCACCACCCTGTTGATGTCTGACCACCGCCAGCCGGGCTTCGATAGCTTCCGGGGGGACCAGTACCTGGTGGGCCCAATGTTTGGCGTGCTGTTCCAATGGCTGCACCCGGCATGGAGTATCTTCAGCCTGGGCGTCCATATTGATACCGGCTGGCGTTTCGATGAGTAACTCAATTTCGGATGGGCCAGACTTGGGATCGGGGTGATAGAGACGCTCGTGGCCGGTCAGGTCCAGGTGCGGCAGCAAGCGCAGCGGCAGCTCGGCATCCCGGCCCAGCGGCCCACGCAAACGGATAACATAGCTGCCCAGCGGTGTTTCGCCCAACAGCGTGGGGGTATCAAGCGGCAGTTCCACATAACCATCGTGCTGGATGAGGTGGGGGCGCAAGTCCAGCAGGGGAACTCGCCGTAGATCGAGGCTGGGTGTAGCCGGCCAGGGGTTGTAAAGGGTGAATCGCCAGCGTGACAGTTCTTCATTCAGGGAGGTCCGTCCGACCAGCGGAATACGTACCATGGGCGGCGAACCCAGGTACAGGGGGGTACTCGTAAGATTAAACGTGCGCTGAAGTGTGCCGCCCACCAGGTGAGGCCGCTGCGCCAGTTCATCCCGGCGAATAGGGAGGGTGAGGATAGTTTGTCCTGCGGAATGAAGGGTTAATTGGCTGGCCTGGCTCAGGTCCCAGGCTTCGCCTTTGAACCCGGTCCAGCCCCAGGGTAAAGAGCGAAATAGTTCGACCTGTTGAGCTGTACCGGTCACCTGTAAGGCGGCATTAGCTGGAAAGAGCAGCCACAACGGCCGGGCTGGGAGGGATACATCCCAGGATAACAGGGAGCCACGGGACGGATCGAACACAAGGAGCGGTTTCTTGAGGTCATACGACCAGGTCCGCTGCGTTTCACCGTTAAGTCGCAGGGAGACTTCACAAGCGTCGAGGTGACGTTCCAACACCAGCGCCTCCGGCGTTGTTTGCAGGTGGTAGCCTACCCGCTCCAGCCGGACCGGCACGGTGGTCTCGATCTGCCCATCGAACTTGACCTCCCAGTCAATCCGGGCCTGGCTGTGAGTGGCCGGAATTTGTTGCGGCAGGAGTTGAAGGGTGAGACCTTCACCCCACGGATCGAACTGGATCTCAGGCCGGTGCAGGCGGAAGCCTGAAGGTCGGGAGATTTCACCCTCAAATCCCTTCTTATCAACTGCCCACTGGTGGAACCCCTCAATCACCCGCTGCGGCAGGCCGACCTGGTCCGCCGCAGGTACCAGGCCGCTCTCCAGGAATTCGTGGGCCAGGTCACGGGTGCGCTCGACAAAATCAACGGCTACCAAGCCGCCATATTGAAGGAAACGTAGTACCGGCTTGTCGATGGAGTAGCGGCCACTGGCGTGGTGTAACCACTCCTCAATCAACTCGGCCGGCGACAGAGCGGCGTAAATGGACTTGGTGACGGCCGGATGTAGGAGATGTTTGAAGTAATCGGACAGGGAATAATTGGGAATGCCCCCGTGGACTAAAATGAGGCTGACGTAGCGATACCCGCCCATATCAGGGAACAGGGGCAGGCCATTAAGGTCGAGAATTTCTTCAAAAAGCAGGCCAAATTGGCGGTGCCAGTTGGAAGCTAATTTTAAGCCCAGCGCATTGTCAACATCGGCCCAAAAGCCATTTTCCGCGTTGGCATCGTGTAAGCCCTTGGCTACCAAAAAAGCGACAAAAGCACAGGGACATTTTTTACGAATGGCTTCACGGACCTCAAGAACACCCCAACTACGGCGTATGCTCATAAACTGGCCGAGTTGCTGTCCTAGAAAATTAGTTTCTTCTTCGGTCAGGGTGATTTCACCTAGCAACTCTACCTGGCAGACCTGGGGAGCAAGGTCTTGTTCCCAGTCGAAGATGGTATAAAGTTTGCGGGAGACGTCATTGTCCATATCAAACCTCTGTTCAGAGTTCAGAATTCAGAGTTCAGAATTCAGAGTTCAGAGTTCAGAATTCAGAGTTCAGAGTTCAGAGTCAAGGCGCTGTTTGAGCGCCTCGTACTTTTCACGCAAGTAGCGCTGGTGCATGCCCGGCCCCTCCAGGGCAGCTTCGTAAACGGCCAGGGCCAGGTCGGCGCGGCCGGACTGTTCGGCTCGTTCTGCCATGCGGGTGATACGCTGCCAGTGACGCGTGCCCATAACCCGGGCCAGCTCCACAAACTGCTCAAATAAGCCATGCTGGGTGCAGAGCAGCCCCAGCATGGTCAGGGCTTCTTCTGATTGGTAATTCAGGTCAAGCGCGTCCAGTTCTTGCCACTGGGTACGCAAAATTGGCTCACATACAGCGGCCTCGGCGGGGGTCAGACCGGCAAAAAAGGCGGGCTGTTCTTGATAGGTAAAGCCATAACCTTCCCAGATGAGCAGTTCCAACAAGTCTTGAAAAAAGTCGGCCAGTGACATCGGCAATTCCTGGCGCGGCAGGGCAACGTAACTTTCAAACATCTGGCCGTAGAGCTGCCCAATCACCCCGTAGGAATCGTCGATAATGTTGGCTTGCTCCAGCAGCACGGTCAGAAAAGCCCGATCCAGGGCCAATTCCTCTTCGAGCGTGGCCCGCTTGAGCCGCTTATCTATAAATGAAGACAGTTTCCGTTCCAGGGCAAAGCTTTGGTTTTCAGTGTAATAGCCGGAGGTCTTGAAGAGGCCGGTCAGCCTGTCAGCGTAGGAGATCGGGGAAACGGGGAAACGGTCCCAATAGCCGCGCATGGCCCGCGCCTCTCGTTGGACCCGGGGCGTGTAGATCATCCAGTCGCTCCTATCCTGGTAGTGCGGCGATTTTTCCAGGATATTTTTCCTGGCCCGGCGTCTCTCCCGGCGCAGCAATTCGGGACCGGATTGGCCCAGGAGGGCTTCGGGCGGCAGGTGAGCCTCCTCCAGCCGCCGGCGCAAGTTCAGGGCGTGATTCAACATCGGCTCCGCGCCATGCCGGTCCAGGCCGCCCCGGACTTTCCGGCGAAAATGTTCGATCAGGGCGGCCCAATCGCCGCCAAATTCGGTGAGTAAGACCACGCCAAACCATAAATCCCAATAGGTGAGGGCCAACGGCTGATCGGAGCCAGGGGCGTTGATTTCCTGGAATAAGTCGGTGCCCCGCACGGTTGATGAAGATTGGGCCATGTTAAATCTCCTCAGAATAATCCGCAGATTACGCAGATTTCACAGATTTTTTCTTATCTGCGTAATCTGTGTAATCTGCGGATCAAAACTCAAAACTCCCCTGCCTCGGCTCCTTCTCGACCCGCATTAGGGCGTTATCATAATACATCAGTAGGCCGGGGTCCTCTTGCAGCACCGACTCCGGCAAGCGCTGGGCCACCTGGACGATGAGGCCGTAATTCTTGTCGGCCCAGGCGCGTTTGAAACCGGCTCGGACGGCCTCGGTGCGGAAGACTTTGAGGCGGCCTTTGCCGGCGCTGTACTCCTGGAACTCCCGCAGCAGCGACTTTTCCCGCAACTGCTCCAGGTGCTCCTGCCGCTCCGGGTTGGGGATGAACCAGCGCTCCTGGTCGTCCTGCAAGAAGTTCTCTTCCAACAGGTGGCGCAGTTCCGGCAGTTTTTCGTGGCGAGCCTGGTGCAGCTCGCGCAGAAATTTGGGCTGTAAATCCTGGTAGGTTTGCGGGCCGCTGCCCGTCTCCGGGTCGAGTTCGCGCTGGAGCCACTGCAGGGCCGATTTTTCGTCGGTGACGAAGAGGGCCAACTGCTCCACTTTACTGGCCCGCAGGCGGCGCTGATCATACTCGGCGGCCTGGGTAGGCAGGAAGTACATACCATCCCGTTCGGGGAAGCGCTGCTTGAGACCGGCGTAGAATTCGGCGGCGGAGAGGGGGACGCTGAAGCCACGCTGGATGTGGAAGGCGACCATACGGTCGTAGAGCAGGTAAGCCTGCCGCTCGGCTACGACTTCCAGCAGGCCCCCACCCCCAACCCCTCCCCCGGCAGGAGAGGGGCGTTCCACCACCACCGGCAACTGCTCCAGGTGCTGGCGGATGAATTCCCAGGCTCCTTTTTCCCGACCCCCTTCGGCCAGGAAACCTTGCTCAAAATCAGTGGTGGGTTTGTAGGCGGAGATGACCAAATCCTGCTTGGCGGCGCTGGCGGCAGTAACCTGGCGATAGGAGCTTTGCTGTTTATCCAGCGTCCGCACATCAGCCACTACAAAACCGGCGGAGAGAATGGCTTCTTGAATGGCGTTCCAAACGGCGTTGTGGCTGTTGTGAAATTCAACCGTCATCCAACGGCCCGGTTTGAGCAAACGGTAGTAATTTTGAAAAGCCCGGCGCATCAACTCTTGATAATCGGCCAACTCTTTTTCTTTGGCCTGGTCAATAATTGCTTCCGGCTGGCTGTTGGTGCGGACGTGATGCCACGACTCGACCAAAAAATTGAGATCGGCGTAATAGATGTTTTCACCAAAAGGGGGGTCAGTGAAGATATAATCAATACTGTTTTCCGGCATGGTTACTACTGCTGCTGACTGAGTGCTGATGGCAACAGTACCCGACTTTGAATGAAAATTGGCAAAAGCCTGCACTAAACGACTTACTTTCCCTTCTAAAACATACCAGGGGGAAACTTCAGAAATTTGCGAGGAAATGTAGTAAACACCGGTCAAATATTGATTGACTTGCGAGTATCCAGTTGGTCGATAACGGTCTAAAAGGGACATTGTCCAAATCGCCTGTTCGACGGTGAATAAGAGGAAGGTTCGCAGGCGGGGGTCGGCGGTAGTGTTGGCACGGGTCCATAATGCCATCAGTGCATGACGGGCGCGGGGTAAGAAAAAGTGGTGCAGGTGGGTTACACCGTAATTGGCAATGCGCATACGCTGGTGGGTCATGTGCATGAAAGGCAGTTCGTCGGTTAGCAGTCCGGCGGGAATAGGGAGACTCTCAATCCGTTCCAGCAATGCCACGTCTTCGGAGTCAACTCGTTTGATGTATTTGCTGCGGCCCACAGTATATTCAATCAGTACCGGGCGGCGTTTGAGCGTTTCGACACTTCGGCTTAGCACCCGGTCATAGTAAGTCACTCGGTATTTGTCGAGGGTGCGTTTGCTCAAGTTTACGCCGCAATGAGGGCAGGGAAATTCTTCTCTAACCCTGCCGGTTTCGGTATCAAGCGCCTCGTCCAGAAAAACCACTTCGCTGTTGCACTCCGGGCAACGGAATACTTCTGACCAAACCGTGTAGTTAATTCGCCCCTTTGTTTTGCCGTCAGTGTGCAAAGTCTCGTACATCCAGCCGCACTCGGCCTCAACTTCGGCCAGGATACGCCGAGCTTCGGTCTCAAAGGCGGCTGCGTCTACGGGGGTGTTGTAGTTGTAGGCAATGAAGGTAGCGGCGGGAGATAGATCACATAGTACCGCCTTTCGCGCTCCAAGTTTAGATATGGGCAGCAGGGGAGCCGGGGAGCCGGGGGGCAGGGGAGATTTTTTAGAAGCTGGGAATTGGCCCTCTCCCCCAGCCACTCTCCCGGAGGGCGAGGGGGGCTTATCGTAAATGCTGCCGTCGTCGTCCACAAAATAGCCCAGGCTTTCGACCTCTTTTTTGTCAGCGCAGAGTTGGGCGGCTACGCCGGTCATGCCGGTGCCGCAAAAGCCGTCAAAGACAATGTCGCCCGGCTCGGTGTAGTGGAGGATGTAGCGCATAATCGCTTTGTGGGGCACTTTGGTGTGGTAGGAGTGGGCGTTGTAGATGGGGTCGTTTTTGCCTTCGCTGACATCGGCAGCAAATGGCTCACGGTGATAACCGTCTGTTGAAGAGTCGGGGGTAACGGGCGCGTGATGCGTGATACGTGATGCGTGAGATTTTTCCCCCTTGCTCCCTTGCTCCCCTGCTCCCCTGCTGGCTTCACGTTCTTGCTGCCAGCGCTCAATAATCTCCGCTAAAAACGGGTTCGGGCAGGCAGTGTAATACGGCGGGTCGGACAGGGCCAGGATGGCTTCGTCGTCGCCGAGGGGGAAGCCTTCGATCTGGCGGAAGGCGGGGTCTTGCAGGTATTGGCGCAGCCGCTCCAGGTAGGCGGCTCGCTCGGCATCGCGGGCGGCCTGGTCGGACGTCGGTTGGGTGGGGATGAGGCTCGGTTGGTGGGGCATACAGACTCCTATATCCACAGATTACACAGATTTCGCAGATTAAAAGTTTTAAAAAATCTGTGTAATCTGCGTAATCTGCGGATTACTTTTTAGAAAAGACAAAACGTTTGTATTCCAACGACTCTGTGCCAAAGTTGAGCAGCAAGCCAATCGGCAGGCCGGTGGCTTTGAGATAGTTGATGATTTGGGCTTCTTCAATGCCGCCCAACTTAGCCAGGGCTTTTAGTTCCAGTATTACGGTTTCAAAACAGATAAAATCGGCCCGGTAAACCGTTGCCAGGCGTTGACCTCTGTAAAAAATCGGCAGCTCGACCTCACGCTGATGAGGAATCTGGCGCAGGTTTAACTCAAGCGACAATGCTTCCTGGTAGACCGCTTCCAAAAAACCGCAGCCAAGCTGGCGATGCACTTCCATCGCCGCGCCGATGAGGGTGTAGGTGCGCGGGTCTTTCTCTGTCACAACAAATCTCCTGATTATTATCCACAGATTTATCCACAGATTTCACAGATTACACAGATTTTTTTCTTTTCTGTATTAGTCAGGTACATCTTGCAGTCAAAAAAAGGCGAAAGTTTCTCGTTTTGGCCATCCGCGAAGTGAAAATCGTCAAAAAAAGCGGCTTTTTAAATTGCAACATCTCGTTGACCAATACAGATTTTTTTCTTTTCTTTCTTTCTTTTTATCTGTGCAATCTGCGTAATCTGCGGATGATTACCACTCGATCACAATGCGTACTTTGTTCGGATCCTGCCCTTCGGTCAGCTTTTTGAGGAACAGGCTGAAGCGGGTCTCGATTTCCTGGATGGTGCAGGGAGCGCCGCCTTCGGTCAGGGCCAAAAGGATGTCTTCCGGCGGGATGGCCACACGAGCCAGGCCGCCCAGGGCTTCTTTGATCGCCTGGATAAAGTCATAACTGATTTTCTGTGGCAGGGCGCGGGCGGCCAGAAAATCTTTGATCAGCTTTTGTTGGGCCGGGGCCATCAGCTCGATGGTTTGTTGGGGCGTATCCTGGGCCAGGGTGGCCAGCAGGGCGGCGGTCCAGGCGGCGTGGAGCTTGCCCAACTCCTCATCCTCCGCCTCCAGCACGGTTTCGGCGCGTTGGTCCGGTTCGGCTTCTTCCACCGGGCGATAGCCGCAGTGACCGCAGCAGGGACGGTCGCGCAAATCCGACGCGCCCAGGGCAAAGCAGGGCCGCAGGGCCGCCAGCCGGTCTTCCCACCGCTTGAGACTGGCCACCGGCAGAAAATCTAACTCGGCCAGGCTGGTCAACTGCTTGCGGCGCGGGTCGGCCAGCAGCCGCTTTTTGCGTTCGTCCTCGTCGGGGGCGAGCCTGACCCGGCGGTGCAGTTCCAGGTAAAGCTGGATGTAGTCGGCCTTGAGCCGTTCCAGGGCAGCGGTTAACGTTGAACGTTGAACGTTGAACGTTAAAGCTGACGACTCAGCGGCTGAGCGTAACTGTTCAAGTTGTTGCCTCTGTAATGTGCGCGCCCGCTTGACCCAGTCGTGATCGGTGGGCAAAACAGCCAGGGCCACGCCCAGGTAAGCAGTTAAGGGCTGCAGGGCGGCCACCAGGTCGGCCAATGTTTCCAGGTTGGCCAGCAGGGCGCGGGGGCCGGCCTCGGCCTTGACCTCGGCGGCGCTGTAGCGGAAATTGTGAAGCTTGCCGGGCTTGTTGTAGGCCTGCAGCGACTCCAAAAAGGTTTTGTGAGCGTCCAGCCGGCGCAGCAGGTCGGCTTTGACCTGGCCTTCCAGCACCTGGGCTTCCCACAGCGGCAGGCCGTCCTGGACCTTTTGCCGGGCCAGCACCAGCCGTTCCAGTTCTGCGGCTACCCGCCGGGCCAACTGCTCCACCGCCGCCTGATGCTGGCTGGCGTCTTTGATTAGGCCGGGCGGCAGGTTCAACAATTCAAAAAGTTCGGTCAGGGCGGCCAGCGGGATACCTTTGGGCCGGCGAATGAACTTGAAGTTGAGCAGGTCGTCCAGGTTCAGCCGGGCGGCGTCCTCGATGTTGCCGGCTTCGAGGGTTTGACCGGGTAGGGCCAGGGTGGCCTCGCCGGTGTAGACCAGGGCCAGCAGCAGCACTGCCACCCACTCGACCTCCAACTTGAAGCGAGGATTGATCTCCGCCCCCAGCGGCCCGCCGATCAGTTCGGCCCGGTTGAGAACCTGCCCCTCGCCTTTGGTTTCCAGTTGGGCCAGAAAATGGCCGGCGTAACGAGAGCCGCGGGCGCGGATATGACCTTTGTTGTCCAGCAGGTCCAGCGCCTCCAGCACGGCCACGCCCTGCTGGGTTTTTAAGCCCCCGGCCAGCCAGCGAACTGCTTCCGCCGCCGCCTGTTCCCGGTTGGCCTGGGTAATCAACACTTTGAAGGCGGGATAATCGGGCAGCGCCTCGGCAAAGGCCGTGGCCAGGCAGTTGGCCGCGACGGTGTTGACCAGGTCGCGCACCGAGGTGGTCGAGCGCGGCGGGGTGGCAGCGCTCTGGGTCCACTCAATCAGCGGCTTGGTGACGCCTTTGTAGGTTACGTCCATAGCCCGGGCCAGGTTGTCGCGCAGCCAGCTTTGCAGGGTGCGCAGGTGGCCCGTGGCTTTGCGTTCGTATTGTTGCTTGTTGTCGCCGGAGGCCGCGCCGGCCATCTCCCGCGCCCCGGCGTAACGTTTGAGGGCGGCTTCGAAATCGGCGTCGGGCCGGGCCAGGCGGAAAAAGACCTCGTCGGGTTGGTGGGTATCGCGGAAGGCAGGCGGGTTGTTGGGCTGGAGCAGGTACAGGTAAAACTCGCGCGGCGGCTGGGCGGTGGAACGTTCGTTAGGCGCGCCAAAAAAGAGATAGCCAGGGCGGTGTACCCGCCGCTCCCGCCATTTGACCTCGTGAAACCAGATGCGAAAGCCGGGCACGTAGGTGGCCTGGGGACACTCCATCACCTCGCTCAGGGCCATAAAGTAGTAGCGGTCCAGGTGGTTGCTGTCGAGGCTGGCGGCTCGCTGCTCGATCAGGGCGTCAAAGTCGATGTCCTTTTTCAAATCCAGGTAATACTGGCCGTTGTCGGGGTTGAAGGAAATGAACTGGCCGCTGACCGTCTTGACCACCTGCTCCAGCACCGATTCGACGCTGGTTTTGAGGAAATCGGCGTCGCGTTCGGGCAAGTTATCCAGGTAGAGGCACAGGTCGTCGCGCAGCTCCTCGGCGGTCGCGCCCAGCGGGGCATAAATGTCGCCGGTGGTCAGGCGATGGACGCTCAGAGCGTGGATGAGCCGCCGCGCCGCCGGTTTGTAAGCGGCGTAGGGTAAGGCGTGGTTGACCCGATCTTCCAACACCTGGCTTTTGTCGATGACCTCTTTGATCTCCGGCAGGCTGCGGAAGGAAGCGTTTTCCCGCAGGACCGTCCAGTAGGAATCGTAAGCAATCAGGCCGGGTTCACTGCGAGGCACGTCCCGGTCCAGCCGGTTCTGCATGACCGCGCTGAGAGTCTTGAGTACCTCCCGTTTTTCGGCCACGTAGATGCGCTCGAAGGTTTCCAGGTAAGCCGGGTGAACAGGGAAGAGGCGGACGAAGTCGTCCATTTTCTCGGCCATCTGGCCGTAGAGGGGCGTGAACGGGTGGAGGTGCTGGCGGATCAGCGCCTTCTGGCGGTCGTCCTTTTTCAACAGCCGCTCGGCCACCACGAAGGCCACGTCCTCGCGGGCGATACGCACCTGCTCGAAGCGATCCTTGACCCGGCGCACGGCGTCGGCGACAAACTGGAAGCGAGGGCTGTCAAAAAGGGACTCCTGGATACCGGCCACAAAGCGGAAGCGGCTGTTGCGACCGACCTCGCCCAACTCGCGCAGGAAGCTCAGGTCCAGCACCAGGGCCTGGTCCTGGCGGGAGCGCAGGTACTCTAGCAACTCATCCACTACCAACAGCAGGCCCAGGCCGGGGTAGTGCTGATCAAAGGCGGCCATCATCTCCATCAACATATCCTTGCTGTTGGACACCTGGTCGATGGACGGGAAAGTGTAACTGACGCCCAGATCGGCCAGGGCTAACTCCAACTGGCCCAGCAGGATGTCGCGCAGGCGCATCGTGGTCGTGCCAATCTCGGCCCGGACTACTTTAAACTGCCCGGCAATTTTGGAGGCAGCCTGAGCAACGCCGGGGTGGGTCAGGTGAGGTGCCAGGTCGGCGTGTTCGGCGATGGCGCTCAACACCGACATCAGGTGGGATTTGCCGGTGCCGTAATTGCCGACGATAAACAGGCCCCGGTTATCGGCCGGGGTGGAATGCTGCAATTGGGGAATGACCAGTCGCTCCAACAGTTCGGCCATCCGCTCGGAGATGACGTAGGTGCGTACCAGCCGCTCGGCTTCGGCTCGCTCGTCGGCGGCGCGGAGCTGCACCACACTTTCAATAGGATCGAACTGGACGAGATCACGGTATTTCATGAAGTTCTCTCTCTAAAAATCCACAGATTGCACAGATTTCGCAGATTTTTAAATTTAATCTGTGTAATCTGCGCGCTTTGCGTCTGTGGACAACTTTTTACATGG
>CAZUNT010000143.1:0-10576 GCA_964622215.1 uncultured Caldilineaceae bacterium
TGTGGTGGGCCTGCGGAGGGTGTACCAGGCAGCGTTAGTGAGATGTGAGATATGAGATATGAGATTTGAGCCGAGCGAACTTGGAATTAACAATCTAATCGTAAATCCAAAATCGTAAATCCAAAATAAAAAACTACCTTTTCGTTATTCTACTACACCACTAAATGCTATCATTTTGGACTTTATTTCGCAAATATTCTAGAAGAAGAAAGTTGAGTAATGTCTTTATTTTGAAGGATGATTCTCTCTTGTTGGCAGCCCCTTGAAACCCATAGTGGGCCTAAAATTTAAGCAGCAAGTACCATTGGCAAAATAACAAAAAGGTCGGATAATAAGAATATCTCCTTTTAAACATGTTAAATACTTTGGGGCATGATTAACCAGGGTGATAAGACACCCTCGGAGAGAAACCATGAAAGAGCGTAAAAATGGTGAAACCGGCGCCCAAAATCAGGCGAAATATAGCCTTTCTGAGAAGTATCGAAGTATCTACCTCAGGCAATATTTCATTCTGCCAGGAGTAACGATCCTGCTCATTATGTTTAGCTGGTACTTGATCTGGTACCAATCTCAAATTCTCATCGAAGCCACCACTTTAACTTATCAACAGACCCAATTAGAAATTACTCAAACCCTGGCTCACAGCATCAAAAGTTATGCAACCGATCAACTCAAAAGCCATGGCCGGGTAGATATAGCCGAGGTTGAACAGGAGATATTTAAGCAGTTTATAGTTCCGGTGCGATTATTAGAACATGGCGACGCCTGGATTTATACCCCGGATCACATCGTTTTCGATCCGAGTAATGATGTCCCCACCGAATACCTGGGTAAGAGCATGGCCGAAATTTTTGCCTTGCAAAAGCAGAAGGGGGCCCGCCACTATGAAGAGATGACCGAAGCGGTCATGCAGGCCAGGGAAGGTGTAGGCTGGTATATCTGGCTGCCAGAAAAGGGCCAGGAGATAGCGGCCTGGACGCCTGTATCCATAGGCGAGCAGGTTTGGGTGATCGGCCTGTCGACCCCCTTACTTGAAATCTTGGAGGCCACCGGCATCCGGGTAGGAATATGGGGGGTATATGTCTCAATGGGCCTGACCACCCTGGCGGCTCTGGCGCTGCTGCTTGTTTGGAACCATGGACGTCGCCAACAAGTCAAATCCGAAGCTGAACGTGAACGGGTGGTGGTGGTGGAGCAAGAACAACGCTTGCTGGCCGAAACCCTGGCCCAGGCTTTTCTCGCCCTGACCTCGCAAACCGATCAGACAAAGGTGTTGGATGAAATCCTAAAACAGATACAGTATGTGGTGCCTTGCGATAGCGCTAACATCGTTTTGATTGAGAATGAAGTGATGCACCTGGTACGCTGGCAAGGGTATGAACCTGCTGACAACACGGATTTGTTAAGCAACTTAGAACAACAGCTAACCGGTTTTCCGCTCGATGCTGAAGTGATCCAATCACGACAACCCGTGGTTGTAGCCGATGTGCAGCAGGATCCGCGCTGGATGACTACCCCCAGTTCAGCTTGGATTCGCTCCTTTATGGCTGCCCCTATCGTTCTCCACCAGCAGGTCATCGGTCTGCTCCGGCTAAATAGCCACACCCCTCATCATTTTTCGGCGCAAGATGTAGCCCGGTTGCAACCTCTGACCCATGCCGCTGCTATTGCCCTTGAGAATGCCCGCCTCTATGGTCAATTACAACAAGAGTTGCGGGAGCGAACCCAGGCTGAACAAAAAGCGATAGAGTTAAATCGCTTTTTGCTGACCGTGCAGTATATCGGAGCGACGATTGCCTCAAGCCTGGATTTAAATTTTATCCTGGATAAACTGGCTGTAGAAATTGCCAACTTATTAGACATTGAAAGATGCGTCCTTTATGAGTGGGATCAACGGACTGAGACCATCTCGATGAAAGCTAAATTTATACCCAATAGTGAGCAGAGAGTGGTCAATAACCCGGTTGAGGCTGGTCACCCGATCGATTGTGCCCTGGTGGAATGGGTTTTGAGCCAAAAACGGGCCCAGCAAAGGATCGTGAGCCAGCTTGACCCTGCTTCGGCTGAATGGGCTTATATGCAGGCGGCTAACCAGCTTAAGACTATCCTCCTACTTCCCATGGAAGCACAGAGTGATGTGATCGGCCTGATAGAAATTGCCGATAGCCGGGCTGAACGTGTCTTTACGATTGACGAAGTGGCCTTAACCCAGCAACTGGCTAATCAAGCCGCCGTAGCTATCAAAAATGCCCGCCTCTACGACCAGGCAAAAAAAGAGATTGTCCAACGTCGAAAAGTAGAGCAGGAATTACGGGACAGTGAAATAAAATTTCGCACCCTGGCCGAAACTACGGCAGCGGTTATTTTTATTTACCAACAATCCCGAAATTGCTACGTTAACCCAGCTACAATGGCGCTTACCGGCTATACCGAGGCCGAATTGCTGGCTATGGGCTTTTGGGAAATAATTCACCCTGACTTCCGCGAATTGGTTAAAGAACATGGCAGCGCTCGCTTAAGGGGCGAGGCCGCCCCTCAGCGGTATGAAATCAAAATCCTGACCAAAAATCATGAGGAACGCTGGCTTGAGGTAAAGCTGGGGCTGATCAAATTTGAGGGTGAAGTAGCCGCTATAGGTACTGCCTTTGATATTACCGGTCGCAAGCAGATGGAAGAATCTTTGCGCAGATCAGAAACAAATCTGAAGGCTATTTTAGAAAACAGCCGGCAGGTCTTTATCTTAACGGATGAGAATTACCGGATTCAGGCATTTAATAGAACAGCCGATTATGGTATTCAACTCACTTTAGGTCAAAAATTGAGCGAGGGCCACTTTATCTACGAATATATCACTTTAGCGGAGTTAGATGAACTCAAGCGGAATCTTGAGCAAGCCCGGCAGGGCCAGCCGGTTAGCCAGGAAGTGAAGTTTTTGGTCGATGAAGCAGAAATGTGGTTCGAGTTTATCTACGACCCTGTTTTTGGCAATGATGGTCAGGTCACCGGCGTCTGCTTTAGCACCGTTGATATTAGCGAACGTAAAAAACTGATCGAGACCCTGGCTGAAAACGAGAAGCGCCTGCTGGCCGAAATCTGGGGTGTCCTCTCCGTGACTCGCGCCCTGGTTACGGAAACAAAGCTAAGCAATTTGCTAGAGTTTATTATGATCCAGGCCAAGCACCTCACTCAGGCCGACGGAGCAGCAGTTTTACTGCTAAACGAAGAGGGTCAACAGTTTGAGGTAGCTATTCTGGATGAAAATTATCATTGGCTTGAAGTTAGCCCGTTAGACGAGTCCCGGTTGCATATCCAATCCAACTTGCAACTTCCGCTCAAAGGCTCCCTGGCCGAATTGGCGCTAGCCACTCATACCACTCAAATACGCAGTCCGGCTGGAGATGATGGCCGGGTTGCCTCTATCCGGGCCATCCTACACCCCAAACCGGTTGAGGCTTTAGTTTGCGCTCCTTTGACCATTCAGAGTAAAGACCTGGGGGTGCTGTTGATCTGGTCTGAACGAGAGTCACGTTTTACCAAACAAGATAACCGCGTGATGACCCTGTTTGCCGATCAGGCCGCTTTAGCCCTTAATAATGCTCGTCTGCATGCCTTAAACCAGCAATTGGCAATTGAACAGGAACGGCACAGATTAGCCCGGGAGCTACACGACTCAGTTAACCAAACCCTTTATAGCATCGGTATGGCGGCTGAGGCTGCGCTCAGGCTGCTTGACCGCAAAACCACAACCGAGATCCGCGAGCCTGTACTACATATCCACCAACTCGCCCAAACTGTGCTGAAGGAGATACGAGAACAGGTAGCTAATCTTCATCCGGCGATTTTCACCGATAAAACCCTGACCGAACTGCTGGTGGCTCATTGTACCCTGCTGCGCGAACAGTACGGCCTGGCGGTTGAATTGGCGGCCGATCCGAGTTTAAACCTTTCGTTGTATCAACGTGAAAATCTTTATTATATTGCTAAGGAAGCCTTGTGGAATGTGTTCAAGCATGCTCCCGGGGTGCAAGTGTTTGTTTCAATAACCCAAACCGCCCACCAGGTCACACTCTCAATCGTCGATAACGGCTCCGGCTTTGTGGTGACTCCCAAGGTTGAACTGGAGATGTATGGCTTAAGAAGCATGCGGGAGCGAGCCGCTTTGCTGGCCGGCTCCTTTGATTTGGATTCCCGGCCAGGCCAGGGAACCCGCATTACGGTACAGATTCCGCTCGACTAAGGTAATTCTAACGATTTTCTAATTTTACTGTGAAATTTTGAACAGCGACAAAAAAAACGGCCACTCCTTCTATACAGGCAGGAATGACCGTTAGGGCAATCGTATACTCATCAAATTGAGGTAAAATTATCCTCCAAACCTGGCGGGCACAGGAGGATAAGTTACTTTTCGTCAAAGCCTTCTATAAGTAGGGAACTGTAACAAGTCAATTCTTATTGACCAACATCTCCAATTCATCTCTAGCTGCGTTCACCTGATCCGTACAACTTGCTACCAAAAAGGCAGCGGTTTCTTTGGTGCCACTATCAAACGAACCAAACCATTTGTCCATCAGTTCAATAGCTTCGTTGCATTGGTTCAATCCGTTAATCAGCTTACGGTGAGATGCTTGTGCTTGAGGGGGAGGCGTAAATTGGTTAATTTCCTGGATAGCTCCCTTAACTTTAGGGACAAATGCCAAGAATTTGTCCTGAAATTCTTCCAAAGTCAACTCACCATTGCGATAAGCAAGCGCATCCTGCCCAAATTCTTGTCCAGCCTCGGTAATCTTTTCGCCCAAGTTAGCTACCGCCTTTAGGTAATCTAACAAGGCTAGTTGCTCGTTATCACTGCCGGTTGTTGTTGGCTCTGCTTGTGGTGATGACTTTGCTGATGCTTCAGGAGTTGCTGCGCCTATGTTGGTAAAATTGTCATTTTGACCACTATCATCAGGAAAGATGAAACCTGGTATGACCAATTCAGACTCGGGTGGAACCGTCAAATCAGACTGAGAAAGGTCGGCCAGACCCATACATTTAGAGGGTTTTCCTTCAAGCAGAACACACACAAAGACAAGCTGCTCTTCAGCCAGGGCCGGCACAGAAACTTGTTGTTTAATAGGCTTATCGCCAATCTTAAAATCCTGTTGAATAGCGCCGCCTTGCCAATGTACCTTTACCGGCCCTATACCTTTGGCAAACCAGTAAATATTGGTTAATTCTACAATTTCTGTAGCTTGTATGAGCTGGCTGCCTAAGTCAAAAACAAGTTCAAGTTCAAGGTTCAATTTTTGTTCGAGGCGCAACGCCTCTCGCGATCCTAACGGCGTTTCCAGGGACTCAAAGCCGATGGGCGTGTAAGTTGTTATCGCCCGTCCCCGGCTAATATGGCCAATTACCAACTTATCACCCTGGTTAGCCTCGACTGTACCGGTGACATCGTGTTCTTGTGTCCATGGCCTCCCGATAGTTTCCATTACGGTAGGATGAGGTAAAAACATGCCGCGTGGATTACTGAAGTTCAAGTGGCCTAAAGCGGTGATGCGGCGCATGTCGCCCAAGAAACTACCACCTAAGCCCTCTTGATAACAAACCAGGCTAAAGTGAAACTCTTGATTTTCGTATGCAGTGCTCAACTCAACCTGGTTATTGGCAATATTATCCACCAAGAGGCTGTAACTGGTATCTGGGCTATTAAATATCCACCTCGCGCCGGGGGACAAGGGCCAATAGGCATGTCCACATAAGCCTGAATCAGCAGCCTGTTCCAAAATAGGGTCAGGTTGGGGCACCTCACCTGCCAACGTTAAGGTAGAAACCTTGGGTTGATCCGATTCTAAACTCTCGGTTGGAATGGGGGTAGTGAATCCGGTTTCTACCGGCACAACTTGAGGTGGTGTGGAATTGCTGGCAGAAGTCAGTTCAGGATGAACCTGAGTTTCGTCCTTAGCCCCAGCAACAACAATTTCCTCCCCCACTGCTCCCCATGTACCCTGTAGAGCCAGCCTGTTTCTCAGGCGGCTGAGGTCTTGTCTGGCCTGTTTGAGATAGTCGGCCAATGGAGTCTGAGCGAGGTCAATTTCAACCGGCATGGTTGTATCTAATTGAACCACTGTGTCAATGTTGAGCGTCTCGTTAAAGTTGATGGGCACCACTGTGTCTATAGGAAACTCGCTTTTGATGGGCACATCAAGCTCAACTTCTCCTCCCCCTAGTGGAAAGGGGACAGTTAACTCTTGATCAATCGGGATAACGGTGTTGATGGGAATCTCCATAGTGCGGTTAAAAGGCACATCTACCTTCACCGGCACGGCCTGGTTCACTTTGAGGTTATAAATTATCACCTCGTTAGACAAACTGTCCAGGGTCGTTTCAACTTTGCTGAGGGTTTCAACCGCAGTGAGCCGCGCCAGGTTGAGGGTATCGAGCAGTAGTAAATTTAGAATCAGCAGGATAATGACCACGCCCCATAAAATTGGGATTGATCGTTGCATCGTTTAGCCTCTTTAATCACTTATCTATTTTTCAAAATAATTGGCATAAAAATTGGGCTGATAGGATTCCCTCCTTGAAAACCTACTGCAGCAAGGAGGGGGTTGAAAAAATAATTAGCGTAAGTTGTTCCCACATTGTCCGGTCCATCGGTAGCAGGCGTCAGAACAAAGAGGGCGCTGTCAAGCGTAAACGCCGAGTTCATGTCTCCTTCAATCCAGAGGCCGCTATCCCCATAGGAAACGTTATCCCCTGTTTTCGGCGTGCCATCGCACTCAAAAGCCCCCGAATTGGAGTTATCATCACAATAATAGTTTTTTTGGAGACCACCCGGCGGTGTAGCCGAGGCAGGATTGGCAACCTGAATCAGACGGCCCGTGGTGGTACTAACCTGGCCCCAGTTACTCAACGGAGTCGCCGCTACCTCGTCCGGGCTACCGTTAATAGTGAGACCTCCTGGCGCGGTATGGGCATTGTAGAATTTGGCCCCAACGGCAGCACTATTGAGGTCAACCGACGCACGCACACCGGTGATGTCAATAAACCCAGGCATGGTGAAGCTAATGTTGGCGGTTGACTGCAATAATGAAGCATATGCCAAATGGGTTAGATTCAGACTGGCCTGTAGCGGCACAAGACCGCCAGGAGTAGCAGACACTTTTTGTTCAACAATCACCCGTATTGGCCCATCTTTAACCAAAATGATTTCTACATCATTATTTAGATCACCCTCGGTAAGGGAGGTTGTAAGAATAGAAGTAGCCACAACGACCCGCAGTTTGGTTCTATCCAGAATATTGCCGCTCCCATTGAGATTGAGATAATCTAGCCCGGCATAAGTAGTGGTGAAACCCACACCATACCGATTAGTAGTGACACGTTGCATACCCATAATATAATTGACATAATCACTACTGGCTGAAACTGGCAGACTACTGGAGCGAACCAGGTAAGCCCAACCTTTTTTGGTCGGACTGAGGGGGTCGGTCACTTCAATTTCGTACCAGGCGTCGCTGATAGGTAAAGTCGCCGTCAGCGAGGCTGGATTTGGTGCGTGATCACCCAAATCTTTGGCCATAAACACAATTTCGTCATCGGCATCCAGCAAACCATCCTCAACGGCGGTATAGTCGCCATTTATGGTTATTTCATCCACCTGGATCGGGATTTGCCCCCCCCAGGTGACTCCATTATAGGTATAGACAAACAGATAACTGACCGGAGACCCGATGAGGGAAGCAACCTTGTTCCCCTCGATGACTACCGGTTCCAGGTTTCTATCCAGGGTCTTTACCTGGCCTGCCCCAGCCGCAACATTGGCGATTATTCTGCCGAGGAGTCCTGTACTGACGACTATAATCAAGAGTGACAATATAAATGAAGCCAATAAACGTTTAAGGAGATAATATGCCATCGTCGCTATTCCTTTCCTTTGGGTATGGGATTAAAACGGGTCAAATTGACAATGCCGGCGATTCCACGCATGGCCTATCCTACTTGCGCTACTTGAACGTCGTGTTCTTCCAGAGCTTGTTGTCTAAGCACCGACTTGAGCACCTTACCGTTTTCGTTTAAAGGCAAGCTTTTCAAGACCACTACATCGTGTGGTACCATATAGGACGCCATCCGCTGCTTGCAATGCGAAATAATTTGCTCCGGGGTTAGCTTAGAGTCGGTACGTAAGGTAACATACACTCTGATGGCCTCACCCCGAACTAGGTCGGGTACACCCACAGCAGCCGCAGCCACCACCTCTGATAGCTCAAGTACGCCTGCTTCTATTTCCTGACTGCTAACCCGATGTCCATACGACTTAATAAAATCGTCCTTGCGATCCACAATATAAATAAACCCATCCTCATCCACAGTAGCCAGATCGCCTGTGTACAAAGCCCCCTCTCTAAATTTCTTCGCTGTTGCTTCAAAATCGTTCAGATAGCCAGGCGAAATGTTATCTCCCTTAGCCACAATCTCGCCCACCTCGCCCGGCTTAACTTCTGTCCCATTTTCACTCATGACACACAGATTTACACCGGGAATCCCTCGTCCTACGGAACCCAGTTTGGTGGGCAACAAATCGGGGGGAAGATAAGATAGTCGCGCCGTTGCCTCTGTCTGTCCATACATAATAAAAACTTTGGCCTGAGGCACAGCAAGGATCAGTTCTTTGATTAACACATTCTGTAGCTTACCACCCGCTTGCTGTACTTTACGCAATGACTTGAGGTCTCGTTTGGGAAAGGTGGTATTCCGTAGCAAAGTCTGATAGATGGAAGGCACCCCGGCCAGACCAGTACATTCGGTTGCTTCCATCAAATCTAACACCGCTTCAGGATAAAGAAATCGGCTTAAGACCAGTAGTCCCCCCACGCGCAGATGGGTGTGTAGCAGAGAGGTGCCGAAGCAATAGTCAAAAGGCAGAATGGCCATAATACGATCGTCAGACGTTAGGTCGAGGTAATTAATGATGGAGTTTGTGTTAGCCTGAATATTGCGATGCGTTAACCGGACCACTCTGGGGCGAGCAGTGGTACCAGAGGTGAACAAAAAAACTGCATCATCTGGCTCATCCCCCTCGCTTGGAATTGCTTCCCATAGAGCTGAGCCTAAATCCTTGAGGCTACCCTCGAATACCAGGTGCAGGTCGTCAGGCAAGCTAATCTGCAAGCGCTGGTAGTATCGCTTATCCAGACAAATTGCTTTGCACTGAACAAAGCTCTGCCTGGCCTGCAATTCAGTGGGTGTTAGGGTTATAGGAAAGGGTACAGCTATAGCACCAAGCTTTAAGATAGCCAGGTAAGCGGCTGCCCAAAAGAGCGAGTTTACGCCAATCAATCCGACTCGATCAGCTGGCTGCACCCCGGCAGCCAGTAAATTCTGAGCGATGCATGCTGCGGTATTTTTTAAGTCACGGTAACTGTACTGCTTATGTCCAATGATGATAGCAGTACGTTGGTCTTCGCCTACCTGTAATAAGTAGTCACTCGTATTCATGATTGCACCTCATTGAATTTGGGACCTCTCTGTCTCCACTCAACCAAAAAAATAGCTTAAAGGCTTGCCGTCAAGCAGGCACGGAGAGGCGGCGTTGGATGTAATTGGCCAATTTATTCACCGAGTCGAAGTTATCTGGCGTAAGCTCTGTATCCTCAATTGTCACGCCAAACTGTTCTTCAATGAATAACACCAGTTCCAACACACCCATAGAGTCAACAATACCTTCTTCCAGGAAGGAGGCATCGTCATCATACCTAAAGCCATCATCACTAAAAAGTAGATTTTTAGCCACATAGTCCCGGATTTTGGTTTGAATTTCCATAGTTTTACCCCGGTTTTCTTCTAAAATTGGGATAAATAAAATTGAACCTTCAGGGGGTCAGCGGATTGGGAGGTGGATCGGTGTACTTGATCCAGACCGGGTCCCAATCGTCGAAGCCGGTGCGACTGAAACTGTATTTGTTGTTGCCATCGGCATCCATCACCCAAATTTGCCGGGGTCCGGTGGGATTTGTCCAATAAACAATCTTTGACCCATCAGGCGACCAGGAAGGATGGCGGTTTACTTCGGGGACAAAAGTATCTTTACCGATCTCACGTCCATTAAAAGCCTCATTGCTGGCGGTCAATTGCAATAAATTACTCCCATCACGATTGACTACCCAGATTTCGTCATCAGCGCTGTCGTTAGAAACCAGGGCAATCTGTTCTCTGGTGGGAGACCAGACCGCCTGATAAGCGTAGCCTGCTCCAAAACGAGTTACCTGTTCCTCAGTTTTGTAGTAGGCGTCGTACCAAAATATGGCCGGCATCTCTTCTGGAATGACTTGCACCTCCTCAAGTTGAGTCTCCAAGCGTATATATCGGGTAATGTTCTTGGCAAAGACATGGAATCGTTGATCCGCTGAATAGACATCACGAGCGCAGGCCAGGTCATAAGGCCAGTGCTCGGTCAGCAGGGCCAGATTACTGCCATCCGGGTCTATCACATAGACCAGCGGTTCCTCGCCCGCCTCCAGACCCCGATTTGAAAGAAAAGCAATTTTACCGATCAATTCCACCGGGATAGGCCGCGGCGTGGCAGTGGCAGTGG
>CAZUNT010000143.1:10676-18929 GCA_964622215.1 uncultured Caldilineaceae bacterium
GGTGGGGGTGCCATACAGAAAGGTTTCGGCGGTGGCCAGGTCAGCCAACCAAACGGCGGTGGCCGCATTGTCTGGCCTGGGGGTATGGGTTACGACCACCGGTGGTGTGACTGTGATCCGATTGGTTGGCAGAGGGGTAGGCGTACCGACGGCGGTGACCTCATAAGTAGCGGTGGCGGCCAGAGCCGCGGCTGTAACCGCATTGGCGGGGGTAGGCGTGGCCGGGAGGTCCACCACGACCACCGGCGTCGGTGTTGGCGGTAGTTGGTAGACTACGCGCAACATCGGCCTCCGGCCAAATCCACCGCCGTAACCTGTATCCCAGGTAAAGAGGTTATCCTGACCCTGACCAGGTCCATCAAGGCGAAACGAGATCAATCCGCTTTCCAGCCGCCGTTCCAGTTCGGCCAGGTGAACGGGCGCAAAGGTAAAAGTATTAGGCTGGCGTACTCCCAAGTCGCCCGGCTGCAACTCCGGCAAAATAGTGTCGAGCGCCTCTGCCTCCT
Organism: uncultured Caldilineaceae bacterium; assembly: GCA_964622215.1. GTDB lineage: Bacteria > Chloroflexota > Anaerolineae > 4572-78 > J111 > DSQQ01. The sequence goes on from CAZUNT010000143.1 coordinate 11,183, forward strand.
GAATCTGGCTGAACGTAGCATTGCCCCAATTTTTGTCTGCCGCCGGACTCAAGAGGCGCAGGCTCCAAGCGCCGCGGCTGCCCAGGTGTTCGGCGCTCAGGCCCATTAGCTCTAAAGTTGCCTCTTCAATCTTGGACCCTACCGGGATAGAAGCCAGATTGAACTGCATGGCCCCATAATAAGTTTGGCCTTCATAGCGGCCGACATGCAAATTGCGATCCCCAAAGTGGTTAAGTGGATCGGCGCTCGACACCCAGCCGACCGCGTTGCCGGCCGGGTAGAGGGCAACCTGAATTTGTCCGGGTGGTAGGTTTACCGTAGGCAGGGGCGGCAGCGAGGTGGAATTTAGCGTGGGTGAGTCGTTATGCCGGACAACGGTGGGAGTGGCGGTAGCGACGGGCGAGGGTGAAGGGATGGGCGTTGCCACGACCGGCGGCCTGGCGGTGGCAGGGGGAACTATACTCACCAGTGACCGCCGCATATTGAGATAAAAATAGACAGCTACCCCGACCAGGATAAGGGTAACGAGCCAAGCGGCTACCTGTAACTTCGACACGCCATCCAGCCAGGCCCAAAGAGATAACCTGGGCCGGGCCGGCGGGTAAACGTTGGCCTCTTTTAGCTTGGGGCGCGTCCCAGCGGTGGCTGCCGGCGCGGCAAAGTGAGAACAGCTTTCAAAGTCAGGGGTCAAACAGAAGGCTGTCTGCTGTTCCAGGTCAACCTGTTGGCCTTTGAGACTGACAAAGCAGCGATGCTCGAGCGCAGGTTCAAGGAAAATTGAGGCTCGGTCAGCCTGTAGGCCAAGATAGGGGCAGCTACGGCGATGAAGAGGTGATGTTTGAGCCATAGGTCATCAGCCTGGTTAGGTCCTTTTTTCTTCTTCCTCAACCACGTCAATGGCCGGGCCATGGCCATTACCGGCGGCCTGGTGGGTTGGGGGCTGGGTTAGTTGTCCCCACAACGCGGACCGGTGAATCTGAGTAGTTTTCTTAGATTGTTTCGGCCGGCCTCTGCTGCTGGCGTGAGAATAGTAATCGTAGTGGTAATAACCCTTAGCCTGGCGGGTTGAGAGTTTATTGAGGACAACCCCAAAAATTTTTAAATTAACTTGTTCCAGGGTTTCTTTAGCGCGGCGAACCACCTCACAGCGGGTCTGCCCGGCGTCTACCACCAAGATTACGCCGCTGCACAGGGGTCCCAGAATCACCGTATCGGCTACGGCCAGGATGGGCGGGGTGTCGAAAATGATCACCCCGGCCAGGGCTTGTAACTGGGCCAGCCGCTGCTGCATTGGTTCTGAATTGAGGATATCGGCCGGGTTGGGCGGGAGCGGGCCGCTGGGCAGTAACCGCAGGCCGGGCACGGCTGCGTCAACCAGGGCGGCCTCTACGGGTAAGGATTCGTCCAGCAGCAGGCTGGTCAGGCCAACCTGATTGGACAGGTCAAAGACGCGATGGAGTGAGGGCCGGCGCAGGTCGGCGTCAACCAGAATGACCGGCTTGCCGCCATAAGCGATAGTAATCGCCAGGTTACAGGCGGTGGTAGTTTTGCCCTCGCCGGGGCTGGCGCTGGTGACCAATATTTTGGGCAAGGGCTGGTTGAGGGTAGCAAACTGAAGGTTGGTGCGCAGCATGCGGTAGGCCTCGGTGATAGGGATATAATTGGCCTGGAGCATCACCAGGCTATCTGAGGGCTGCCGGACTTTGGGAACACGGGTGATAGTGCCCAATGTGGACAATTTGAGCACCCGTTCGACATCTTCCTTGGTTTTGAGGGTGTCGTCCAGATATTCCAACAAGAAGGCGGCGCCTGCAGCCAGGCTAAAGCCAATGGCGGCGGCCAGCAGCAGGAAATATTCAACCCGGGGGCTGACCGGGGTCGTCGGCACAGTGGCCTGCTCAACCACGCTCAAATAATTGGTGCGACTGCCCTCATAGAAATTGAGCAAATCGGCGTAGTTACTCTGCCAAGTGGAGACCTTTTGCTGTAAGGTTTCAATCTGGTTCTGGATGTCCTGAATGCCCCGGGCGCTGTTTTCCAGGGCCAGCCGCTGTTCCAACTCTTTAATCTGCTGCTCCGCCTCCTGGATTTGGGCTTGTAAGGTCCCTAGCCGTTGGCTGACGAATTGGCGGTGCTGGCTCTGGTCTTGCTCAACCGGGGTGGGACTTTGCCGGATAAGCTGTTGGGCCATCTCATCGGCCAGGGTTTTGGCTCGGGCCGGGTCGGTATCCTGGACCGTGATTTGGATCAATTGGGTTCCCGGGACGAGGGTGGCGCTCACCTGTCCGGCCAGAACCTGCCAGGGTATATCTAAACTCAGCGTATCTATGGCCCCTTGCAAAACAGGCTGCCGGCGAATCAACTCGAGGTAGCTTTGGGCCAGTTGCTGGCTGATGTAGAAGTCCTGGCCCGTTGGGTCGGCGGTTTGAGTAAAGCGGCCCACCATCAGGGTGGTCGAAGTGGAGTAGATGCGCGGCATCCGGGTGGTGGCCCAAAAACTGGAAACGGTCGCTACCATAGTAGAAAGAACGATCAACCAGCTCCATTTCCACAAGGTCGACAGGTAAAATTTAAGTTCCATAGGTTTCCTCTGACAGATTCGTGCCGGTGAAGGATAGCCAGCGCCTGGCCCGAGCGTAAAGATCGAGCAGGGCCAGCGCGGCAAACGGGATCAAGACGGCGTCCACCGGCAGCCGGTAGCGCACCATAGCCCAGGTCAGGATATGGAGCAGAGTATAAAAGGCGGCAAAGAGCAGCAGTAGAGAATTTTGGGTAACGAAGCGCCGGTTTCGACTGGCCAGATACAAACCGTACAGGAGGAACGGCAGCAGCAGGCCAAACGAACCGACCCGGCCCAGGTTGTGCAGCAGCGTCGTATCGGGCGTGGGCCAGAACTCAAAAAAGGCTCGCACCCGGCTCAGTGAAAGTAATACATAGCGTTGGGGGTCATCGAGCATAAACTGGAGACCTAGCCGCAGCAACTCTCGATCCAATTCCGCTTCCGAGCGGCCCCAGGACCCATCTGGCAAAGGAGCGGCCTCAAACTCCTGGAAGTTAACCCCATGCATGGGGTGATGGGCCGAGTACAAGGCATAACCCGTATTGGAATTAAGCAGGAGAAAGCGACCATAAACCTGGTAATTCCGCCACGTCCAGGGCAAGATGCCGGCGAGCACAATCAGGCCGGCCAGGGCTAGCGCCCGGATCGAAGCCCGTAACTGCTGCCCCCGCCAGGCTTGCCAGAGCAGCCATAAGCATAAGACCGGCGCCCAGGGCAAAATTGACTGGCGCAGCAGGGCGGCCAGGCCCAGGCCCAGGCCCAACTGGAGGGGTAAACTCAAAGGGACTTTCCGGCCCTCGCGCCAATGGTTGCCCAGGCGGAGACTCACCTCGAGCGACCAGAGCAGCGTGATGATAAAGAAAGATTCGGTCATCAAGGTGGCTGCGTAGAGGATAAAGTAGCCATAACTTGCGGCCATAACTGCAGCGATAACAGGCAGCCATTCATCGTTTCTTCCCAATCTGCGGGCTAGCCGGTAGACCATCGCCGGCAATAAAACCCCCGCCAGCATCCCCTGCCCCAGGCGCACGGCCAGCGGATGGACTCCAAACAGACTATAGACGCCGGCCACAAAAACGGGGTATAAAAAGGACCAGTGAGCGGTAGGCGTGTCGGCCGGGGTGAAGGGATACCACGCTTGAGCAAAACTGTAACCCTGTCCCGCCAGGAGACGCACCCCCAGGGCGTGATAAGAACGTTGGTCGGTCAGCAGAGAGGGCGCGTCCACCCCGTCGCCCAGGTAGAGGGCCACCCCCAGCCGCAGCAGTACCGAGATAGTCAGAATCAGTCCTAACCAGCGATAAGGTTTAGATCTCATTTATTTCCAGTAACCGGTAGAGTCTGGGCATAATGATCCAGTTTGCTATATACCTCATCCCAACGACTATATACTTTGCGCCAATTGTAAGACTCCTCTACCCATTGCCGCCCCTTTTGACGCAACTGCTCACCAAGAGCCGGGTTTTGCAGAACCCGTATCGCGGCTGCTGATAACTCCTCAGGTGTATCGGCAATCAGAGCGTGAGCGCCAGCCTGTAGATTTATCCCTTCTGCGCCGATCGTGGTCGAGATAACGGGCACCCCCCAGCACCAGGCATCTGGAATTTTGACCCGCATGCCCCCCCCGGCCCGTACCGGGACGATAAAAACAGCCGTTTCGGCCAGATAAGGGGCCGGGTCGGCCACGTAGCCGGTCACTTCAATGTGACTGATTTGGGCGGGTAGACGGCAAATCTCCGGGGGTGGATTCTTGCCTACAATCACGAAGCGGGCCCCAGGCGCCTGGGCCGACACCTGCGGAAACACCTCTTGGGCAAACCACAGCACACCCTCGGCGTTGGGCGGCCAAAACATCGTGCCCAGGTGAGTAATATTACAGGGATGGGGCACTCGCTCAATCAGCGGCTGGACTTCGGGGTCTACACAGATGGGGATGGTGGTATATGGCAAGGGGGAGCGGCCATTTGATAGGTGCGCTTGTAACGCCTGGCGATCTTGCTCGGCCACAAAGACCACGTGATCAAACTGTCTCCATAACTCCGCCTCATACCGGGCTAAAGCGCGCGCTTCACGCTGCATCAACAGCCGCTTCAGTGGATTACGCTCGTGGGCTGCCAACCGCTCCGGAATCCGGTACAAGGCATTGTGAGCATCCAGGATAATCTTGGGCCGGCCTCCGGCCTTGACGGCGTGAGACCTGGCATAGAGGGCATACTGAGCCATCGAGGTTTGGTCGGCGTGGATAATGTCGAACACCTCTTCCTTGACCAGCCGCCTGAGCAGCGCATGCATTTCGTCGATCTCATCTCGAACAATGATGGCCGGTTGACCGGTTAAGCCGGCAACCAGTACCGCACGCATATCGCGCAGCCACGACCGCTGCATTAGCAGCGGATAGACCGCCCGGCAAAAGCCCTGGAGATGGGTGATATCCTCAGAGCGGTCGTCTGCCCGAATGAAGGAGACAAGGGTCACCTGGTGCTGCCGGGTGAGGTGGCGCAGCACGTAATAGGCCCGAATCTTGGCCCCGGTGTTCAGGGGGTAAGGCAAGACCTGGGTTAGAAATAGAATACGAGCCATACTCAATAGCCCTTAAACCGTAACATCACCGGGACGGTCTGGAGAAAAATGAGCAGGTCTAAAAAGAAACCGGCGTACTTGAGATAGTACAGGTCATACTCCAGTTTGATCCTGGCCTCCTCGACCGAATTGCTGTAACGATAACGCACCTGGGCCCAGCCGGTGATGCCTGGCCGGATGGCGTGGCGCGCCCGATACAGGGGCAGGTGGTGGATTAACTCACCCACAAACTGGGGCCGCTCCGGCCGCGGGCCAACCACACTCATCTCGCCGCGCAGGACGTTGATAAATTGGGGCAGCTCGTCCAGCCGCATCCGCCGCAGCCAGCGGCCCAGCGGCGAAACGCGAGGGTCGTCTGCCTCGGCCCAGACCGCTCCGGCCTCTTTTTCGGCATTGGGACTCATGGTGCGAAACTTGATCAGGACGAAGGGCCGTCCCCCCTGGCCAACCCGGTGTTGGCGGTAAAATAGCGGCCCGGGTGAGGTGAGGGCGTTACCCAACGCCACCAGGGGACAGAGAACGGCCACAAAGACAAGCCCGGCCAGGCTCAATAAGATATCCACCAGGCGTTTAGCAGCCCGGTACAGCCTCTGCCCCGGACTATCGGCGGTGCTGCCGGCAGTGCCGGCCACCAGGCACAAATCCTGGACGGCAAATTCTACCGCCACCCGGGCTGTCAGGCGCTCGTAAGCCGCCGACAGCGGCGCAACCTGTAACCCCAGTTCCCAGCAATCCAGCAGGGCCTCGCGCAGGTTGAGGGGTAAGGTCTGGTTGTCGGCGACGATGATTTCGTCAACCGCCAGGCGGCGGGCCTCATGCACCAGGTTCGCGGCGGTCAGGATGGGGATATCCAGCCGGGTTTGGCCGGCCTGGGTGTCCCCGTTTTCCACCAGGCCCACCACTTCGTAGCCGGTACCCCGAAAGGGGTTGGCCCGCTCTTCACGGGCGGCAGCCTGTAATTCATTCAGCAGGATTTGGTTAGCTGTTTCTCCCGGCACAACCAGGACCCGGTGACGGAAGGCGGGTTGGAAGAAAAGACGGGCGTAAAGCACCCGCCAGGTGGTAAGGCTCACCAAGGCCAAAAGCAAAAAGCCGAAGGCTTGCAGCCGCCGGCCCAGGGGCGGGGTGAGCCAGGGAATGGCCAGATAGAGCAACCCGGCCAGCAGCACGGCCAGGCCAACGTAGAGGAGGTTCTGGGTGACGCTGGCGGCCCGGATGGGGTTGTAAATATCGAGGGCTACGCCGATGATCAACCACACCGCCGACAGGGTGATAAACCACTTAAAATTGGCTGCCACGGCCGCCGCCGAAAGGGGAAATTCATCCCAGATATATAAGGCCGTGATCAGAGTGGCATTAACCAGCAACAGGTCAATCGCGCCCAGCAAAAACCGGCGCTCGGCCAGGGTCAGGCCGACGCGAAATTGATACAAGCGGTCCCGGAGCCGTAGGGGTTGGGGGATTGACCACTCGCGCGGGAACAACAAATCGCCGCCATCAAGGTACATACTTTCCTCCTTATAACCGTCCTATCCTGATCTGATAAATCTCCTCTTTGCTTAATTTGTTCACAATGGCTGCCTCAACCAGGCGGTCATACATCCGTTCCAACATCTGCTGCTCGACAGTGCGCTGCCGGTCATACCAGGCCCGGCCCGCGGTCCCCATTTCGGCCAGGTGAGCCGGATCGGCCAGGGCGGCCTCCAGGCAGCGGGCTAACGAGGGCGGGTGGTCCGGCTCCACCAGCCAGCCGGTCCGGCCCGGTTCCACATATTCGGGCAGAGCGCCGGTATAAGTGACTACAACCGGCTTGCGGAAAAAATAGGCTGCCGGGATCAAGGCCGATTGGGTGGCATCCAGATAGGGCAAGACTAATAAGCCGCAGCGGCAAAACAGGTCTAACGCCTCTTCGTCCCCAATGAGCCGGTCTCTCACCTCAATCCGCGGGGGTAAGGCTCCGGCCCAGCGCGCGGCCAACAACCCGGGCCCGGCCAGGACCAGTTGCGGCCTATCGCCCTGGTGATTATTAAGCATAGCACAGGCGGTGATCAGATGGTCTACCCCCTTATACTGTTCCAGCCGGCCAAAGAACAAGGCCCAGGGTTCGTAGCTCACCCGGGTGGTCAGATGTTCGACCCCTTCCAGCCAGGTTTGGCCCAGGAAGAGATGGAGCAGGGGCACCTGGGTCACCCGCCGGGGAGGGACTCCCTGGGCCAGCAGCCGGTTAAGATAGCACAGCCCATGCACCAGGAGATGGTCGGCCAGGCGGATGACCAGCCAGTTCCAGCCGTAGAGGAGACGCCCATAGACAGCGCCATGATGCGGGTCCAGGTCGTGCAGGGAGTGAACGGCCGGGATGCCCCGGCGGCGGAGCCACCAGAGTAGGGGCACGTTCCAGAGGTGTGGGCCGGTAAGATGAACCAGGTCGGGCTTTAGGTCGGCGATGGCAGCTTGCAGGCGCCCAAAGTCACGGATGTGAAGACCGTCGGGGGAGAAACCGGTGCTGCGGGTGTTGAGGGGAGTGTGGATGGTAACCGCAGGCAGGTAACGGTCTTGCGGATAGCGGGCCGTGGTGACCAGGTGCGTTTCATAGCCGGCCCGGGCCAT
>CAZUNT010000144.1:0-16527 GCA_964622215.1 uncultured Caldilineaceae bacterium
CGACTCTAAAGATTCCGAGAATGACTATCTCATCATTGCTGAGTACACTGATTTCACAACTCACTGCCTCAAATGTAGCTTTTTCGCTGGCCTGAAAAAGCACGGCAGGCTGCCTGTTGTCTTTCTCGATTTGCCAGCACACGGCAAGCGGGTAGGAATTGAAGTCCAGCGCCAGCGTTATAAATGTGACCAGTGTAAGGGGACTTTCTTCCAGGCGTTGCCCGATATGCACGAAAAGCACCTGATGACCAATCGCCTGGTTGAGTACATCGAGAAAAGGTGTCTCCGCAAGAAGTTTACCGAGGTGTCTGATGAAGTGGGCGCAGAAGAGAAGACCATCCGCAACATTTTCAAAGGCTATGCGGCCCGGCTGGACAAGGAGAAAGGCCATTTGGCTACCCCTGCCTGGCTCGGAATTGACGAATTGAAGATTGGAGGTCGTTACCGCTGCATCTTTACTGATGTAAAGCGGCGGCGGCTCTTCGATCTGATTACCCGCAGAACAAAAGCGGCTGTGTCTACCTTTATCACCAAAAACCTTGTCCGCAGCAAGGTCGAAGTGGTTTGTATGGATATGTGGGCTGGCTACAAGGAAGTGGTTCAAGAAATCCTGCCCGGTGCAAAGATTGTGGTTGACAAGTTTCACATCGTCCGAATGGGAAATGATGCCCTGAACACGGTCAGGAAATCTCTCCGGGAATCCCTGACCGACAAACAACGGCGACAATTGAAAAATGACCGCTTTATCTTGCTCAGGAGAAGGAAGAAGTTGGAACCAAAAGACCATCTCATTCTTGAGGTATGGCTGGATCGGTTTCCCAACCTCAAAACCGCCTACGAACTTAAGGAGTCCTTCTTCGAGATTTGGGACTCCGACAATAAAGAAGACGCGATCAAACAGTACGACGAATGGAAAAAGAGCCTCCCGAATGAGGCTAAACCGGCGTTCAGCAGCTTGACCACTGCAATGACCAACTGGCGCGAAGAGGTTTTCTCCTACTTCGATTATCGTGTGACCAATGCCTACACCGAGTCCGTAAACGGCTTGGCTAAAGCGATCAATCGAGAAGGGCGGGGTTATACGTTTAGTGTTATCCGTACTAAGATGCTGCATGGCTTTGTTGGTTGCTACGAAAGACGCCCACTCTTTGGGGCTGCCTTTCGTGACGTTGAGCTTTATGAAGATTATGACGGTGATTTTCCATTACCCACATTCGAGTTTCCAGATACGTTCTACATCGGAGTGGACATAGACACACTGACCGAAGCAATCAGGAATGGTCTCCTCCACCTTGACTCAGACTACTAAACACACTTAAATCCGAATAGCCGAATTTTGTCAGGCAGCCAAACATGGCGTTGCGGACGCAGGTGTAAACGGAGCAATCTGATTCGAAACGACCGATTTGGCCGACGGGGATGGCAGCTTTGTCATCACCGTATTCGAGGCGCAAAGTAGCCAGGGCAATGTCCAGATTGAACCAGGTCGGCAGCAGGTCATGGAAAAAGTCAATCGTGACTCGCTGGTCGGAACCGAGGATGAGCCAATTACTATTGGACATCCAGGCCAAGTCTTTATCGGTCAGGCCGATTTTCTCGGCCTGTTCGACATACATGTGCTGAGCGACGTAGACCCGCATATCGGCGTCGAAACCAACATAGGGACCGTAGCTCATAGTGTGTTGGCCGAAAACCAACATGCGCGGCGCTTTGCGGACGACGGAGAAAGTGAGAGAATCGAAGGGGAGAGTCAGTCCGGTATCGGGTAGTGGGATTTGCATGTCAACCTCCTGGATAACTCGCTATATTCTATCATAGTTTATCACGAATAATGTGAATATCCCGCAACAACTCACGTCCACCAAAAACTCACTAGCGTAGATAAACTGGACCCCGGCGGCTTCGGCGGCCTGTCGGTCGGTTTCGGCGTCTCCCATGAAAATGGTTTCTTCAGTGGACACGCCAAACAGGGCTATTAGCTCGATAAGCATAGCGGGGTTCGGTTTTTTGCGCCGGGAGATCGAGTATCGAACCGCACTGACGCCTAATTCTCGCCGCAGCCAGGCCATTTGGCCCTGGATTGCGCCGAAAGTCAATCGGCCTGGCCTGGTCCGTTTTCCACCGCCCTGGTTACTGGCCACGGTCAGGACGATACCAGCCTGGCGCAGTTGGCTGCATTTGGCGGCAACACCGGGAAGTAAAACGCGTTCGAAGGGGGCGGTACTGGAGGGACGTTGAGGGGTCAGCGTCCCGTCCATATCAAAAATAATCAATTTTATTGTTGGCGACATATAAATTCTCGTACAAAATCTGCTCTAGGGTAGGATTAGGCAGGTATCTATCTAATATCTCTTTGGTCAAGGGGATTACGCCGACGACCTCCCAGACGCCAGGGGTATTTTCATCTTCAGCCAACTGGATAGCTAAATTTATAGCGTCCCCCAATTCATCCGATTCAAAGACCTGGAATAGGCCATCCTCATCAACATCTAGGCCCTCAATATTGACGCCCCCAAAGGTATATCCCGGATAGTCTTTCGAGACATCCATGATGGCGAATTTAATATCGTCGCTTTCTTCCAGGTGCGATATTACGGAAGACAATGTATCCCTGATATTAATCAAATCGCCCAATATCCTTACCATAATCACCCCTTATTTAATAGAGGCTCGACTCTGGCGGGAGTCGAGCCTGGATTATTTAATTGGTTTTGCGGCTGCCCTGCTTGCGATTCTCGACCACTCGCAGGGCGTTCTCGAAATCTCTGCGCTGGTCAAGCAGGATTTCTAATTCAACCGAGGCCCGCAGTAGATTGGCTTTGGCCAGGGCCAGTTCGCCCCGGATAGCGCGATAGGTTTCGCACTCCTCGTCCATTTCCAGGTGGTAGAGCATGGCCCGGTCTTGAGCCGATTCATTAGAGCCAAGCCCCTTGACGCCGTTACCGTCGCCATGACGGTCAATGATGCCCCATTCGGCGGCAGTTTTGACCCTGCTCGTGATGATTTCCTGCTTGGCTAAGGCAATCTCGGCCTCGGCCTTTTCCCGCCGGGCGTGGGCTAGAAACATTGCGAATTCCATAATCAATCTCTCCTTTCGTGCTTGAAAATCACTCAGAACTAAAAATATATTACTATAAAACTATAGTTTTGTCAAGAATTAAATTGGAAATTAAGAAGATGAATTTTGCCAAAAACCAGTTCAACTATATTGACAAATCCAATGAACCGTGTTAAGATGGCTGTATCTTAACTAACGGTAGCGTGAGAATGAACCAGGAGACGAATCCGCCCAGGGATTGGACTACCCAGGAATTGGCCGACGCCGCCGGCGTCGATCAATCCAGAATCAGGCAAGTAGTTTTATATGGCGCTCTCAAGGGAATAGCATACAAACGGGCAGGGCGTCACTTTATCCCGTATGAGGCAGGTTTAGCCTGGTTAAAAGTGCGGAGAGAATCCGCCAGGCAAAAAAAATAACCTGGCCGGTGATTGCACCACCGACCAGGTCTAGCCGAACATAGCGCTGACAGGTGGACTATGTTTGACTAAACCCTTCTTACCATTATCGGCCTAAATGGACAAGACCTAAACGGTCCATTTCGCCACCAGACCAATCCATTTCCGATTCTAATCACTCTTAGCCAGCAACCCCCTCCTCCAAGCAGAGAGGAGCGCTGTTCCATTATCCAGGCCAAATTAGACGAATTGACCGCTGCGGCGATGGCGCTATTAGGTTTTGCCGGGATCGTCCGGGCGGGCTGCTCGCCTGCTATGTTTGATTCGGCCTACAATATGATGCTGGTCGAGAATGGGCTACACGTGTGGTTTATGCCCTATGAGGCAGAGGAATTCAAGGATGTACTATACCCCATTTCAGGAGGGATATAATGAAGATTTTTACCATAGCCAATCAAAAAGGTGGAGTGGCCAAAACCACGACCACTATCAATGTAGGTCACGGTCTGGCCCTGCGGGGCAAAAGGGTTTTGATTGTCGATCTTGATGTTCAGGGAAATGACGCTGCCTGTTTAGGGATGAGTTCGTCTGACGACCTTTATTACATGCTCCATCCTGATCCGGGATTACATAAACCGCTAACCGAGATCGTCTCAAATAGCGGACGTAAAAACCTGGATATTGTTCGTTCACACAAACGGACAGATCCGTTGGTGCAGACCTTAACCGGCGTCGAGGGTCGCCACCTGGTTTTGGCCGAGGCCCTGGACGCCGCGAGGGTAGATTACGATGTAATCTTATTGGACTGCGCCCCCAGTGCGGGCCTGCTACAAATTGCGGCGATGGTGGCCTCGGATTACCTGATTATCCCGACCGAGCTAAACCAACTGTCGTCGATTGGTATCCAGTCTATTTTAACCTCGCTCCAAACCGTGCTAAAGATTAGCCGGTCGAGGTGCCGGCTGGCCGGTATTTTGCCCGTCAAATTTGATCGGACTACCAAAGAGAACCGACAACAACTAAAGCACCTGGCCAGCGTCGAAATGTTTAAGAGCAAGATAATGCCCCCTGTAGTCAGGGACGCGAAGTGCCCGGAGGCGGTTCGGGCAGGGAAAACTTTATGGGAGTTCGCGCCCCGCTGCCATGCCCTGATTGGGTACAAGATGGAAAGGGGGCAGTTTAGCGGCCAATTTATTGGCGGTTACGGACAGGTGACTGATAAGTTCGAGAGATTATTATGAAAGATAATGATGGGTTTGTGGATTATGATGAGAAGATTGATCCCTCGGTCGTGGCTTCCATTTCACCGGAACCGCCGAAGGAAGGCAAGGGCAAAGGTAAAAAGAATAAGCCCGAAACGGACGGTAGAGGCAAGCCGGGGCACGGCGGACAGCATGGTGTCGATGTTACGGGCCGGTCCAAGAAAACCTTTGACCTATCTATTGAGTGTCAAGGAAGGATGAATGAGATTGCCCGCGCCGAACAATTGGCCCAGCCGGAGGTTGTCGAGTTCGCGGTTGACCTGCTTTATCGTCTCTGGAAAGATGGCAAAATCGATCTGGATCAATTCAAAACCGTTATCTATAGCGATAAGCAAGTCTGGCGAGGCAGGAATAAACTCGTCTTACCTGACGAATTTGAACTTTTTTCCGAGTAACGCCAGCCAATGACTGGCGATTGACTGGCGATTGGCTGGCGATTGACTGGCGATTGGCTGGCGGCTGGCTGGCGGCTGGCTGGCGGCTGGCTGGCGATTGGCTGGCAAACCAATTCGCCAGGCGGCCCTGACGGGTCGCGGTGGCGAAAAATATATCACAGGTACATAAAACGACTTCGCCCCGCTACGGGGCTTATAATGCGAAATAAAGGTGGATGGCTTTATGAGAAAACAAACGAAACACAGGCGATTCGACCTGACCATGACCTTGTCTTTATCGCTTAATTGCCAGTTAAGCGACCGGAATTGCCATCAAACCTTTATTCTTCCTTTGGCCTGGCTGACTATGGAAATGACCCGCTGGCAACAGTTGGCGGGGCAAATCAAAACAGCTTTGACTTTCACCGGCATTTTGGGCCGGTCGCTGGCCTGGGGAATGGGATTGTGATAAGAGGGTAGTTGTATGGACGAGAGGACTTTTTATAATCAATCGGCGGCGGGGATAGCCAATTATCTCTGGCAGGAGATGAGGCTGCGGCCTGGTCAGAATTACCAGGTTCGGCAGCTTCTCGATGGCCCTCGCTGCGGGGCTATCACCCTGGCCATTAATGCGACCTACGCCCGGCGGGTAATGGCAATGAGCGACCAGCTTAGTATGGCTGCCGGGTTAAGCCGGAACAGCACAATCCGGATCCGGCGGGGTGATGGAAGCACGTTGATTTTGGAGATCCCCAAGCCCGAACCGTTTTGGTATAACGTGCCCATCATGGCCCTGCCCCGGCACCGGGGAGTCCGGACCACGTTGGGGCTGGATACCGACCACCGTCCAGCCCTGGTCGATTTCTCCAATCCGGTTACGGCCCACATCCTGATCGCCGGAGCTACCGGCAGTGGTAAAACCAATGCGGGCCGGCTTCTGGCTTACGACCTGGCCAGCCAAAACGAACCGGGGGAGTTAAACCTGCTCCTTATCGATACCCGTAAGTACGGCGCGGCCTGGCGGGAAATGTCCAGGCTGCCTCACCTGGCTCACCCTATCATCATCGACGAGGTCGAGGCCATCCGGGCCCTGGGGTGGGCGGTGGCCGAACTGGACCGGCGGGCCAGGCAGGGTTATCAAAAGCCGCTTCTTTTTATCGGCATCGACGAAGCTCAGGCCCTCCTGGAGTCTGAGCAATTTACCTCTCCCATCGTCACCCTGGCGGGGGTGGGGCGTGAATTTGGAATCCACCTGGCCCTGCTTACCCAGAATCCAACTGCGGCGATGTTGGGAGACAATACGATCAAGCGAAACCTGACCGCCCGGCTGGTAGGGCGGGTGGATAGCTCCGAAGCGGCCAGGGTCGCTACCGGCCAGGGAGGGAGCGGGGCTGAGCTGCTGACCGGGTCGGGGGATATGCTCCTGGTGCAGCCCGGGGAAATTCGGCGGCTGATGGCGGCATTGGTCACGGAACGAGATATGGCCCGGCTGCCGCGCGTCGAATCGATTCGGGTGTTAGATTTTTCCGAATACGAGGACGTTGATCATGTGGTGGACCAGGCCAACCTGCCCGGCGGCCGGAATCCGGACCCATTGAACCCGGACCATGTGGCTTACGCCCTCACCCACCCGGACGCCTCTCAACGAGAGATCAACCGGGAATTCGGAATAGGGTTTGTCAAAATCCGGCGGGTACTGGAGTTTGCCAGCGCACTCAATCAGGCTATCGAAAGTTATGGATATGCAGTGCAACGCGCAACGGATCGCAACGAGGTTCGCCAATTACCCGCGTAAGGGGAGATGAACGGTATTTTAGTTATTGCATTGCAATGCAAGGAAGGTGAAAGATGACGGAGACAAAAAACAATACTACAAAAAATATATTGATTTCTTTGGGGATAGTGACCGGAACGGCGCTCCTTGCGGCCCTGGTCCTGTGGCTGACCGGGTATTATGTAACAGCGGCAATTGTAGCTACGGCGCTGGTGGGGATGTGGTTGGGGATTTATGGGTTCGTGCTTTATAGGCTGGGACGCCGGGATACGGTGCACACGGTGAGAGAAATAGCAGAGATCGTTTTGAGGTCCCAGCAGGTCAACGAGGAATGGAACGCCAGGCAGACGATTGCCCTGACCTCGATATTTCAGGCCGGGGCAAAATCGGCAGGGCAGGCCCCCATGCTGCCGCGACCAGATATTATCACCCTGCCCGGCGATTCGGTGGCCGAATGGATGCCGCCGATACAAACGTTTCATTTAGGTGATGGGGATGACGAAAAAAGTGGGGATAATCATTAAGGAAGGAAGGCGTCCATGATTCTTGTTGCCAGGAACAAAACATATACAGCTATTGGCCTGATCGTGCTTTATATCGCAATCAATCTCGCGGCCTGGCTGGTCCCGGGTGAATACGGTTTATATCTCAAGGCGGCCTGGTGGGTGTGGCTGGCCGGGCTGGTTTGGTTAGGGTGGTCGTTTATCGTCCCCTTGTTAATGGTCAAAAAGGTCAAGCTCGACCCCGCCCTGGCCCAGGCTTTCTCCGGCGTCGATGCGGCGGTCGTTAAAATCAGCACAGACAGGCAGGAGTTGGAATCTGCCATTCAGGTAGCCGAAGTCCAGATGGCTGCTTTAATGAAGCTTGTCGCCGGCTTCATCGAGCGGGCCAACCGATTAAAGCAGGAACAGGAATGGCTACAAAGCGGTGACATGGGCCGGATTGGTTTTTATGACCCAAACTTCAAGTTGATGCTGGTAACTTTGCCGGAAGATAAACGCCGGGAAAGTATCGAAGATGAAATGGGCACGTTGGCCGCTTTTGAGGATGCACTACGGGAACAGGCCGAAGTTTTGAGAAAAAAGGTAATGATGTCCCGGCAACTAATCATACAGCAGCAGCACAAGTTGATCGGGTCAAGGGCCGAGGTTCCTCTTCTTAGAATGGAATCCGAATTGGGAAGTTGCCTTACTCTTCTGCCGCAATACGCGCCCAGAGGCAGCAGGATGGGGTTTATCTTTAGTACGGATACATTGAAGCAGTTAGCCGCGGGGGATAGGCGGGTTTGAGGTTAAATATATAGACAAAAATCTATATAAACGAAGCAGGTAATTTGCTAACCCGGCGAAATCTGAGATAATAAAACTATGACCAGGCGAGACCGGACCTACTTAAGAGAAGATGGCAGCCGTATCTACACCCGGCGGTTTTCCGGCGAAATACCGACCTCGTTCCACGCGGCCCTGGTCGGGCTGGCTACCGAGCGGGGTGAGAGCCTGTCGGCGCTGGTTTTGCCCTGGATCGAGGATGGACTGCAGGGGAAATTTACAGTGGCGGAGCCGTGGCCGGAAGAGGGATCAACCCGGCAGCTTACCGTCCGGCTGCCGCGACGGTTGCATGAAATGATCCGAGGGGAGGGGCGGAGGCTGCCCTATAAAAAGATGCGGTGGTGGATCGTGGCCGGATACCGGCGAGAGATGGCAAGCGAGGGTTTAGGCGATTGGAATGTGGGGACAGGGGCGCTGGCCCCGGACGTGGTGGAGGGGCAGACACACGGTTGAAAAGGGCGCGACCAGTGACGCACCCAAAGTAGGCCGGCCAAACGGCGTGCGGGTTCGACTCCCGCCGTCCGGTCCCCACATTTTAGTCGCTTAATCAAAAAGCCGTAGAGCTGATGAGGCTCTACGGCTTTTGTTTTCTGAGGCATCAGGGGACAGGGCCTTTATCTTCTGGCCCCTGCTCCTGCCGGGCAGGGCGGCCCGGCTTGTGCCGGGGGATGTCGCCTTTCATGCGAGCCAGGTAGACGGTCTTGATCCCCACACCGGCGCGGCGGGCGATCTCCTCGGCGGTCAGGGTGGACAGTTGCTCCTGGGTGAGCATGGAAAAATCGGCTTTGGGCCGGCCCACTTTTATTTCAGCCAGGGCGTCCAGGAAGGCGTCGAGGTTCTCCTGCGCATAGACGAACCGGGGCCGGCTGCCCTGGTAATCTACCTGGAAATCCAGGTTGCCGTTTTCGCGGTGCAGGCGCAGCCAGCCGACCCCACTGGTAGGAGAGGTCCAGTTGGGGATTTGCAGGCCGGGTCTACCGGCCATCTGCTGCTGGATGTAATTAAGAGCTTCTCCGGTGGTGTACAATTTAGTCATACCTCCTCACCTTATTTTGTCGCCCGGCGTTGTAAGTATTCCGGCAACGGTTTATCCGGGCAAAGTTTGCGCCACAATTCAACCGGGTCAACGACCTCGACCACATCGGCCAGGAGAACCTCGGACCCGCCGAGACGGTTCATCACAATGACGGTTTCGCCTATGACCTTACCGGTCCAGTGATCACGGGCCACTCCGTAGCCGGTGACTTCACCAATGAGGGTGTTATCATCCCCCGACATTTTGATCCGTAGCCATTGGCCTAATTGATAAGGTGGTTGTGTTTTCATCATAGCATAAATTATGATTATATCAAGATTTTAATTTGATAATGTTAAGATGCCAAATTTACCAATCGGTATTGCCCAGGGCCGCGTCGATCAGGTTGCGCAGGCGGTCCTCCTTATGCCGGGTCTCAATAGGGGCGCACGCGCCCGTTAGGTCGCCTTCCTCGAAAAGGGCAATGACGACGGAAAACCCGTCGCGGTATATCACTCTTAGATTCCCAACCGTCCAATCCTCGTCAATCTGCCTTAGATACCGGTCGGAGACACAGACCAGGTTTTTGACCTGCCAGCGGTAAGGCGGTCGAAAATCGCCCGGAATAAAGACGTGCATGGGGGCTGACAGGCTGAATTCGTTGGGCGCCGGGCAGGTGGTCAGCTTGCGCAGCCGGACCGGTTTTTGTTTAGAAAGAGTATTTACCAGCTCGCCAATTTTAGGGTAGTCGGTCAATTCGATCATCTGGCCCACCTGAACCAGGACGAAGCCATTGCTGAGCCAGTTCTTATGCCGGAGCAAGCTGGGGCGGGCAAGGTCGAATAGGGGGTTATGCTGGTGGATTTCGACCACCTCGGCATTTTCATACTGAAGGACCACCTTTTTAGCCGCTTTCAGGCTAAAGGGCCGGCCCTCCCCGTCGGTGATGACGCGACCGTTGACCAAAACTGCGAAATATGTACCCATAATACCTCCAGAAAAAATATAGATTGGTACTGCTTGTAATGTCTATCGAACTAATAAAGACTGTATAGCTATAGCGATATTTCCGTTTTCATCGACGGCCAACCGCTTGGCGTCGATGGCCTGGCTACCGACAACCTCGGTCCCTTCCCAACCGTGGGGCCAGGTGTTGAGCGCCCATAGCTCGCGGATGCGAGCTTCCTCTTCGGCGTTGATCAAATCGACCCCGGCCCGGGCCTGGATGTCCAGCACGCGCTCCAGTCCGTAGGCGCGGGCTTCCATCGTCAGGGGGCCGAGGCGTTGGACGTTTTTGCTATATTTACCGTCCTTGCGAACTTCCGGTTCGCTCTTACGGATACGCCATTTAGCTTTGGTCAGTTCCCGGAAAAGTGGCTTTAGCTCCAGAAGCGGGCTGAGATGTGACCACTGCGGGATTTTGACCAGCCTGAGCAGGGCGGTATCTTTATCGACCAAGTTGCAGCCAATACAGCCGGTACGAACTTCTTCTTCACCGTAAACTACCGCAATTTCGCTCACGTCGTAGCCATGCCGGTCTTTCTCGAAGTATAACCAGTCGTAAATGTGGCACAGTCGCCAGTGAAGTAACGGGGCCAGGGTGTCAGCGACCGCCTGGTCGGTGGCCACCTGAAACCAGCCCTGGCCGCACTCACCTGAATCTTTGGAGCAGCTTAAGGCAATATGCTGATCTCTGGCGGCGCTTTCGCCTATCCTGACGCCGGTCAGCATCAGGAGCTTCTGGTCGGTTCGCTCGCGCAGATCAGACAGGGCGGCCATCATCGGCTCGACCTTGAGTCCAACCGTACACCAGCGGAAACGATTCTTGGGAGGCGGCACGCCCCGGCCAAGCATATAGACGTAAAACCGCTTGTCCATCGGCGGCAGGACGATATAAGCATTAAAGCCGTCGATCAACAGTCTATCGAGCAGGTGGGCGGCGGCCTGCCGGAGCGGGGGAAGCTCCTGGCGGGTGTCGGCATAGAGGATCGAGAGCGACTCCGGGGCCGGCACCAGGCCGGACTTGACCGCCCAGGCTACGAAGGTAACGGTGGCGCTGCTGTCCTTGCCCCCGCTATAGGCGATAGCCCAATGGCGGTATCGCTGGCCGTATTCCCGGAGGCTCATCAAGCTCAGTTCGATAGAGCCTTCCAGGCTGAGACGCTGGTCGTCAAAAAGGGAAAGTTGCCGTTGTTTCTTCATTAAGTATCCTCAGCCATCTTGTGCAATAACGCCAGGGTTGCCCGGCAGTCGCCCAGGGCGCGGTGGCCGCCGTAAAGGGGCTGCCATTTATAGCCGCGCCAATAATCAGACCATTCACCTACCCACTGCGCATACCAGAGCATGGCGCACTCCAGGCCCTTCCAGCCACTGCAGACATTGGAACCTTCGTAGAATTCGGCCACCGGGTAAAAGGGCAGCTCGTGGATTTTTCTGGCCCGCTCCAGGATGCCCCGGTCGAAGCTGGCGTTGTAGACGATAATCGTCGAGGCGGCCCCCAGAAGGCGGCATAGGTTCGGGTAGGTGTCCGGGAAAGTGGGGGCGGTGGCCAGTACCTCCTGGGTGATGCCGTGAATATAACCCGCCTCGGCGCTGATCGGTTCGGTCGCCTGCACCAGGGTATCCATCAGGACATTGCCCTGGATGTCGATAATGCCGATCTCGACCGGTTCACCATCCAGGTCGGTCGTTTCGGTGTCGAGGATGATTGCGCTCGGCTCGGCCAGGACCTTACGCGCCCACTCGACCGCTTCCAGGTGGTCATGGCAATGCCAGCAATAAGGGAAGTAATGGAGCGGTTTGCCGGAGACGTGCCCGCAGCGCTGGCAGATGCGCCGGCGGTCGCGCTCGGCCCTGGCTTTTTCCAGGGCGGCTAATTGGACCTCGGTGGGGGCCGGTTTGGGTTCGGCCTGGCTAACCTCGTACAGGTCATAATAGGTCGGACGGTTTTTGCCTCGGATATAGGAGCAGAAAGTTGCCGCCGGCTGTTGGCCTTTGACGGGCTTGAGGCCCAACGTGGCCAATTGGGTTTTGGTTTTTAGATTCTCCGGCACTTTGGCCCAGACGTAATATTATTCGGTCTTTCTTCTTCGTGCCCCTCGTATCTTCCTGAAGATTACATCACTTCCGCAACTTCTATTTCATCGCAGATCCGGATTCTATTCGGCAGGACCGCTTCATCTACCTGGACCAACAGCCCATCAATTTCCCTTACTTCCGGCTTCTGAACCGGATTGAATATTACTATCCTGGGAACGACCCCCTGGGTATGCTCCGCCCCGGTAAAGGCTCGTTTAGCCATCGCAACCGCTTGCGGCAGCGGTAGCCGTTTCTTGTTTTCAAATAATATTGCGACCATGTAAGCCTCCTTGTCTTGATCCAATTATTCATTATTGTCGCTCAATAGATAAATATCTCCATTGTTTATCGGCAATTCTGGCAAAGCCCTGGTCAGCCCGCTAACGTCCAAGTTGGCTGCCGTGGCCGGGATTCCACCGGGATGAGTGGCTATAGCAGGTAGTTCCAGGAAGCCGAATAGGGCATCAGGGTTAGTCTCGGCGGCGGTCAGGATGGCCTTGACGAAGTAGACGGCGATCCGGCCCATCTGGTATTTGGCCTGCTCCTGGTGAATGCGGCGTTTGCCCCCGAAGCTACTTTCTTTTTCAGGAAATTGGCACTCCAGGGGGATAAAGATAAAGTGGTAGGTCCGGCCCTGCCACTCGAACCGAATAAGCCAGGCGAATCGACCGGCGGCCTGGCCCTGGGAGATCTGGCAGTTGACGACGCCGAAATCCTCCAGTAGTTCCAGGATTTCGGCCTGGGATTTGGCCGGGTGAACGGTGGTATCCCAATAGTTCATTTTCTCGGCAGGGGTTTTACTCATAAGCTATCTCCTCACGTAGCAGGCAGTGTTTTCTACTGCATGGTTGGCCCTGATAGATCGCTGCTCCGCACCTTTCGCACCATACGTAATCCTCGGTTAAAAAATCGTATCCTTTTGGCACAGACAGCCGGACATCGTGCCTATCCAGGTATTGCTCAAACAGGAGAATGACCGCTCCGGCCTGCCGGGGAGACAGAGGTTTTTCATCAAAAGTTGTTCCCTCAGCCTCGTTGCCGACCATTACATTAAATAAGGATTGCATACGCGCCCTATAAAAATCACGAGTCCACCGCTCTGGTGGTACATTGATTATTTCCAGGGCAGGCCAGAATTCTTCGGCCTGTTCCGGAGTCAGGGCCTCTCCGTCTGCCGGTGGGGTCTGTGACCATTCGGCCAGATCATGATATGTGCGGCGGACCCATTCGTTATGGATCTCGGCCATCTGGCACAGCACCTTGTCGGAGACGTCCTCAAACCAGTACGTTTCCAGCGGGCTGGATTATCGAGATATTTTTCCCGTTCCAGGCCCAATGTTTTTTCGGGTATTCGGAATATCGTGTTGAAATCGGCTAATTTTTGCTTTCACGAAATAGCTGCTCCCGTGTTCGATTGCTCAGTACAGCATCGGTCAGAGATGTCCTTGCTCCGATGCTGTACTGAGCAATCGAACACTAACAACCCACACCCAAGAGTTGTTGTCAGCATCCTGCACTCGTTCCAATTTGGTGTTGGTAATCTCCAGATTGATTCGGCTTGCCCATCGTGGCATAAAGATAGATGGACGCCACTTATAAAAATAGGGGGTATTTTCTGTGGGTGTGGCCTTATACTCAATATATGTCCCAGGGGGAATATCACTGGGTTTACAGTGCATTGTTTCATACCCGGTTGCCCACGTTTCACGCACCCAAAGCCGATCTCCTGGTTGCCCATCTGGGCAGGTGAATGGGGTAGATTCCCACTGAAACCATTCCATATCAAGCGAGCCTGTTGGATTTACGCATCGTTGCATAGGGCCTGTGTAGAGCAAGCAGTCACAAGACACGGGAATGTTTCGCGTTTGCCACTGCTTACTCCCATTGTTCCACAGTATATTAGTGAATGTATCTCCGGGGTGTTTTACCGTCCACTCAAAACCATCTGGGCACGGCTTTACCACTCGCTGTATTTTGGCCTCGCGCCCACTAAGTATATCCTTAATCGTTTGTTCACGAAGCAAGATAGGTCGTTCTTTCATTTTTCACACCTCTGGCTTACCAACACGATATTCCGATTTTTGAACTGAGTGTTTGACTATCCGACCAACACGATGTTCCGAAAAGCCGTTTTTTCGATCCTGTCTACGTGAGCCATGGTACGGACAAAAAAGCCGGGCGGTACAGTGATGGGGTTTTTTAGCCCCGTTGAAAAAGAGAAAAATACGTGGAACATACAACCTCCTGTACTCTTACTTTTTGAATTTACTGGATTACCGGCAATTTGTTCTATCTCGGCCAATTGGTATTTTCTATCCGGTTTAAACATGGGCCACCTTCATGCCATCACCGGCTGCATTTCAGCCGGTTCTGAAATCAACGAATTGCAACTTGCCAGGGCCAGCCGCACACAATTGACGTGCCACAGCCTGCCCGCACCGTCCAGAAAACCATCCTCACCTACCGGGGCGGTGCAGCCGGTGCACAGGGTAGCCGATTCGTCGCCAAATAGTCCGCCCAGCTCCCTGGCCAGGTTAGCCATCGCCCGCATGCCTTCAAGTTCGAGGCGCTGAACTTCCATCAGGATAACGCGCGGGTCTTCGTATTCCGGTTCCTGGTAAACCTTCTTGGGCTTGGCCAGGTCAGCCGGCGGCTCGGCCATTTGCTCTGGCATGGTTTTACCAAGCAGCAGGGCCACGACCGCGATCCCGGTTCCAGCATCCTTGAATAGCCCATCGCGCAATTCCCGGTAGTGGCCGTAGGTTTCGACGAACAGCCGGAATTGGGCGCTGGATAAATGGACCTCCTCAAAGAACATGGGCAGGGCAACCTGCTTGCCCCGGTCGCGGAAGGTCCAGCCGGGCGGGGTCAGGGCGGCCAGTCGGCCTGTATCAGTTAGCATGGTCCAGGCCCGGACGATGTGGGAGATGTAGGCGTCGGGGTCATCCTCAACGCTAAAAGGCGGGTTCATGATACAGGCGTCGAAGCGGCGGGGCGGCTGCCAGGTCATAAAATCGGCCTCGCAAACGGTCAGGGCGGCGTCCAACTTGCGCTCCCCGGCCAGCTTGACCAGGCCGGGGTTGCGCTCGACGGCGACGAAACTAACGTCCAGCCTACCCAACTCGACCAGCTTGCGGCAACAGGCCCGTACCAGGCTGCCGGTTCCGTAATTGGGCTCCAGGATGACCGCGTCTTGAGGAAGGGCGGCCAGGTCGAGGCAAGCAGCCAGGTAATCGGCGACCGGTTCGGTGGTGCTGAAAAAGGCATTGGGGTTGACCTCCCCGGTGGCCAGGGCCATGTCGATCAGGGGGGCGGGGTCGGACGGGAAGACGTATCTTCCCGTCCCCTTCGCCAGTACCCCCTTCCAGCGAGCGCCGAAGGCCCGGAACACTTCGGCCACCGCCTCGATGGTCGCCTTATCCGCGTAGCGAGTGATACGAACCTCGCGCCTGGCGGAATCGATGCTGAGGCTGCTGGCTAAAATATCCAGGACATTCGGGGTAATCAAGGTTGACAATTTAATACTCCTCCGGGAGCAAGATGGTTGTAGCGGACCGGTCGGCCTCGGTGATAATCCATAGCCTGGTATCATCGACCAGGCTGTAGGCCGAAAAGATTCTCAGATATTTGTCTACGCTGAACTCGTTTTCCTGCCGGTCGTGCTCATTCATCTCCGACCAATCCCCGGTGACGTGGCGGGTCAGGAGGGTACTGGCGGTGCGGGGCAGCCCATCCAGGACATCCTTTGCGCCGGGGGTAATCAGGATTCGACCTAAAGGAAAAAGAGCTTTGACCGGGCTGGTAAGCATAATCCCTCCTGAAAAAATCATTTAGTGTCAAGAGGTATATTACCAGAAAATTATAGTTTTGTCAAGAATTAAATATTGTTTTACATCAAGCTCTCTTTCGCCGCCTGCCCCAGGTATTGGGCTACGGGATCACTTACCGCGTTACCAATCTGCTTGACCTGGTATCTTTTCTGGCTACCCAGGATTATATAACCTCGGTCAAAGCCCTGACCAAGTTTCAGTTCATGCGGTTCAAACATCCTGAAACCGCACTCGTTGATGTCAATTTCTGGAATGACTAAAGAATGACGGTCGTTGCCGGAAATGGTATAAATCGGTTCGTTGATACCATGAACGACATGGGAGCCGTTGTAATAGCTGGTCACAAACGGCGGCTTAATGAGAGCAAAGCGATTCTCACCGGGTATAGTGGGTATAGCCTCGCCCAGACC
>CAZUNT010000144.1:16537-18841 GCA_964622215.1 uncultured Caldilineaceae bacterium
TGTGTAGTAACCGACCAGGAAGGAGGGCGGAACCAACAAGCCGTTTCTTTTGCCCCCGGCTGTCACTGTGTTGAGGGTATCGGTAATGGGTCGTAAGTTCCCATTCCCTTGAAATTCGATCAGGGCGGGCATGGCTAGCAAGCCGGTTTTTTCAACACCTGCGGTAATGGTATTGATCGGGTCAGTAATTAACCGTAGATTGCCGCCTCCATAAAACTCCACCAATGCGGGAATAGTAACCAACGCAGGCGCGCCCGATGTGGTTTGGGTAGGTAATACTTCAGTGGATGGCTTCAAGTATTGATACTGATCTTCCCCCTTCATTGGCAGGATAAAAGCCAACTCTTGCCTTGCCCCTTGAGTTGGGATTGGACTGACCATCGTTACGGCCCGATTGTTTTGAGCATGACTATAAGTGGTCCGGATGACCATTGGCTGCATGCCGAACTTGTCCAGGCCGATACGAATCCGGTTGAGCGTCTTGGGTTTGAGGGGGGCTTTACCATGTTTCTCGCGCTCGCCGATAGGAATACAAGGCAGGGCGGGATCGATGATATTGTAGGCCGCGAAATAGTACGGCTCCACCCGCCTGGCTACCGGCTTATTGCCTTTGATGGTAAAGCAGGTGGGGCAGGCGTAATAATACTGGCCCCGGCTGCCGGTGGTGTCGTAAAGAACTTCACCGGTCGAGGGGACCGGTTTTTTGAAGACCTGCACCGCCCGGACATCTTTTTCACATCCCGGACAGTAGGCCAGCGGTCTGAAGTCCAGGTTGGGGATTTTGTTGCCATCACGATAAAAGAATACATAAAGCCGGTCTCGATTCTGGGGGCTATAATTGGTTTGCCCATTGAGGGGATGGAAGAACCTGGAATTAAAAAAGCACTCCTTATATTTGTAGCCCAGGCTAGCCATCGCTTGCAGCCAGGTCTGATAAGGCTCCCAATCTCGCACGTCGACCACGTTTTCGACGATGACTACCTGGTAACGGTGATATTCACTGAAGCGGACCACGTCCCACATGGTCACTCTGCTACGTTCAGCCGAAGGGTCCGGGTGGGCGCTATTGATAAAGTCGAGCTGGGAGCGATTTTTGCGCTTCTTGCCCTGGCCCCGTGAGTGCTTGGTACACTCAGGACTGAACCAGGCAATGTCCGTATAGGAGAAAGCAGACGGAGAGGCTATCAGGAGATCTACCAGGACGTGATCCATCTCCGGGTGGTTGGTATTATGTGTCTCGATGGCTAATTTCCAGTGATTTGCCGCCTTTTCCCCTTCCAATCCGGCCTTTTTCAGACCGGACGAGCTGCCCCCTGCCCCGCAATAGAAATCAGAGAATTTAAAATTGGTAGTCAGGTGGTGCGGAATAATATTCATCTCATTGTACCCTTTCGGCCTGGTAATACTGCTCGGCCAGCTTCTGCTCGACTACCTGGTTGACCCGCTGTTTGAGCCGCAGGTACGCCTCGGCGTGACCGGACCGGCCCTCGATATAGGCCAGCAGGCTCTCATAGTTGGTCAGGCGGTGGCGCACGTAAGCGACCAGGGCGTTGTGACCGGGGTAGAAATCGGCCCCGAAGCGCCCCCGGTCGAACTGGCGCATCAGAAATGATTCGGTGGCCGCCCATTCCAACACAGACAGCGTATCGGGCAGGGGATCAATCCTGATCCTGGCTGCATCCGCCCAGGCCAACAGGTCGGAAGCGCGACGGTCCGCAACGGCATGCGCCCTGGATTGGCGGGCGGTCCGCTTGATAATAAAGCGCTCGTATTCCTCGCGGTTGTCGTCGAGGAAGGTCTCGACCCGCTCGCGCAGATACAGGCCGGCTGCTGGGGCGCATTTGTAATGCGGGTTGGGCACGGTCTTATCGGGCGCGCCCAGGCGGGTGATCCAGCCGTCCGATAGGCCGTATAAAGTTTTGAGAGTAGTTTTGTAAATGTAAGGAGTGGACTGATCGTTCATGATTTCTCTTTAGATTCGCTTCCAGCCGCCCGGCCGGTTTTACTCAGGTCGGCGGCGTTGAAAGCGTAGGGCATAATCAGGCCAGATAAGGGAAAGCGTAGTTGATGATTAGTCTGTACCACTCACCCGGTTTGGCCCCGGCTGTGTCGAGTAGTTTTCCGATCATCTCTTTTGTATTGGGTTCGACCGGCAGCCAGCCCCAACCCTCGGCGGTGAGGCCGACCAGGGCCAGGCCGGTAGGGTCACTGGTCGGGCTGATGGGGATATTTAATTTGGCCAGGTCGGGGGCCTCGAAGAGGGCCACCGCGTAGGTGGGCCGGGCCATGTCGCCTGGATCGCCG
>CAZUNT010000145.1:0-18790 GCA_964622215.1 uncultured Caldilineaceae bacterium
TTTTAGAACTGAACAGCCCTGGGCGACAATGTAAATCTGACTTGAACCAAGCCGAGATCCCATAGCGAAGCAAGTCATCTTTGAGCCTAATGACCCATGGCTTATCAGCGCTACTATGGCTTAGGAACACATCAAATTTGGGTATAATGTTAGGTTTACCTTTCATAAGATAAGACCTTTTCGTATTTGTTTGAGGTTCTCCAGGTAACCACTATAGTAGTTACCACGGGAGATCATGAAGAACCGATTTGATCAAGGCTAACACCACCCAAAGCATCGAAAAATGGCGTAAGGACGTTGAGACCAGTCAGTTAACTTGTTTTGACCCCTTCTTGACCACCCTGGAGACCTACCTGGATAAAATTACCAACTACTTTTTGCATCGAGACAGTAGCGGCTTTGTTGAGGGTCTCAATAACAAAGCCAAAGTCCTCAAACGTCGTTGCTATGGCTTACGGAACTTGGATCACTTTTTTCAGCGTCTTTTCCTTGATCTTGAAGGCTATCGCCTTTTTGCCGCTCTGGGATCGCCCCACTATATCTAGCGGCTATCACGGAAATTCTAGATGAACCACAAGGATTAAACCCGCCCAAGAATCAGTCTCCCTCCCATCTCCTCAACTCCGGCGAGGTGGACACATTCGCCCAGGGCGGCGGCAACAATCGTTTTCATAAAAATCATAAATCCCGCCAGAGGCACGCAAGCGAAATCGTAAATCGTAAATTGAACTCATCCCCCCATCTCCTCTACCTTAACGCTCTGCAAATCCAGCGTGCCCAGCCCCATGTCGGCCCCGGCCTGGATGAAGGGGATATCCGAGCCGGTCAGGCCAAACAGGGTGGCCCCGTAAGCGTCGGCGGCGATGAGGTCATGGCTGGCGATGACGGTGTTGGTTTCCTTGACATCGTTGAGGCTGCCGCCGGTGGGGCCGTGATCGACCAGGATACGGACCGCGTCGACGACGGTCAGGGTGGGACGAATCACGCTGGCCAGGTCGGCGATGCGCTGGCCCAGGTTGCGATGGATGCCGTTGGGATTGCCGACCAGGCCGAGCAGATTCTTCGATCCCAGGGTCAGCCGGGCCAGGGAGTGGTGCTTGGCAATGGGCACATTAATCAACACGTCGGCCTTGAGCGCATCTTGATAGATTGCCCATTCCTTGATGTCCCGGCCCTCGGGAATGGCGGTGTTGGCATATTTGACCTTGCTCATAATCTCCATCTCGCCCCCGGCGGCCGCTACGGCGTCGGCGATGCCGGTGACGGCGTAGGCCGCTTTAGGCGTGCCGCCAAAGGGCATGTCCATGACCCGCACCCGCCTGGCCCCGGCCCCCAGGCACAGGCTGACCAGAGCAGCGACGACGGTCGGGTTGGTCGTGGCGGCGTACTCGGCCGGGTGATAGTCTACGCAGATGTTGGGCTTGATGATGACGTCGTGGCCGGATTTGACAAAACGTTCGATGCCGCCCAGGGCAGCGATAGCCTGCCGGGTGATTTCCGCCGGGTCAGCCCCCCGGGCTACGGCCAGGTAAGCCTGGTCGCCGCCGGGTGAAGCGGCCGGTTGCCGGGCGGGGACAGCTTCGGCCGGTTGGCCGGAGCAGCCCGGACCCAACAGAACGGCTCCGGCCACTGCGCCGCCCCAGGCCAAAAATTGTCTGCGGGTAAATTGGCTCATCCTAACTTAATCTCCTCTAGCTGCATGTGCTGCGGCTCATTGGTACCCAGGCCCAATTCGGCGGCTACCTTCAGATACGAGGTAGCTAGGTCCCTGAGGTAGGGGGCCAGGGTCGCTTCTTTTTCGGCTTGCAGTTTCTCCAGGATTTGCATCCCAACCGTATCGTGGGCTACCGGGTCGAAGCTCAAAAGAATGGAGTCGCCTTTCCAGTCGGGTTTCCAGTAAGGCCAACTGCTGGTGTATTTCAGATTGGCTTCCAGAACGTCCCCGATCACCAGCCGGGTGCGATCTTTAATTACGGGTAGGGCGTTCAATTGGGCAATGGACTGGTCAATGGAGCTGTGAAGCCGGCCGGGGTTATCTACGGTGCCGTAGTGATTCTTCATGGCAAAGGTCAGGCCGGCCAGCATATGCGATTTGAGCACCGGTATGTTGATCAGGGCATCACAGTTTTGTAGAGTGTCGCTGAGATGAACGGTACTATCGGCTACCTTGAAGTCGCCGCTAAAGTTAGTTTCCTCAAAACAACGTACGCCCGGGCCATCTTCATTAATCTCGTAGCCCGCCTCCTTCAATATGGTCAGATGGTCATACAGAAAAATCTGGTCGGCCGGCAGGCCGGCCTCCTGGAGCGAGGCCACGACAGCCTGAACCAACGGGGCATGGGTCCAGATGGTGCTGTTACTAAAGGTGTTGATTTTGATTGCCACCTTCTCGGTGGGCTTGAACAGGGCCGCCCAGGCTTCACGGGCATCGTTTAGCCCGGTCAGTTGGGTGATGGAAGCGTCAAGCATTTGGCGGAGGGCTTCCGGCAACAACGTGTCGCCAGCCCACACCCCGGCGTGATGGGTCTGCACCACCTGGATGGGCACGCTCGGATAAAATTTGATGATATCCGCCGGCCCGGCCGGGGCTGAAACAACCGTCGGGGGGGTGGTCGGCGTCGCTGCGGGAACGGGAGTAGCGGTTGGAACGGGGGTGTTGGCTGGGGGGCTGGTCGGTGTAGCCGCCGGGGCGGAGGTGGCGGTTGGAACGGGGGTGTTGGCCGGCCCGGCGGCCGGCGGCTCGACGGGGGCACAGCCTGCCAGCAGTCCGGTGGCGGCGGCTAACTTGATGAATTGCCGCCTGGAAAACCTGCGCGCACTCAGGTTAAAATTATGATGTTTCATTTTGCTTCTCCTCAATTTGTAACTACTCAGGCTACCCCAAATTGAGTATTCCTGACCGCAGACCGCAGACCGCCGACCGTTATAATTCGTCCTGTAACCCGTCTTTTCGACGGTCCCCCACGCCCTTCGGCGCACCCGAAGGGGTGAGGGGAGGCGAGGCGCTCTCAGCGGTCAACGGTCGGCGGTCAGGGTTATTGAGACATAGGATCGGCTGAGTAGTTACCCCTAAAGCAGAATATACCGCTTATTTACGGTTGGATAGTGGCATGTATCCTATTGTTGGGTGACATTTGTAATTTGCTTTACTCTAGTTTAACATACGCTCAGACCCATCACAAACCGAGGAGGTAAACAAGATGCCCAAAGTAGCAGTGGTCACCGGGGCGAACCAGGGACTTGGTTTCGCTTTGGTGCGCAGATTAGGCCAAATCCTGGGAAAGCAGGGTATCGTATATTTGACCGCCCGGGATCGACAGCGAGGCGAGGCCGCCGTGAAGCATCTCCAGGCGGAAGGTTTGTCACCCGACTGCCACCTGTTGGATGTAACCGATGAGACCAGTGTGACCGCTCTGGCCGATGTCCTCAAGCAGCGGTTTGGTGGGGTTGATATTTTTATCTCCAACGCGGCCGCTCGTATCTCGCCGGCCGTACCCATCCCCCAGCAGGTGGCTCAATTCATCAATACCAATAACCACGGGACCTACCGGATCATCAAAGCGTTTATGCCCCTGCTCAAGGAGGGCGGCCGCTTTCTGGTCGTGGCCAGCGCGTTTGGCTCTTTACAGCATCTCGCCGGCCAGCTCCATCACAAATTTGATGTCTCGCAAGCCACCCTGGAAGATATAGAAACGGTCATGGCTGAGTACGTGCAGTTGGTGGAGGCGGATCAGGCGGTTCAGGCCGGCTGGCCGGAATGGATTAACATCCCCTCCAAGATTGGCCAGGTGGCCGCGATGAAGGTTATGGCCCGTCTGATGAAAGATGAGGCCGAGCGGCGGGATATATTGATTAATGCCGCCTGCCCGGGCCTGGTGGATACCGCCGCCTCGCGCCCCTGGTTTGCCGATATGTCGGCGGCCCAGAGTCCGGATCAAGCCGCGGTGGATGTGGTTTGGCTGGCGACCTTACCGGCGGGAACAAGAGAACCGTATGGCGAACTCGTCCAGCACCGGCAGGTCATTCCTTTCTTTCCGATCCCTCTTTCGTAACTGCTCAGGTCACAGAGATGCACAGAGACTCACAGAGGAAATTTCTCGATCTTCTCTGTGTTTCTCTGTGTCTTCTCCGTGAAACTCTGTGTAGTCTGAGTAGTCCCCTCTTTCTTTGAAATCCGGCTAACTTATTCGATGACCTCAATGGCTCGCCCGAGTCCGTTCTTGTACCTACCATACGCCCGGCAATAAACGGTAGCGGGTCTGCCGGGTATATTCCTTATAGCCGGGCAGTTCTGCTTGTAAGGTTTTATCCTCCAGATAGGTTCGCCCGACAAACAGCCCGGCCAGGGCGAGACCGGGGATGAGCGCCCAGAGCGAACCGAGCAAGAAGGGGGTAGCCAGGTGAGCCAGGATCGTGCCCACATAACCGGGATGGCGCACATACCGGTAAGGTCCACCCGTCGCTACGGCGTGACCGCGCTCGGCCTGGATGCGCACCCCTTCGGCAAAAAAGGCGTTGGCGGTCATGGCCCACATAAAGAGGCTATAGCCCAGGATTGTTATCAGCAGCCCGCCCAGGTGATAGCCGAGAGGGATTGGGCCGGTCCACTGCCACCGGCTATCCAACCCGGCCACCAGCCAGGATAGGATCATCATGCCGCCGGCCAGGCTGGTGAGCCGTTTGTCCCAGGCTTTTACCTTTTCACCGAGAAACCCTTTCTCCCGCTCGGCCAGCAACTCAGGATTAATCGGCACCAGGAGCAGGGGGTGAGCCGCCAGATGAGCGGCGAGTATGCCGAGCAGAAGCCAGCCCCACCCCCAGTCCCAGCGCCCGGCCGACAGGAACAGGATCAAGCCGTAGACGACGAGGCCAATCACCGCTTTGCCAAGCCATTTGACGATGCCCCGCCGAACTTGCGGGGTGATTTTGGACCAAGTAGCGCTATGTTCGTGCATACCGGCCTCAGCCTGACCTCTCGGCGTAAGCGGCGAGAATATGATCTATGTCCACATTCGTCTCCTCGTCCACCCGTTGCCGGTTTGGATCTGCCTCAAACCAGGCCAATGTTCGCCGGACGCCCTCCCGGAAGGGAATGACCGCCCGGAACCCTGGCACAAACGCCTTGATTTTTATGAAATATGGATGGCGACCTCTTGCTAAATGGTATATTATTTTTGGTTGTCCAACCACGCTATGGCGTGTTCTACTCTGACAAAATTAGCCGTAGTCAGTGTGCCAATCTCCTTGACCCCAGCTTGCCAGCTTCTTGTCGTGACTTTCCCCACTTCTGAATCAGGCACAACGGTTGCCAGATATTTAAGACCATGCTCAATGCAACGCGGCGCATGGACATTTTTTACCCATTCCTGTAATTCTACTGGTACTGCGGAGGTTGTTTGTTTGGTATTAGTCAGCCACTTCCTGGCTTGATATTTAACAAGTGCTTCAAAGCAGAGATCGTGTTGGTATTTGAACTCGTCAATATCAGCAATAAATTCTTCATAGTCTTGAACGATCATCTGATGTTCGGGGTCATACCAGCATTTTATAAATCCTTGCTTTTCGTAGAAAATGTCCATCTTATTTCCTCTTACGTGCTTAGGGAGCAATTTTGGTGATACGCTTGTTCTTAGTTCTCTTGTTACGACCCTTATAAACAGCCCTTACCTTTAAAGTGTCAATCGTTTGGCGGTTTTTGTCAATTCGGCCAGGCCAAACGATAGCTAGGATAGTACTTTATTCCAGTCAGCCAGGATGGTGACGTTTGTCATAAAAAATTGGAGGCGGCTGAAGAAGCTCAATGTCAATAAATAATAGAGCACTTCCCCAAAATGAAGGCGAAAGTGGTATAATATATTATAACGTGGGCAAAGAAGCGCCATAATGAGGGGGCACGGAGATAAATATGGCAGACCCGTTGGAACTCAGGAAATTTTTGATGCCGGAGGTTGTTTATGGGACTGGGGCCATAGATTTGGTGGGACGTTATGCGGCCAATCTCGGCGCTCGTAAGGCTTTGATCGTGACCGATCCGGGGGTGAAGGCAGCCGGTTGGATCGGGAGGGTTGAGAAAAAATTAAAAGAGGCCGGTATTCCTTTCGCGGTTTTTGACCAATTAACGCCCAATCCTAAAGATTTTGAAGTTATGGCCGGGGCCGATATTTACCGCTCTGAGCAGTGTAATGTCATCATCGCCGTCGGCGGTGGCAGCCCAATGGATTGTGCCAAAGGTATTGGCATTGTCGTTACGAATGGACAGTCTATCCTGGCTTTTGAAGGGGTAGACCAGATTCCCATTCCCAGCCCCCCCTTGATCTGTCTCCCCACTACCGCCGGTACCTCAGCCGATGTATCTCAGTTTGCCATCATTACCGCTACCGAACGCCGGGTCAAAATTGCCATCATTAGTAGAGCGATGGTGCCGGACGTGGCTTTGATCGATCCGGGGACTACCGTCACCATGCCGGCTGGATTGACTGCGGCCACCGGCATGGATGCTTTAACCCATGCCATCGAAGCCTATGTTTCCAATGCCAGCTCACCCCTGACCGACCTGAATGCTCTGGGGGCCATCCGGCTGGTAATGAAGCACCTCCTGGGGGCGGTGCAGGAACCCGAAACCCTGGATCATCGCCAGGGGATGATGTTGGGTAGCCTTTTAGCCGGGTTGGCTTTCTCCAATGCTAGCCTGGGATTGGTCCACGCGATGGCCCATGCCCTGGGGGGATATCTGAACCTGGCCCATGGTGAGTGTAACGCTATTTTGCTGGAACATGTGGTTCGGTTTAATTTTGATGCTGCCGCCGATCGATACGGCACGGTTGGGCAGACGATCGGCCTCCCTCTGGCGGGGTTGACGATTGAGGAGCAGAAGGCGATGCTAATGGAAACGCTGGTGGATTTTCGCCGGCAGGTAGGTATTCACCAGCGACTAGGGGATGTGGGCGTGTCGCCGGCCGATATTCCTCAACTGGCGCGAAACGCCTTCGCCGATCCTTGCCTGGCGACTAACCCAATCCAGCCCACCCTGGAAGAGATTGAGGCCATTTATGAGCGTGCCCTCTGAAACTGAACCGGATAAAGACAAAATTCGGGCCAAGATTCTCGGCTTTGGTGAACAATCAATTCACAAAAGTTACTATCCCCAACTTCAGGCGCGTATTCAGGAGTTGGAAGAGAGCCAGGCTCGCCTGGAAGAGAAATCGGCGGCCTTGCGAGTCTCGGAGGAAAAGTATCGCCACATCATTGAAGCTATCCCGTTGGGGATGCACATGTATCGCCTGGAAGAGGATAACCGCCTGGTATTTAGCGGGGCCAACCCGGCGGCAGATCGTATTCTCAAGATTGACCACAGCCAGTTTATCGGCCAAACGTTCGAGCAAATCTTCCCGAATCTGATCGAAACCGAAATCCCCGAGCAGTACCGCCGGGTGGCGGCTACCGGTCAAACCTGGCAAATCGACCAGATTGTTTACGCCGATGAACGAGTTAACGGCGTTTTGGAGGTCCATGCGTTTCAAACCTCTCCCGGGCACATGACGGCTGCCTTTTTGGACATCACCGAGCGTAAGCAGGCGGAAGAGAAATTCCTTCAGGCCCAGAAGATGGAAGCCATCGGCCGGCTGACGGCCGGCGTGGCTCACGACTTCAATAACCTGTTGACGGTCATCAATGGTTACAGCGAATTACTTTTGTCAAGGTTAACTAACCGGAATGATTCGTTGCATCATGATTTGGAGCAGGTCCGGCAGGCTGGAAAGCGAGCCGAAACCCTAACCCGCCAACTCCTGGCCTTTAGCCGGAAGCAGGTACTCCAGCCGCAAGTAATCAATCTTAACACGATCATTTCTGACCTGGACAAAATGTTACGCCGGTTGATCGGCGAGGATATTAACTTGATAACCTTACTGCCGGCAGACTTGGGTTTGGTTAAAGCTGACCCAGGCCAGTTAGAACAAGTGGTGATTAATCTGGCCGTAAACGCGCGTGATGCCATGCCCAATGGCGGCCATCTCGTCATCGAAACTGCCAACGTGGTATTGGATGGCGCTTATACGGCCATTTACCCAGACATGCAGCCGGGGCAGTATGCTCTAATGGTTATCAGCGATAACGGGGTGGGGATGAGTGAAGGGGTCAAAGCTCATCTTTTTGAGCCGTTTTTTACTACCAAAGAGCAGGGCAAAGGCACCGGCCTGGGGTTGGCGGCGGTCTATGGGATCATCAAGCAGAGCGATGGCCATATCACCGTTTACAGTGAAGTAGACCTGGGTAGTACCTTTAGAATTTATCTGCCTCGCATTGAGGCTATGCCTCAAGCCGAGCTAGCTACCGAGACCCAGAGGGTTGCCCTATCGGGAGATGAAACGATTCTTTTAGCCGAAGATGACCCGGTGGTACGTTCCCTGGCGCGACACATGTTAGAAGACCAGGGCTATACCATCCTCGAAGCCGGCAGCGGCTCGGAGGCATTACAGTTAGCTCAACGTTATCCCGGCTCGATTGACATGTTGTTAACTGATGTGATTATGCCCGATCTGAATGGTAAGGCCCTGGCTGCGGAGTTATCCCGGCTGCGGCCAGGTCTGAAAGTGCTTTTTATGTCCGGTTATACCGACGACGCAATTGTGCATCATGGGGTGTTGGGACCTCATGTTGCTTTTTTACCCAAACCTTTTAACCATCTGGCCCTGGTTGGCAAGGTTCGTGCTGTGCTAGATGCCTCCTTGGCCTAATCATATTAAGGATGCCAGAATTATGAAAACTGTTCTGAGTGTGGTCATTCCTACCCTTAACGAAGCGGCAACCCTGCCGGACTTGCTCGACGCTTTACAAGGCCAAACGCACCCGCCGGATGAAATTATTGTGGCTGATGCCGGTTCAAAGGATGGGACTCGAGAATTGGCCCAGGCGCGGGGCGTGCGCGTGGTGCAGGGTGGGATGCCAGGCGTGGGGCGTAATGCCGGGGCCGCCGCGGCGATGGGGGACCTCTTTCTTTTTCTTGATGCGGATGTTGCCCCCGCGCCGAACTTTATAGCCGATGGCCTGAAAGAGTTTACCAAACACAGCTATGGGGTGGCGACCTGCCTTATGGAACCACTAACCGATGACCTTTCCACCCGCACCGTAACCGAGGCGGCTAACCTGTTCTTGCAGGTAATCCAGTCCTTTGTCCCGCACGCGCCCGGCTTCTGCATTTGGGTGCGGCGTTCCATCCACGAAGCTATCGGCGGTTTTGACGAGTCGGCCAAAATGGCCGAAGATCACGATTATGTTCAACGGGCAGCCAAGTACGGCAAATTTGCGGTGCTGACCAGGGTGCGCATCCCCGTTTCCATGCGGCGGATGGAAAAAGAGGGCCTGGTCAAACTATCGCTTAAATATGTCTGGACTGAGATGTACGCGCTCGCCGGTAAACCGGTTTATTCGATGCCGTTTGAATATCAATTTGGGGCGCATGGACTCGCCAATGGCGCCCGGACGCCCCAGTTGAAGATTATGAATATCGCCCAGTTACGCCGGCAGCTAGGAAAATTTGAGAATCCCCTCCAACGGCTCAGTGCGACCGGGGTGAGTCAACTGGAACGACTGCTCGCCTGGAACGACAATGTAGAAGCTCTCCTCGAATACATGCGGCTTTCGCTCGACCCATCAGACCTGGATACGCTGGACCAGTTTCTCCGGCGGCGGCTTAGAGTGGCCCGCCGGGAGGCGCAACGACCTTTGCGTGAGATCATGGCGGCGTTTCAAACTCAGCCTGACCAGGAAAGCATCACTTTGCTGGATACCAATTGGCTGCGCTCGCAGATTTCCAAGGTTATCAGTGGGCAGAAAGATGGAGATAATGAGTGAAGCTGAGCAGTCCCAAGCTCGTGAACACGCTTTCTCTTTTTACAACCTTCGCCGAACCATCTCGTCTGCTCGACGGTGAATGGCGGATAACCGGCGCTCATCAGGGACTTGGCCTTGAACTGGGCTATGCCGACCCCTGTTTTGATGACTCGCGTTGGGATGTAGTCCGATTGCCCCACCTGCGCCATTCCTCCACCGAACAAGATACGTTGTGGTATCGCTATTACTTCACGGGCGATCCCCCGCCTGCCGGAAAACGGCTGCTGTTACGCCTGGCGGGGGCTTTTTATCACACCCGGGTCTGGCTCAACGGCATTTTTCTGGGCGAGCACGAGGGTTATTTCCAGCCTTTTGGCTTTGATATAACCGGCCTGGTCAAAGCAGGGGATAACTTATTGGCCGTCTGCTGCCGTTTTCCGGTCGAAGCGGATTCTTTCAAACGTAAAACCGCCATTGCCGGTATTTTTGCCGATTGGGACTGCAAGCCTTACCCCTCCGCCTTATACCCGGAATTACCCAGACCCTATCAGTGGACGGTTCCGGTTGGCTTGTGGCAGCCGGTGGGCTTGCAAACCTGTGGGCCGGTCTTGATAGAATCGGTGAACATTTTTCCTGCCGTTTTCCAGCCTGCATGGCCCGCGCCGGTAGCCCGCGCCGAAGCAGCCGAAGTGCGGATTGTGATCAATCTTCGCAATCTCACGGTTATGCCGCAGAGCTTCCAGGTACACGTCGCCGTTGAGCCGCACAATTTCAGCGAGGATATACCGGGGCAGCCCTATAGGAGCCGGCCGGTCACGCTGCCGGGCGGCGAGTGTGACCAGGTTGAGTTTACCATAAGTTTGTCCCGGCCGCGTTTGTGGCTGCCGTGGACGCATGGCGAGCCGTGGCTCTATCAGGCCAAAGTTACCCTGGAAACCCCGGAACCGGTTCAAACGCTCCAGGTATTTGGGGTCCGTGAAATTCACACGGTCATCGAGGCCCGGCGGTGGGAGTGGTGGCTGAATGGGCGGCATATTTTCCCGAAGGGCAGCAATTACATTTCCGACTTTTACCTGGATCGGGTCACGGTAGAAGGCCTGCGGCGAGACCTTGAATTGGCTCGCGGCGCAAATCTTGATTTGCTGCGGGTTCATGCTCACATCGCGCCGTTGGATTTTTATCGTTTATGCGCTGAGCAGGGTATTTTGGTAATGTGCGATTTTCCGCTGATTTGGACATATGCCTTCAATCTTCCTTCAGACAAAGAGGCTATTTTTCAAAGAAGCGTGCTGAAACAAGCCGGCGAAATGGTTGAACTGCTCGGTTCGTTTCCCTGTATCAGCCTGTGGTCGGCGCACAACGAGCCGCCTTGGACCCCGGGTGGAAGTTTTCTGGGCGGCGACCTGCATCAAGCCGCGACCAATCACGCTTTGGATCAGGCGACAGCCGAACAAATCCGCGCCCTTGATCCTACCCGGCCTGTTATTTCGGCCTCGGGTGAATTGGATCAACATCTTTACTACGGCTGGTATACCGGTTCCTGGCGCGACAACCGTGAGTTGCAGCCTACTTTTCCCACCGAATTTGGAGTGCAGGCGCTGCCGAATCTCGGCTCACCCGTTTGGGCTACCGTCAATACAAACTGGCCTATTGAGGCCGATGATCCAAGCTGGGCCTATACCGGCTATCAATCGCTTTTTTGGGCCAGCCCTGGGGTGGGTTTAGCCACGCAGTATCATTCCCTGGCCGAGTATGTGCTCGAGAGCCAGGCCTATCAAGCCTTTTATATCCGCTATGTAATCGATCAATGGCGGCGGCAGAAATTTGCCCCGGTTGGCGGCTACATCCATTTTCTGTTGACCGATGGCTGGTCGGGCATTACCTGGTCGGTTTTGGATTATGCCCGGCTGCCCAAAGCCGGTTATAAGGCGTTGCAAGAAGCCTCGCGGCCGGTGCGCCTGGCCCTCGACCTGGAGGACGGTTTTAAGGTCGAGCATGGGTTTCGCCTGGTTTACCCGGAAGGAGCGTGTTTGCGGGTTAAGTTGTACCTGGTCAATGATGATTACCGTCAGAGCGGGCGTGTCCGGGTGCGCTGGTGGCTCGAACGGTGCAGCGAAGGGCTGCTTTTAAAGATGCTGCGGCGCTGGTTCCGATCCCAATCTATTTCCGTCGTTCTTCCCCGCGCCGACGAAGGAGCGCACCAGGTCACGACGGTAGAACTTCCCTTGCCTCGCCCCGGCGATTACACGTTTTGGACGGAAGTCAGGCAGGGGTATCAAGTACTCGATAAAAATAGGGTTGACTTTCGCGTTGGCGAGGAACGGCAGCAGCAGCGGCCCCCGCGCCGCATCCCGAGTTGGCTGGTCAACAAGGTTTATCAGGTGGGCACGCTGCGTCATACGGGCGACGGTCTGACCTTTAGTTTCCACAATCCGGCTATGCCGGTGACCCTCCAGCGGTTGCGGGAGCTGCGGATTGATGGAGGGTTGATTGACCTGGCCCAAATCGAACTGGTCTCCGGGGGAGTTTCCCGGCAGGCTTCAACCATCACGCCGCAAGCCCCCTTAGAAGTTCCCTCACACCGGCGGCTCACGCTTGTAGTAGGCCAACATCCCTTAGCCCCTGGCCCGCATCGCCTGGAGCTTATGGCGGAATTTTTCGGCCTGGGCGAGGTTGCCGTGCAGATACGGGACAAACTGATTTAGAGTATGAAGAATTCCCGTTAAATTGAGCAATAACAAAAAATCTAGCTACCGGGGTGGTATGCTGGCGGTACAGCGGAAACCCATCTGGCCGTCAAAATAATGATGGGGCTGGCCGCTGGCCCGCGCCGTAGTACGCAAGTCTTGGGCTAAACTTTTATTGCCGCCCCCACGTCTCACTTTGAAATCGCCGCTTTCCGGCCCGGTGGGGTTGTTTGGAGGTGAACCGGCATAATAGTCTGGCGCGTACCAATCTGCCACCCATTCCCACACATTGCCGGCCATATTCAACAGTCCATACGGGCTGGCTCCGGCCGGGTAAGCGTCGACCCTGCTTACCCGACAGCGGCCGCTGTAGCCGCAGCGAGGTCCGGTCAGATCGCTGCCCGTTTTAGATGGACCCTGGTCGCACTCGTAGTAACTGGCGGTGGAGCAATCAAGCTTGTCCCCCCAGGGGAAGAGCCGCCCATCCGTGCCGCGAGCGGCTTTTTCCCATTCGGCTTCCGTAGGGAGACGCCGGCCGGCCCATTGGCAATATGCGGCGGCGACATCGGCTTCGTATACGAGGGCCGGATATTCCTGGTAAGCCGGATCATCGGCATACGCGGTATAGGTGGTGGTCGTTTTTTCGTAAATCTGTGGGTGGCAAGCGTCTTCGGCCAGACACTTGGCAAAGTTGGCGTTGGTGACTTCGGTACGATCGATCCAAAAAGCATCCAGGTAGACCCGGTGCTGAGGTTTTTCGTTGTCCCTGGCCTGGGGGTCATCGCCGGCGGCTCCCATCAGAAACTCGCCCGCAGGCACGCAGACCAGGGTCGCTCCATCGACGGGCGAGATCCAGGTCTGGCCGATTTCCGTACAGGGCGGCGCGGAACCGGCCGAGTTGGTGGGCGGCGGGGTTGCGGTGGGGAGCGTGGCAGCCGCCGGGACAGAGGGAGAAGGCGCGGCAGCAGTAACCGGCGTGGCCGAAACGGTTGGAGGCAGCGCGACCGGAGTAGGAGCAGCCTCGTTCCCCCGGCAATTAGCCAAAAACAGGGTCAAGACTACAATGATCAGACCAGGTACAAAACGGAAAGATTTCATTTTGATGCTCCTTTCTTGGCCCGGTGTTTTTATCTAGTGTAATCACAGAGAGCCTGTTCGGACTAGACCTGACAGGTTTCCGAAACCTGTCAGGTCTTATTCCCAAAAAACTTATCTGATTCTGCACTAGGTCAATTGCGCAGGTAGAAAAGTTTTAAGATCATTAGCCGGTCTCAGCCTGCTATTATAACCCTTAAAGCTAACGGGGGACAAGTGCCTAATGAGTTTTGATTTTCAAAATCGGTAACACTGCTCCCGCTGGATTGACAAATCCAGCGGCGGATATGGCTATCCGCCGCGAGCGAGTTACCGATGGCAAACTCAATTTTGGACCGGAGGAGCGTGGGGCTGAAGCCGCCACGCTAAAAGAGCAAAGCTCTCCGAGCTAAGATTCAGCCCGTCAGGGCTTTGCTCCGCAAGCGAGGCCGACGCTTTAGCCTCGGCCCATTAGCAAGTTTCGGTAGTTTGCCAACAGAATCGCTTCAGCCCCGCACATTGGCTCGCCTTATACAATGCTCCCCAGCTCTTATTTTACTTGGAGGTATGCTAAAAAGGTGGTAACATGAAATGAGAGCGTTCGGAAACTCCCGGTGATACTTTTCCAGCGGCGCTCGCCCGGCGATAAAGTCGCCGGACTACACTACTGCGCCCGATGAATCGGGCTAAAGCCGGGTTTACCCGGCGCTGTTTCATAGCCCTGGCATTCATGCCGGGGCGAACCGGACAGGCGAAATAGTTTCCGAACGCTCTCGAAATAAATTGTCAAATACCCATCTGTGTGTTCACCAGTTACCTCCCGAAGGTGTAAACACCTATGAAAAAACAAATTGCCGCAGTTTTTGCCTTACTCGTACTGGTTTCTATGCTGCTGCCGGGGTGCGGGAAAAGCACTCCTGAGGTTACTCAGGAGTCAAGCCGGAAGGTTGGGGTTGTGCTGGGGGTGGGGAGTGAAAATGATAAATCATTCAATGAATACACCTTAAAAGGAGCCAGAAAAGCGGCTGAAGAAACCGGCCTGGCCTTTGAATATATCACTACGGATTCCACCGAGGATTATGAGCGTAATGTGGCCAATATGGCCGGCAAAGCTAACTTGGTGATCACCCCCGGTTATTTATTTACCGAGGTCACGGCCAAAGTGGCTCGCAACAATCCGGGGGTTTGGTTCGTAATAGTAGATGTGCCTTATCTACCGGGGCAGGGCTGCCCGGAAACAGTTGACAGTTGTTATTCTAAAGAAGGCGGCCTGACCAATGTGACCAGCCTGGTCTTTGCCGAGGACCAGATGGGTTATTTGGCCGGGGTTTTGGCAGCCTGCATGACCAAAACCGGCACAGTTGCGACGGTAGCGGGTATGGAAATTCCGCCGGTAATCCGGCTGGTAACCGGCTATCAAAAAGGAGCTAAATCGGCGGCTCCCGATATTGTGACCTTGAATCAATATATTCCCAACTTTGATGATTCGCCGACCGGTAAGCTGGTAGGGCAAAAATTCATCAATGAAGGGGCTGACGTGATAGCCGGTTTTGGCGGCAATACCGGCAACGGGGCTTTATTAGCCGCCCACGAAGCGGGCCTCATGGCCATTGGGGTTGATGTGGACCAGTATTATACCTATCCTGAAGTTCAAAAAAGCCTGCTCACCAGCACCGCTAAATTTATTGACGTGGCCGTGACCGAGGTGGTCAAGGAATTTGCCGCCGGGAAATTGGAGGCCGGTATTCAAACCAAAAGCCTGGCTACGGGAGGAATTGGGCTGACGCCTTATCATGAGTGGGAAGATAAAATTATCGCTGCCGGGTGTGATGACAAAATTAAAGCGGCTGTAACCGCCATTAAGGCCGATCCAACCATCACCGGGGTCAAATGAAATCGACCACTTTAACCACGCAATTATCGCTGCTCTTTATAACCATTTCGGCGTTGGCTATTGTGATTGTCACCGGCGTTTTGGTGATCCAAATCCATCGTATCCAAATCAAAAAGGTTGGGGAGGAGTTTCAAACAAAAGCCAGGATTGAAGCGGAACGAGTAGGCAATATTCTGGAACGACAAATTATTGATTTGTCTAACCTGGGGCAATCGCCCGATATTTTGGCTCGTTTAGACGAGGTTACGGCTAACTATCCCGGCTCCGATAAGGAGGCGATTCGCGCCTATTTATTGACCCAGGATAACCTGTGGCAACGGGCCAGCGAAAACAGTGATTTTGTGCTGCAATACCGCACCTCTCCGGCGGTGATGGTCTTAACCGCCTTTCGCGGCAATCATAATTCTCACAAAAATTTGTTCGTGACGGATCGAATGGGGGGCTTGGTGGCGGCGCATGGCGAAAAACCGGCCCACTTTTATTATGGGGACGAGGCGTGGTGGCGGGCGGTGTGGGACCTGGGACAGGGCGGTGTTTACCTGGGCCAGGCTGCCGTTAACCCGGCTATAAAAGATATTTCCCTCTTTATCGCCGTCCGCGTGGTCAGCCCCAAAACTTTCGACCCGGTTGAGGTGCTGGCTTCAACCTATGATTTGCAGGCCATTCAGCAAATCATCGACCTGGCGAATGACAATTCTACCCAAAAAGTGAGGCTGCTCTCGGCCGAGGGGACGGTGCTGGCCGGCCCGAATAAAGAAGAAATCGGCCAACCGGCTGATCCCAACCTGTTTGGCTACGTGACAGCCGCCCAATCCCAGGCTGAAGAGCCGTCCGGTTGGCGCATCGGCGAGCATGAACAGAATGTTTGGGCTTATGCCACTTTAAGCAGCACCAGCCAGACCAACCTTGACCAACTCCGCCGTTTGAACTGGTACGTGGTTGTCAGCGATACCCAGGCCAATGCCCTGGCCGAAGTGTATCGTTCAACCCTGGTAGCTACGGTGGCCGCTCTACTCGTTTTGATCGGGACCGTGGTGGTGGCCAATGTGGCCGCCAAAGTTATCACCCGGCCGGTTAAAGAATTAACGGCGGTAGCCCGGAAAATCAATGAAGGTAATCTGGATTTACAGGCTAAACCCAGCGGCTCTGTGGAGTTTATGACCCTGGCCGAAACTTTTAATAACCTGACGGCCCGGCTCAATACCTTTATCAACAGCTTGCGCCAGAGTGAACGAAAATATCGGACTCTGTTTGAAGATTCTAAAGACACCATCTATCTGACCGATCCAACCGGCCAGATTGTTGACGTGAACCCGGCCGGCTTGAGCTTGTTTGGTTATACCAGCGAAGAAGCTCAAAAAGGAAATATCCTCGACGTTTATGCCGATCCTGATGATCGTTTTAGATTTCAGACGGAGATGGAGCGGGCCGGTTCGGTCAGAGATTTTGAAGTAAAACTCCGCAAAAAGGACGGTGACCTCATCGAGGGCCTGGTCAGCGCCACCCTCCGGCACGCCGACGACGGGACCATCTTGGGCCACCAGGGTATCTTGCGGGATATTACCGCCCAAAAACAGGCCGAACGAGAACGGCTCCGGCTCCTGGCCATTCAACGCGAACTGGATATGGCCCGGAATATCCAAATCAGCCTGTTACCGCCCGCCCACCCCCACTGGAATGGCCCGGATGTGGTGTGTTACAGTAAACCGGCTGAGGAAATAGGCGGCGACTTCTACGCTTATCACGCCCTGGGGGGAAAATTGGCTGATGAAAAGCCCGCGGGCGGCGGTTTTGCCCTGATTGTGGGCGACATCTCCGGTAAAGGTATGCCGGCGGCCCTGCTCATGGCCGTGAGCCTGGCCTCGCTCCAGACCGTTATCCA
The DNA here is from genome assembly GCA_964622215.1 of uncultured Caldilineaceae bacterium. Classification (GTDB taxonomy): domain Bacteria; phylum Chloroflexota; class Anaerolineae; order 4572-78; family J111; genus DSQQ01. Next base: position 17,369 of record CAZUNT010000145.1, read on the forward strand.
CCAGGCCCTTTCCCCGGCCCAACTCCTGGCTCATCTCGACGAGGTGCTGGCCCACTATACTCAGACCACCCGGCAAAATTGTGCGCTGTGTTATGTTGAACTCATTCCCTGTCGTAATGGTACGGAAAGAAAGTTACACGTGGCTAATGCGGGCGGCATTGCGCCGATTATCCGCCGGATCGACGGGCCAACCGAATGGGTTGAGGTGGGCGGGCTGCCGCTGGGAGTCGGTTTGGGCGCGCAGAACGGATACCAGGAGGTTACCCTGGGCCTCAGCCAAAATGATTTGGTTATCTTGACCAGTGATGGTGTGCTCGAGGCCATGAACGAAAGCGGCGATCTTTTTGGCTTTGAACGGCTGGAGCAGGCCGTTGTCACCGGGCCAACCACCAGCGCCGAAGCCATGCTGGAGTATTTAAAAACCCAGTTGGTCACCTTTGTGGGCGCTACACAGCCGCATGATGATATGACCATTGTCGTGGTCCAGGTCTGATTGAAGTTTTACTGAACCCCCTCTCAACACTTTACCCTAACGAGGAGAAAAGCAAAGGTCGTCCGAAGCATCTTACCACACAGGGTCGCGGTCAGGGCGCCGCCGAAGGCATCGTACAGCACCCGCCCGGCGATGGTAGGGGCCTTTTATGGTTGTGAGTTTAAGGAGCATAGCTCATGACCGGCGGTTACTTTGAGAGGGAGTACGTGCCATTCTTACTAATTCAAGGAAGAATAAACTGGCAGGAATCCACATATGTACGAATCGCTTTACAGCAAATGGAGGAATTGTAGGTGAAAGATACCAGTTTTTTCATTTTCCTAAACGCACTAATAGGCCAGGGATAACGAGAACAGAACCCAGCAACCAGGATAAAAGAAATGCGTTGATAATCTTCACTATATCCTCTTTAACTATGGCAATGGTTGTAATTGACGTTGGTGCTGGTAGGAGTCTGGTGCCCCAATAGCAGTGTAGGTTGGGTTGAACGTTGTGAAACCCAACGGTTGAGTGTGGTGGAAGGTGTTGGGTCTCGCAGCCTCGACCCAACCTACGCGCTGATACAATAATGACTCAGGCTACACAGAGTTTCACGGAGAAGACACGGAGAGACACAGAGAAAAACTGAAAATTTCCTCTGGGCATCTCTGTGGGTAGCTCGACATTGAACCGTGACCCCCTTTAGCCAATGGTTGAAACCATCGGCTGATACGGCAAGTGCGTTCAAAACGCACTCGAACCGGCCCGTCTAACCCGTTTTTAACGGGTTTCGCCGTAGCAGCAGGGCATTTCAATGCCTCGCCTCAAGGCCAAGCGTGTCACCATGGTTTAGTGCAGTCCTACCTCTCTGTGACCTGAACAGTTACAACGGGTATAACTATGGTCCTTTTCCCTCGTTCTTGCCAGGAGGATACCATAATCCAGCCCCA
>CAZUNT010000146.1:0-7473 GCA_964622215.1 uncultured Caldilineaceae bacterium
ATGGGCACATACGACCACAAACAAGTCCTCTCAGACTACGCCACCGGCAAAATAACGGTCGAGATGGCGATGGGGTATACTTTACAGCACCTTGATAAACTCTATGAACTGCAAACGATCGCCAATGTGAACCGTTATGACTTACGCGGCAAGGTGGATACTCTGGAACACAGAGTCAACACCCAACAAACCAAAATTGACCACCTGACTTCTCTGGTGGAGAAGTTTCTGCCAAAGCGCAAGGGTGAAGTTTCTGTCAAATAACAAAGAGAGTGTAGTAGTCAAGAACATGTTGAACAGGGTGACTTGTATCTACTCAAGTTACACGGAGTTTCACAAAGACACAGAGAAAAACTAAAACCTCAGTTCGGGATAAGGATTTAGCTCACGGATGAACACGGATAAACACAGATTAAAGCAAATTATTAATCAAAATCCGTGTGAATCCGTGTGAATCTGTGAGCTATTTCTTCCTCTCGTTGCTTATCCCGAATTGAGGTACTAAAAATTCTCTCCGTGAATCTCTTGTGAGTCCTCCGTGTATCTCTGTGACCCAAGTGGTTATCTTTTCTTTATGAACAGTCCCTTCAAATGGGTCGGCGGCAAATCGCGGCTGCGAAAGCAAATTGTGGCTATGCTGCCGGCCCATACTTGCTATGTGGAGCTATTCGCCGGTGCGGCCTGGGTCTTGTTTGCCAAGCCGCCCAGTGAGGTTGAAGTTCTAAACGATATTGACCAGGAATTAATCTCCTTCCGGGCAGCCAATCCAGATTAGACTCCTGGAAGCGACTGAAACCTACAATTCTTAAGCTCCTTTCCCGGTCAAGCGTGGCTAAACCACCACAAGACCACTCTTCCCTTCAAGCTCAGGCAAACCAACTATTTTAAAGCTGCAAAGTATACCGGACTTTGCAGCTTTATGTCATGATAAGGGAAATTTGGGATTTAAGCAAGCCTCTAAGAACGTGTTTCTTAAATAGTTGGAGGAGGAGTTTAGATCACGAAAAGGCGAAAAACACGAAAGGTTAGCCAAGATTGACTCGGTTGGGTGTCAAACTTTCGTGCCTTTCGCGTATTTTCGTAGCTTTCGTGATCCAGCCTGATTGCCAACCTGCTTGTGCCCCATTATAATATAGAGCCAGTTAAGGGGTGAGCAGCAAGCAATGATAAATATTACAGCATTCCTCGCCATACTCTCCACTAAATGCGCTACTTATCAACTCACTAAAGGAGCAAACTCTTGCCCATCCGCAAAGCTTATCTTCTCCTGACCGTCTTCACCTCCGGCATGACCACCCTGGGCGTGGAGATGGCCGCCAGCCGGCTGCTGGACCCGTTTTTTGGCAACTCGCTGGTCATCTGGGCGGCCATTATCGGGCTGATGCTGCTCTACCTGACCGTTGGTTACACCATCGGCGGGCGCTGGGCTGATAAAGACCCGCGCGAAAGCACCCTGTTTCAGATCACAGCCTGGGGCGCGTTTTTAGTGGGCTTGGTGCCCTTTATCGCCGCGCCGGTGCTGCGCTGGTCGGTGGAGGGCTTTGCCGATTACAATACCGGTCTGCTGGCCGGGTCGCTGCTGGGGGTGTTGGTCCTGTTTAGCCTGCCTATCACCCTATTGGGCACAGTTTCGCCGTTTTCTATTCGCCTGGCCCTGTCAGACGTACAGCATGGCGGGAACACCGCCGGCTCGATCTACGCCCTCAGCACCCTGGGCAGCCTGGTGGGGACGTTTTTGCCGGTGCTGGTGCTCATTCCCAATATCGGTACACGCATGACTTTTTTTACCATGGCGGTGGCCCTGTTGCTGGTCAGCCTGGGCGGCCTGTTTCTGACCCACCCCCGGCGCGGCTGGGTCTACGCCACGATGCTGGTAGGGCTGGTTGGCCTGAACCTACTCTGGGACGCCGGGCCGATCAAAGCCAGCCCCGGCCTGGTCTACGAAACCGAGTCCAGTTACAACTACATCCAGGTGCTGGAGCAGGATGACGGTTTGGGCGGTAAATGGCGGGCGCTTCAGTTGAATGAGGGGCAGGGTATCCACTCGGTTTACAATCCCGGTTATTATGATTTTCCGCTGGTGGATGGGGTGTGGGACTATTTTTTGGTGACGCCTTACTTTAATGAGCCACCTTACGGAGAGAGTGAGGTCAATAGTTTATTAATCATTGGTTCTGCGGCCGGAACCATCTCCAAAGCCTACAGCGGCATCTACGGCGCGATTCCGATAGATGGGGTAGAAATCGACCCCGGCATTATCGCCGTAGGCCGCCGGTGGTTTGATATGAACGAGCGGAACCTGGCCGTGTATGCCCAGGATGGGCGCTATTTCCTGGCCCACACCGCTAAAAAATATGATGTCATCGCCGTAGACGCCTATCGCCCGCCTTACATTCCTTTTCACCTGACCACCCAGGAATTCTTCCAGGAGATTTATGACCATCTCGACGAGGACGGGGTTATAGCCATCAACGCCGGGCGCAGCAGTACCGATTACAGCCTGGTCAATGCGTTGGGCAGCACGATGGCGACGGTGTTCCCTACTGTCTACGTGATGGATATCCCGGATTACGGCAGTTCGTTGGGCAACAGCCTGGTCATCGCTACCAAGCAGCCTACTCGACTGGAGAATTTTGCCCGGAATGTGACCGGGCTGCAACATCCCCTGCTGCGCGTGGTGGCCGACCGTGTCTTACACACCCGTATGTGGGAATTAACGCCCGACACTCTCATCTTTACCGACGACAAGGCCCCGGTGGAGCAAGTTATTCATCGTCTGATTTTTCGCTATCTATTGGGGGGCAATTAAAACCCTTTTCCAAGTTCAAAGGAGATGCTTATGTTCACCTCTCTGCCACAAGATGCGACTTCCATGCTGACCTGGTCGTGGCCACAGATTGAACCTTACTACCACGACCTGGCTGCACGTCCGCTCAACGGCGATACGCTCGAAACCTTCCTCACTGACTGGACCCGCCTGCACGAGCGGATTGATGAAGTATCTCAGCGGCTTTATGTAGCCACTACCCAAAACACGGCAGACCGGGAAGCCGAGCAGCACTACCATACCTTTCTGGATAAAATCCACCCGGCTGTTCAGGAGGCTGAACAACGACTTAAAGAAAAGTTATTGGGTAGCAACCTGGAACCCGCCGGTTTCGACCTGCCGTTACGGCGCATGCGCGCCGAAGCCGCCCTGTTTCGCCCGGCGAACCTCCCCCTGTTGACCGAAGAACAAAAACTGGGCAATCACTATAACAAAATTATCGGCGCTCAGACCATTCAGTGGGAAGGCCGGGAGATTACCTTATCTCAACTGCAACCCGTGTATCAAAATCCAAACCGGATTTTACGAGAGCAAGCCTGGCGTTTGGCCGCCGAACGCCAACTGGCCGACCGGGAAGCCATCAATGACCTCTGGCAAAAACTTCTGAAGTTACGCCAACAATTGGCGACCCAGGCTGATTTGGACAACTATCGCACTTTTCGCTGGCAGGAGTTGTTACGTTTTGATTATACCCCGGCCGATTGCGCCCGCTTCCACGAGGCGATTGAGGCCGTAGTCGTGCCGGCAGCCAGCCGTATTTACGAGAAACGCCGGCAGCGGCTAGGCGTAGAAACCCTACGCCCCTGGGATCTGAATGTAGACCTCATGGGGCGCCCTCCTCTCCGCCCTTTTCACAATAGGCAGGAATTACAAACCAAAGTTTCCGCCATTTTCCACCAGGTTGATCCCCAATTGGGCGCTTATTTTGATACAATGGCTCAGGAGGGGCTGCTTGATTTAGACAATCGCAAGAACAAAGCCCCCGGCGGGTATTGCGCCGCTTTTGCCGCCGCCAAACGTCCTTTCATTTTTATGAATGCCGTAGGCTTACACGACGACGTTCAAACCCTACTGCATGAAGGCGGGCATGCCTTTCACGTTTTTGAAATCAGCGATCACCTGCCCTACCATCAACAATGGCAGGTTGGCGAGGAATTTGGCGAGGTCGCCTCAATGGCGATGGAGCTGCTGGCTGCGCCTTATCTTTCGACCAATGACGGCCGTTTCTACAGCCGGGCCGATGCCGCTCGCGCTCGCATCGAACATTTGGAGGGGAGTATTCTTTTTTGGCCCTACATGGCGGTGGTGGATGCTTTCCAACATTGGACTTATCAAAATCCGGCTGAGGCGCTTGATCCGACGAATTGTGATAATCACTGGGCCGCTTTATGGCAGCGTTTTATGCCTGGGGTTGATTGGCAGGGGTTGGAGCAAGAAATGAAAACAGGCTGGCACCGCAAGCTCCATATTCACACCGTCCCATTTTACTATGTCGAATATGGCCTGGCCCAGTTGGGCGCGGTGCAGGTTTGGCGGAATGCTTTAACCGACCAGGCCGGCGCCGTCGCCAGTTATCGCCGTGCCCTGGCCCTGGGCGGCACAGTTTCCCTGCCCCAACTCTACGCTACCGCCGGGGCCAAATTTGCCTTTGACCCGGCAACGCTGCGCACTGCGGTCAGTTTGATGGAGGAGACAATCACCACCCTGGAAAACTCCTAACTTTGGATAGGTGACATTTGACCTGACCCTTGATATAGTTAAGCCGAAGTGAGTACACTTTTAAGCTTAGAAACGAGGTTAACAGAAATGGAAACGCGTATCTGGCATCAACATTATGACCCCACTGTGCCTGCCTCTCTTGATTATCCGGCCCAGCCGGTTGATCAATTCCTGCGGCAAACCGCCGCCACATATCCTGATCGGACGGCGATCATTTTCGGCGCGATGGCCCCACTGCTCGGCGAGCAGCACAGCCGGATGAGTTACCGCGAGTTGGACTACCTGGTTGATCGTTTTGCTGCCGGATTGCAGCAGATGGGCCTGCAAAAGGGCGACCGGGTCATTCTCTACATGCCCAATTGCCCGCAGTATGTGATTGCGTATTACGGCGCGCTGCGGGCGGGCGGGATGGTCGTACCCAGCAACCCGCTCTACGTGGCCCGCGAAATCGAGCACCAGATCAAAGACGCCGGAGCGACCTTTGCTGTCGTACTCAGTATGCTTTATCCCAACATCAAACATATCCGCGAACATACGCCATTGAAGCAGGTCATCGTGACCAACATCAAGGAATATTTTCCCGGCCTGCTCAAATTTCTTTTTACCCTATCCAAAGAAAAGAAGGATGGGCATCGGGTGGATATTTCGGCGGACGCCAACACGACCTGGTTCCAGGATGTCCTGGCGAAAGCGCCGGCCAAGCCCCAACCGGTCGAGATTGCTCCCGAAGATACGGCCGCATTAATGTACACCGGCGGTACGACCGGCGTGCCCAAAGGGGCGCAGTTGACCCATCGCAACGTGGCAGCCAATGCCTTGCAGTCGTCGGCCTGGATGAAAGGGGCCGGCAACGGCAACGGGCACGAGATCATGTTAACCGCCCTGCCTTTGACCCACAGTTATTCGATGACCGTTTGTATGAACTTAACTGTTTTTGCCGGGCATACCCAAGTTATTATTCCCAATGCCCGTGACCTGACTCACCTGTTAAACACTATCAACATTCACCGGCCAACCTATTTCCCCGGTGTGCCGGCGCTTTATACGGCCCTAAACAATCATCCCGAGGTTAAGGCCGGCAAATATGATCTGCACTCGATCACAGCTTGCCTCAGCGGCGCAGCAAGCTTACCCGCCGAAGTGCAAACCATCTTCCAGCGCATTACCGGCGGCAGGCTGGTGGAAGGTTTTGGCTTAAGCGAGTGCTCGCCGGTAGCAGTGGCTAATCCAATCGGCAGCGGCGGGCGCACCGGTACAATTGGCGTGCCGCTCCCCGATACTGAGGTCATCCTGATGGACCCCGAAACGGAAGAGGTCGAAGTGGGTCCTAATAAACCTGGCGTCATGTGCATTCGTGGGCCGCAGGTGATGAAGGGCTACTGGAATATGCCGACCGAAACCGCCAACACCCTACGCCCGCACGCCGACGGCCAAATCTGGCTGCACACGGGCGACATTGCCGAGATGAGCGAGGATGGGTACATCCGTTTGGTGGATCGCAAGAAGGACTTGATTTTAGCTGCCGGCGGCCTTAACGTCTACCCGCGCGACATCGAGGAGCGGCTGTACGAGCATCCCAAAGTGCTTGAGGTCGCGGTCATCGGCGTGCCTATCGGCAGCACCGACCAGCGGGTCAAGGCCTTTGTGGTGCTTAAAGATGGCGAAACCGCGACCGAGGGGGAAATTATTGCCTGGTGCCGGGAGGGCCTGGCCAAGTATAAAGTTCCCAAATACGTCGAATTCCGGGCAGAGTTGCCCAAAACAATGGTCGGAAAAGTTCTCCGCCGGCAGTTGATGGAGGATGAGGAGAAGAAGGGAAAATGACCGCCGACAGTCGACCGCCGACCGCCGCGGTTGAATATAAATGGCCACCAATGGCTAACGACAAACTGCCAAGATTACACTAAAAAACCCGTTTCCCTTTACCTGAGAAAACGGGTTTTTATTTACCGGCGGTCATCCGTCAGCGGTCGGCGGTCGGTTTACTCCCGATCGGCTCGATCCAGGGCATTGGCAAGCTGGTTGAAAGTCGACTCAACGCGCCTGGTCAATCTATAAAGTTCGTCCAGGTTATCCGGGTCGTGCGCTGCGGCTTGGGCCAGTTTGGCGCTGGCCTTGAGCAGGCCAAAAGCTTTGCTCTGAATGGTGGTTTCGGCCTGGCGTAATTTTTCGGTGGTTTTGACCAATTCGTCCAGGGTGGGCCGCCAATCCTGGACCACTTTGGGAGATTTCTTAGTTGTGGCCGTAGTTGTGTCCGGTTCCAGCGACTCAATAATCCGGTCATTTTGTTTAGCTCGCTGGTAGGTCTCATCCAAATCACCGCGAATACCCGGCCCAAAGAAAATATTGTGGCCGTGAAACAAACCATCGTAAATAATACGACCTCTGAAGGGTAACAACACGGTCCTGATCAGAATCGGCGGACGGCGTCCGTAAAATATATCCTCGATGGTATCATACAGCCCCAGGACGGCATAGACTTTCTCGCTCTTGGCCGACACAAAAATCGTATAACGCTTCAGGAATTTAAGGATATAAAAATCGCCGGTGACAAACCCTTTCCAACCGGAGACGATAGCTAACTCAGCAGGGGTCAGGTTGGCCGGATTCTCGGCAATGAAGCTATCCATCAATATGCTGATACAGGGCCTCCCGTACCCCTACCTTCTTCTCTTGAGGCAGGGTTTTGTAAACTTCGACGGATGGCACATCCGGTATTAGTTTGAGGTGGTCGTTGACATAGAATTGGACGGCCCACATCAACTTAAAAAACAGGTCGGCATCCTCGCGGGAAAGATTCATCTTAGTTTTCCTTTACACAAGGTCAAATAACCGCTTCAGCCAATTTACGAATTGCTGTGCGTGGGGGGCTGTAGCATTCAAGTAGCGTCTGGTGATGGCTTGGCCTAGTGGCCTTCCCGGCTCTT
>CAZUNT010000146.1:7573-18700 GCA_964622215.1 uncultured Caldilineaceae bacterium
CCCGGCTCTTATCCAGAGCGAGTCACCTGTGGGGACCAGAAAGCTAACAAAATCCTCTAACATTCCTGGAAGCATATTATCAGGCATCACCCAGATGCCGACTATCAGAGTACGATCTGGCTGCTCAACAGTGACAATTGTGCCGTTAGGGTCAGGGGTAATGGGCATCTCTACAGAACCCAACTTCCTCAAAATATTTTGCAGAGCCTTCCAGCGAGTCTCAATATTTGTATCAGCATCTACAACGATGCCAAGTCGTTCCAACTCACTGTTAACTGTGAGTTCAGTGGGTAAAGTACCCAGTAGATTCTCGATACCCCCCTTGTTCTTAATTTTAAAACACTGAGGGAGTTGATAACAATTTAGTAGCGCATAAAAAACATGCTCATCATCTGTGCCTTCTACAAACAACAGGTTACTGTCGCCCATAGTTAACGCACCTCGATTTGTTCACGCGCCACAACATTTAGCTTTTCCTCATCGACCAAAACAGCTACAATTTCGTCTTTCTGTTTCTTTTTACGTCGCAAGCTGATAAGCAATCCTTCTTCTTGCTTATTCTCATTAGCCGCTTGCTGAAACGCTTTAATACAATCCCAACTGTGGGTAGTAGCAAAAACTTGTACATTCAAGCGATGAGCCGCCTCAAAGATTAGTCGCCACAAATCCGGCTGTATTGCATAATGAAGGCCACTCTCGACTTCATCAATCAATAGTAGCCCATTTTCTGCATTTACTAAAGCCAAGACAAGGCTAAACAGGCGATGCATTCCCTCACCTAAACTACGAAGGGGAATAGGCTTGTCAGAGGTAACAATTTTTACCATAGGAATGCGTCCCCCACCATAATCCTTATTACTGATAAGATTGATCCGTTCAACTTCTGGGGCAATGATGCGTATGGCGCTAATTACGTCTTCTTCTAGTTTAGTCAACGCAATACTATCCCAAAATTGAAGGATCTCCTCCTCATCCAATCCGCCGGCAGAGATAAAAATACAAGGAATATCTTTTATTATCCCCGGTGGGGGCCATGTATCACGAATATCTCGATCAAGCCGATAGGAAATTTGCGGCTGTACTCCCATTTGAATGACAAGAGCAGGAATTGGGTTCTCAATTAAATTATACTTCTTAGGTTGTACCCACTCTTCTAATTCTCTACGTGTCTGGTCATCAAGTTGCTCGGTAAACCAAGTTAATGCGATAGAAAGTTTATCTTGGGAATTAACCGGTCCAATTTGAATAGGCTCAAGCGATTCCGTGATACTCTTGCGACCATAAAATAAGTGTCTGATAGCAGGAACCCAATCTTGAGTTTGTAATCCAGAACGGCGACGCTCCATACTCTCTCTATCTTCACCACGACTTTTCAAGAGTTTCCAAATCAGAACTGGATTACCTTGACGTGCATAAAGCCACAGCGCCTCTAATAGACAAGTCTTGCCAACATTGTTCTTACCAACAATTAAATTAACTCGCCCCAAACGCTCAATCCGCAAGTGGTGGAATGCTCGAAACTGTCGAATTTCGAGAGAGTCTAAAATAAGTAAACTCATGTTTAATCCTTCTTCCCTATCCGTAAAAAAGAACGCCCAAGGAGTCAGAAGAGGTTTAATTGGGTACCCTCAGTAACACCATTATCTTTAGGCTGGCTAAAGGCCGTCGCTTCTTTGATGAATTGGGGCAGCCTTTGAAAATCTTCGACCAGCAGCGGGCGATATTTGGGCTGGTGCAGGGCGGCGGCAGGGTGGAACATCGGCACGACCAGCCGGTTGCCCAGGCGATGGGATTGGCCGTGAATTTTGGTAATGGACGCGCCCGGCAAAAAGTGATACATCGAGTACCGGCCCAGGGTGACAATCACCTTAGGGTCAATCAATTCAATCTGCCGGTCCAGATAACCCTGGCAAGCAGCCAACTCTTCGGGTTGGGGGTCACGGTTATTGGGAGGGCGGCATTTGACCACATTGGCAATAAAAACGTCCTCGCGCTTGTAGCCGATACTGCCCAGCAGTTCTTCCAAAAATTTACCTGACGCGCCGACAAAAGGCCGGCCCTGTTTATCTTCATAAAAACCCGGCCCCTCCCCGATGAGCATAATCTCGGCGTTGGGTGGACCCTCGCCGGGGACGGCGCGGATGCGGCCCTGGTGCAGCGGGCAGCGGGTGCAATCGTGGACGGTGCGGGCCAGTTGGCGTAAATCCATCAGGGGGAGCGGGGGCAAGGTGGCCGGGTCAATCAATTCTAGCGGATAATCATGGGCCCAACTACTGCTGCCGTTGGCCTTACGAAACCAGTCGCCCTGGGCGTTGAGCATCCACACGTCGCCCCATTTTTCATCCTTCAACTGCATTTTGCGCAGTTGCGCATCCCGCTCGGCCTCGCCGATTTCACCGGCGGCATGGCCAGCCTTAACCGCTTCGACCTGGTTTTGAAATTCGACAAACGGGTTGGTCATTACTGCTTGGCTCCGCACTCCGGGCAAAATTTGGCGTTAGCCGTCAATTCAGCGCCACATTCGCTGCAGAATTTGTTAGCCTTTATAGCCGTGCCGCACTCTGGGCAAAATTTAGCATTCGCTTTCAGGCTGGCCCCACACTTGGGGCAGCCGGCCCGCCGGTCATCGCCCCGGGTATACTGGCCAACATCATATTTACGCTCCGAAACTTCCTGGCGAGCCTGAGCGCTGATTGCTTCGGCCTGGGCTTGAGCGGCAGCTACGGCCGCGCTGGGCGCGCAATCCAGGCACAGGCCCCGACTTTCATTCCAACAGCGATTACGGCAGACCCACTCATTGCAGTTGGGGCATTGAATAAAAAATTCCCGCACCTCATTAGCCGCTTCGAGGAAGGCCGCATCGTGCGCTCGCTCCCAGGCAGCCGAATGAACCCGGTCGCCGACGCTGGCAATCTCGCTCACCAGGCCTCCTAAAAAGCTGCCGGCGACGTCGAGCGCCTCTGAAATCAGTCCGGTAGCGGAGGCTTGAAACTTGGAACGGTAACCGTTGTGGCAGCGTTGGCAGTAAAATTCCCATTGGAAGCCGCGGTCGGTGCTTTTATCTTGATAGTTGTTAGTGAATTCGATGAACTCTGGCATGATAACCTCCTGAAGATGTCCCTATTTTAACCCGCTCGCCCGGTTTTGTCCATGTATACATTAGCCAGGCGTTGGAACAGCGCCACACGGCATTGGGCCAACCTGACCTGATAATCAGGCGTGGTGAGGGAAGGGGTGGTTAAAATAAGAGCATCTTCATTATTGTCATTGTAGTAGTGGCGGCGACGCCCAACCTCTTCAAACTGGTATTTGTCATATAAAGCGAGCGCAGCATGATTGGACGGGCGCACTTCCAGGGTAGCAACTTGGGCCCCCAGATTTTGGCTCTGCTCAATCAGATGCAGCAACAGCCACTCGCCCAGGCCCAGGCCGCGCCAATCAGGGTGAACGGCGATAGTGCTGACGTGAGCTTCGTCGGCCATTAACCAGAAACCGGCCAGGCCGATGAGGGTAGCCGGTTCGCTGAAAACGCCGATTTCATTTTCACGACCGAGGGATGGAGATGGGGGAGCGGCGGAGATAGGGCCTATGAGTGAAGAATGTTTCTTATGTACATTTCCCAGGTTGGGCGGTTCAGGAAGAGAGGTACGCAGGACAAAGTAGTGAGCATATTCATTTTTCTGTAGCTCGTAATCATAGGCTTTGGCCGGCCAGGTCATCGAGTAGGAAGCGTGCTCGATAGCCACAACAGCAGGAATGTCGGCCAGGGTCATCGGCTCGATTTTGAAGGGCAACAGCGGTTCAGACATAGCTAGCAACTTACGGAGAGGAAATATAGATAGGCACCAGCGCGTCGGGGTCATCCTGGTAATTGGCTTCCAGACGGCTGGCGGCGATCTCGGCCAGATAACCGGCTCGCCGCAGGCGGGTGGCCGGGGAAACAAGGGTGGCTTTTTGGTCGGAACCGCGCTGTAAAACCTGAGCTGCCTGCTCGTCAATCTCGCCGCTACACAGGGCGGGTTTGTCAATTTGTCGGGCCAGGGTTTCAATTGTGGTCAAAAAAGGGGCGACAACTTGTCGCCATTCATCCTCAATCTCGGCATAACAGGCAGTGATAATCCGGCCCCGGCCGGCCTGCACCACCACCCATACCGGCAAATGGCTGGTTCGCAGCGGATAAGCTACTATGTCCAGAGTTGAGACGCCAATGACCGGCAGCTTGTGGGGCAGGGCCAGCCCCTTGGCCGCAGAAAGGCCGATCCGCACCCCCGTAAAAGAGCCAGGTCCCAGCGATACGGCCAGCGCCGTTAAATCGGCCACCTTCAGGTTTGCCAATTTGAGCGCACGCGCCAGTCGCGGCATTAATTCGACGGTGTGGTTGCGGCCCGAAAACCAGGTCTCTTCGACCAACAAGCCATCCTGGTGGTAGAGGGCCAGACTGGCGTATTGAGTAGCGGTGTCTATGGCCAGAATCATAATAATAGTGAATTGTGAATTGTGAATTGTGAATTGTGAATGAATAGGTCCATTGGACAGTTCTTTTTACCTATTGGATTTTAGGTTAAAGTAAGGCAAAATCAAATCAGTTGATTAATGCTGTTGAGCAAAGGTAGCCTGCTTGTAAGCCTCGAGCAAAGTTTTGAACCGCTGGCCGTGAGGACGTAAAACAACCCGGCGCTTGGTTTCCTCCAGGTGATAAAGTTCAACCGCCAAATAATCGGCGGGTAACAGCTTTTTGACCCGGTCGGCCCATTCGATTAAAGAAATGCCGGAGCCATAAATATAATCCTCTAAACCAAAAGTGACGGTTTCAGTCACATCGGCCAACCGGTACAGGTCGATGTGGTAAACCGGGTAACGGCCCTGATATTCATTTACCAAGGTAAATGTCGGTGAAATCACCAGATCAGTCACGCCCAACCCCTGGCAGACCCCCTGAATCCAGCGCGTTTTACCACTGCCCAAATCGCCAATCAAAGCCAAGACATCACCTGGCTGCAGAAAAGAGGCTAAACGCGCTCCCAGGCGGCGGGTTTGCGCTTCACTATGACTAATAAAATCCAGGGTGTTTGGCTCAAGAATTGGCGACATGTTCAATTTTCCTGGCAGCATTATACCCTTAATGTTAGAGAGGGACAAAGCCTTTGGCAGAATTAAATAAATCATGGTATGATACTTTTTTAGAAGCAGATTTGTAGTCAGAAGGAATTTCTATGCGCTACCTCCTCATTTCCGATATACACGCCAATCTGGCTGCTTTTGAGTCCGTTCTTGAGGACGCAAAAGGACTGTACGATAAAGTTTGGTGTTTGGGAGATATGGTCGGTTATGGGCCTGACCCCAACGAATGTGTTGAGTTGCTCTTAACCCTGGATCACCTGTGTATTGCCGGCAACCACGATTGGGCTGTTTTGGGTAAGCTCGATATTGATGATTTTAACCCCGATGCGCGTTTTGCCTCCCTCTGGACACGAGAGCAGTTAACCGACCAGGTGCGTGACTATCTGGATAATCTACCTATTGCCTTGATCGAGGAAAAGGATTTTACCCTGGTGCATGGCAGCCCACGCCATCCCATTTGGGAATATATTCTTTCCCCAGCCATTGCTCAACCCAACTTTAAGCAATTCAATACACTTTACTGTTTTGTTGGCCATACCCATAGCCCGATCATCTTTATGGAGGCTGCGGCGGCTAATGCCCTGTGCGAACCACTGGCGGCGATCTTTAATAACGGCCCGATACAGCTTGGCGAGCGGCGGCTTATCATCAACCCCGGCAGTGTCGGCCAACCCCGCGACGGCGACGCCAGGGCCGCTTACGGCATTTTAGACACTGAAGCCAACTCCTTTGAGTACAGACGTGTTTCTTACCCTGTCAGCATCACCCAGGAAAAGATGAAAGCTTATGACTTTCCGGCGCGTCTCTGGAACCGGCTGGCCTTTGGCTGGTAGGGAACCAAATCCTCAACTCTCACGTCTTACTTGCAAGTGTGAGAGTTTTTTATTTTACTTGTACTACTTGAGGAGCAAAAAATGAGAACCCGGCTAACCTGTTTGTTGACCCACTCTGTCTATCAAATGCGGTTGTTATTGTTTTTAATCCTGCTGGTGAGCCTGCTAACTGCCTGCAGCTCAGCCTCTCCAACAACGGATAGAGCTGAGCCAGCAATGGCCGTAATCGAAGCGCCGGCCGCGGCCCCGGTAGAGTCTGACGCCTCCTCTGAGCGCATCACTACCCCCATTGACACAGTTTTGACCAGCGCCGACAAAGCCCAAGAGGGGCGGGTAATTATTTATACCGGCAATATTTCGCTGGTCATTCAGGATACCCGCCAGGCAATGCAAGCGGTGACCGATCTGGCTCTCGGTCAGGGCGGTTATGTCTCCGCCTCGAACATCTACCAGACCGGAGGTGTGCCGCGTGGCTCTATTACCATTCGTGTACCCGCCGAGAAATATCTGGACACGTTGGAAAAGCTGCGGGCGCTGGCTATCCGGGTGGAGTCGGAAAATTCAGGAACAGAGGATGTCAGCGAAGAATATACAGACTTAAAAGCCCGCCAGGCTAACCTGGAAGTAACCGAAAAGGCTTTACAGCAACTTTTGGAAGAGCGCCAGCGGGTAGGCAGCACCAGCGATATTTTGGAAGTTTACCGGGAACTGACCGGTGTCCGCGAGCAGATCGAGCAGATTGAGGGCCGGCTGCGCTACCTGGCTAACAAAGCCGCCCTCTCGACCATCACCGTTGACTTGATCCCCGATGTGTTGTACCAGCCGGTAAGCGTAGCCGGGTGGGAACCGCAGGGCGTGGCCAAACAGGCTTTGCAAGCCCTGGTAGCAACGCTTCAGGTATTGGCCAATTTGTTGATCTGGTTGATTATTTTGGGTCTGCCGTTGTTGCTTATCTTCCTGGTTCCCCTGGCCGGCGTCGTTTGGGTCAGCCGGGCCTGGTGGAAGCGGCGTAAGGCCCGGAAAAGTATACCACCCCCAACATCAGAAATCGAGCCGACTAAGACTTAGGCAGGTCTGCTTATAAACCCAAAGTATAAGCCCCGTCTTTTAATAAGACGGGGCTTTGCGCTAGTTTAGGGGGTTGGCTTACCAAGGCCGTGATACCCATCGTGGTACTCACCGACTACGGTTACGATCTGTTTGTTGGTATTATCTTGCGTTTTTTCCCGTTTTTGCTGTTGAAACTTATCCCACCGATTAAAGATTTCTTCTTGAACAGAACTTGGACGAAAAACTTTTTCAAACGTAAAAGATTGTCCTCCTCCTGCCGTTCTGATCACTACATTACCCAAGTTTAGCAGCTTGTAGAAGAAATTGGGGATTTTATAATTAATGTCTTGAATACTATCAAAGCTGCCCTCACGTTGTTCTTCCCCCCTCAGACGAAACGAACTGCTTTCGACATCTATAATTCGTGTGTCAGTGACAATATAAACATCTCGTTGCCAATCATCGTATTCCCAAATATACCAGACCAGACTGGCTAACACGGCCAAACCAAGCAAAATTTGGATAGGCCAAGTAAAGGAAAAGGTGAGTAAAAGTGATAAGCTAATGATAAAAGCCAGTACCGGCAGAATGATTTGACTTAGTAAAATGAAGTAATGTTTACGCCAGGCTATACTGTTTTTCTCAACCTTTTCTCCAATTTTAATATCTCGAAACTCTTTAACTCTTGGCACAAAATAACCGAGCTTAAGCTTAGGTAAAGCTGGTAACAAACGACGGCGAGGTATCTCCTTGAGACCAGCCTTGCCAGGTTTGGGAGCAGCCGTAGTCTCTCTCTTTAATCGTTGATCCAACAATTGGCGGACAGATTTAATGTCGGCTGAGGCTACTCGAGCTTTAGCCCGGGCCTGTTCATCAAGTATGATCTGGCCCAATACTTGAGCAGTCGGGATATTATCGATGATCAAAGGAGATGTCCCGGCTGTTGTTATGATGATATCATCAACATCAAAAATAAGATCAAAAAATCCGTGCGATTTAATAGCGACGTTCTGAATCTGAGTTAAGGGTGCTTCATGTCGTTCTTCGCTTAAAAAGAGGATCCGTTCAATATGAACAACTCGCTTTGTAGTGACAAAGAGATCATCATTGTACCAATCCAGAAAGTTGTAAAGCACCATCAAGGCTGATGTAGCAATCAGAAGAAAAAACACCAAAAAAGGTAACCTGCCATCTAGCGATAACAGAGGAATTTCAATTAATTCAGCCGCAATGAGAACAATAACTGAAACAATTAGAAGGATAAGGGGCCAAGTTAGAGTAGCGGCAAGAGCAATTGGGTGTCGCTTAGTATGAGCCACGATGATTTCATTAGGCCGCCGGCCCGGAAAATCCCCCTTGGAGCGCTCGTCAAATGTACGCTCAATCTTTTCAAAAAACCCACTTATTTGGGTGTCTTGGTTAATTAGCCATTTCCAATCATCCTGACCATAGACAGCAACGACAGCATCAATCACGACCTCGACCGTTGCCGCTCGAACAGTATCCCTAAGAAGGGCACGGAGGCCAACAATGTCGCCCTCATCGTGATAATTTAGTGAGCGTGGAGGGTCATAATTTGTATCCTTAGCCTCAAGTTCCCCACTAATTATAACAAAAAAATTGTCTTCCCTTTCGCCTTGGGTGATAACCCTCTCACCCTCTCTGTAGAGTCGTATATCGGCCCGGTTGGCAAATTCACTAACTATTTCAGGGGGAAGTCCAGAAAAAGCCGGATTATTTAAGAGTCTAACAATCAACGTCTGTCTAGCTGCCAAGTCATGATTCAAGTTAATCATGATCTATCCCCTTTGACATAATCCATCCATTTCTTTAAAATTTTACCATAAACTTTTAAAAATAGGAATAATTTGTAAAGACCCTAAAGGTCTTGTAGGGTGAAGAGAAGGAAGAAGGAGGCTGATCCGGTCTCAGCGGCAGGTTTGCCGCCAGGCATCTAATTCGCGGTGCTTGAGGATGGCGTTGAAATTGAGCGCATTGGCTTGCGGACAGAACTGACCGGTGGTCATGCCGGTATCGGTGTATTCGGCGGCAAATACGGCCTTACCGGCGGCGACAAAGGGCGTTAACTGGCTACACCAGCCCTGGTCAAAACAATCCTCGGTCAACGCCCAGTCAAAATAGGACAAGAGGTCGGCCACCTGGTCCCCATCATTTTTTAGCCCAATGGACAGGCCGCGAGCGTGGGCCTCGTTGGCCAGCCAGCGGTTGTAGGCAAGTTGATCGGAATAGCTCAAGGGGAAGCCGGTGTCGTTGGTGTAGCCGTCAATATTATCCGGCTCGATGGCATCGAACCCTTTGGTCCGACACATATCCAACCGTTGGCGCATGATGGGGCCAAGCAAATCAATCCGACGAATATCCAGCCACTTTTCGCCGGGCCAGCCCTCGTAATCGTTGCCGACGACCGCCGCAGGAAATTGGCCGGCGTCGGGCCGCCAGTTTTCCCAACTGCCCACGCTGATATAACAGACCACTTTACGGCCCTGGGTGTGCAGCGCCGCCACCACGCTGGCATCGGTCTCAAACAAATCCACATCGTACATGACCGCGTCGACCGATTGGTCCAGCGAGCCGGAAAGCTGCCACTGCCAGCTTGTATTGAGCGCAGGCCGCCACCAGGAGTTACCTTTGACGATGATGGGCAGATACACCGTTCCATCGGCCTGAATCTTGGCTATGTTCCACCCTAGCCCCACCAGGACGAATAATCCAACGACGGCCAAACTGAAGATGTATTTCATGGACTTTTTCTAGAACGGTTAAATCTCTTTAACACCCATAAGTAGCAACTTGAATTACCTATAATTATCCACTCAAAGAAGTTTCTGCCAAATCAACGATCAAACCGCCTGCCGGCAAAAAGACAGGCTTTCCTGGAGATTCTGCCTGAGCTTTGCCTCGTCGTGGGCTTGTAAACTGTGCGGGCCTAGCTCTAAGGAAATAAGGCCATCAAATTGATCTTGGGCCAATTCAGCCAAGAGAGCAGCCAGGGCCATGACAGTGTCTACATCAAAATTGTAGAGCGAGCCGGTAGAGAGGATAACAGGAATGGTCATCATGCATAAGACGACTGCTGACCGCCGACCGCTGCCAGAAAGATGCCATTTTTCTGGTGGTCTGCCGTCGGCGGTCGGTGGTCATAACTCCTTTTTCTTCACCATGATGGTGCGCTTAAAGCTAATTACCTTAATCTGGTCTTGATTATACCCTTCCGAGCGGACGGTAATAATCCCCCAGCCGGGCCGGGAGCGAGATTCACGCCGGGCCAAAACTTCGGATTGGGCGTAAATGGTGTCGCCGTGGAAAACAGGGGCGTGATGTATCACCTCGTCCAGTCCCAGGTTAAAGCCGTTCTGGCTTAAGTCAATCACACTCATGCCAACGACCAGGCTCAAGGTCAACAAACCATCCACGACCGGGCGGCCAAATTCAGTAGGCAGTAGGCAGTAGGCAGTAAACAGTAACAGTAGTCATTAGATAGTCTCAGTGGATCCAAATTTGCTCGGCCCGGATTGCCAAATCCGGGCAAAAACGGGGATTTGTCAATCCCCTTTGAGCAAAAATTGGATCTACTGAGTCTAACTGATTACTTACCACTGTTCACTATTCACTATTTTCATCCTCGTAACAAAAACCACCACAGTGCGGTGATGGCCGAGGTTAAAACACAGCCCACCGCCGCCAGCAGCAAGCCGCAAGCAATGGGCGTGTACCCCAACTCAAATTGGCGTTCGTCAACGCTCAGCATAGGCTTTGATTTTCTCCTGCCAGATTTCCATCTTCTCGCATTTGCACGGCTTCGGCTGTTTGGCCTGACCGGGCCGGTAACTGTGCGGGCAACTTTGAGCCATGCCGCCGTAAAAGGCCGGGGCCGAATGGTGAACATGCCACCAATTACCCTCGCCCCCCATATAACCGCAATTGCCGGCCATGGCCTGTAAATCAAAGCTGGTCCCCAGGTTTTCGGTGGGGATGGGGTAGGGGATGGCGCAGCCGTACCGGTTATCAAAAATACAAAGCCTGGGCACGTTGGCGGGTTTGTGCCAAAAGCGGCCCAGGCGTTTGAGATAACTAAAGAAATTATACAATTTCTTACTCTTGT
>CAZUNT010000147.1:0-18438 GCA_964622215.1 uncultured Caldilineaceae bacterium
GATGTGGGTTTTGTGGCCTGGGATGAGGAGAAACCGGTCGGGGCGGTGTGGCTCCGTTTGCTGCAAGGTGAAAACAAGGGCTTTGGCTACGTAGACGAGACCACACCTGAGCTATCCATCGCAGTGCTGCCAGCTTATCGAGGTCAGGGTCTGGGTACTCGCCTACTGGCTCACTTGCTTGAAGCGGTGCAAGCTCGTTACCCCTCCATTTGCCTCAGTGTCTCACCCGACAATCCGGCCCAACGACTGTATCAACGGTTGGGGTTTGAGGTAGTTGGTGCGTTGGGTACGTCGCTCACTCTGGTCAGGCGCAGAGGCGGATTTGAAACAGGGGAGGGCTAGGTCTGCCCCTAACTGGTTTGTAAATCAGGCTTTTATCGTAAAACCCTCTCCCCTGGAAATATCCCCTGAATAAATGTGATGGGATTGGCTACTCCACGTGAAAGTCAGCCGCCAAGGGGCGATAGCCCTCGGCTGGCGGCGGGAAGCCATTGCCGATGGCAGTGCCCAGGGTCAATACCACACTTTGAGTTTGGCCGGCATAGGCGAACGCGGCGGCCGTCCCATCGTGGACCAGCACTACCTGTACCTCCTGCTGAAAGCGGCTAATAATTTGGTCCTGTATAAACGTGGCCAGATGCGGACTCAACACTTGCAAGCTGCCGTAACAACCACGGTCGCGAGGAGAAGGATGCCCCTCCAAGAGATAACAAGCCAGGCTGATCCCCAGGCTGTGGATGTGTCCCCATTCAGGCGCGACTTGCCGCCATGTGTCCTCCATAAACGTGAGCATTTGCTGCCACTGCTGCTGGACCTGGTCAATGGATCGGTCGGTGACACTCGGATCAGGGCAGACCGTAGGGACAACGGGCAGGAGATGCAGGGCAATAACCCGATCCTGGTCATATTGAGCGACGGCTCGCTTGATCGAGGTGTGTCCAAAATCGAACACCAGCATGGCCGGGGTTTGGGGAGGAGCCGTCCGGGCTAACCCAACCAGGGGGAGATAGGCCGCATACGGGGAACGGATAACCGTAACCTCAACTTGACCATTCTGGTTCAGCACCTCCTGCGCGGCGGGGAGGGCATAGCGCCCGAGCTGGCCGGCCAATCTTCCCCCGCCGACAATGATGGTCGTGATGCTCTGCCAGAATTGCCAGTGAGCCTCGTTCCATTCCGGGCGAGCCGCCCGATTTTCGGGATCGCCGCGTTTAAGCATGAGCAGAAGAAAACCGAGTTTGCGTCCATAGGCGTGCGCGATCTGGCGGGCCAACGCCTGGGTATCGGGATCAGCAAAGTAATGTTCAAATTGGACCAGCAGATCCGGTGCTGTCTCGTCAAGGTTGAGAGCAGTCGCCCAACGAGCCACTTCCTGGCGCAAGGCCTGAGCCGAAACCAGGTCGTAGCCGCTCTGGCCGATGATGCCGGCCTCCACCGCTACCCCAGGTAGAGCCGCGATGCGAGCGCGGTTCAACGAGCGGATGCTGCTGTCGCCTGACAGGAAGGGATTGATTTCGCTCATCAATATCGTGTGGCCCTTGAGTTGTAGAGACCTGTTGGCCTGAATAAGCCTGATAGGTTTGACAAGGTTATTCTAGCCGGGTTTAGCCGATTATCAAGAACCGTTGGCTTTCTCTCCCGAAAGCAAACGGCGGGAGAAGCTTTCTCCCGCCGCTTGAACGCTGCTCAATGATGTACTTATCGCTTAAAAAAGTTATGGTTCCGCTGCCTCAAACGTGTCCTCGTAGCTCAACCAACCTTGTTTCCAGGTGGTTTGCCCATCGAGGTCAAAATCGTAGTTGCCCTGGTAGATAACATAGATGGTGTCAGCCTCGCCGGCCCAGAACATCCGCCCATTTTGAAATTCCTGGAAGGCGCCCAGGCTGTCCCTGGCTTCATTGGTGGCTCGCCCTAGCCGCTGCCGGCCCTGCTCGCCGATCTCTTCCCAGTAGATTTTGGCGAACCGGTCCCCAACTTTATAAAAACCCGGCTCAGTGGGGGCGTAGCTATGAGCATCCACCAGGGGTTGGTCGCCGAAGCGAATGTAGGAGCCGTCATCCTCAAAGAAGACGTAGATGGGGTCGACGTTGGCCACGGTATCGGTTTCCAGCCAGAGCATCCAGCCGTGTTCGAAGGTTTGCACGGCGGCGCGGGTGGCGTGCTCGTCCTGGCGGAAGTTGATAAAAGCACAGCCGAGCAGTTTGTGGGTTTCGGGATGGTTCTCCCAGGCCTTCCCAAAACCGCGAATAGGCTCATCAGCGCAACTCCAGGAGACGGTGGAGAGGTTGATCTCATCTCGAATGATGGTCAGGTCGAAGGTCTCATTCGTGCTGGGTCGGGATAAGGTCAAGGTGACAGGGGTACCTTTCGGGCCGCGAATGGAATTGGTTAGACCATAAGAGCCATTGGTTGGAACACCATCGACCGCCAGGATGATGTCGCCATTTTTGACCCCGTACCGCTCCGCCGGTCCTCCTTCGACCACTGACATAATGACGATGTCGCTATTCTCGATATCGATCGTGATCCCCACCCCGAAGTAGCTGTTGCCGTTGGCCGGAGTGGACTGGCTCGCTGCCGCCGGAGCTATCGTGCTGGTATCGACAAGTGGTAACAGAGACAGCGGCATTTGATCCTCGACCAGGTCGCCGGCCAGCCAGCCAATTTCGTTGTTATATTCGATCTGTAACCAGTAATTCTCCGCCCGGCCCGTTACTTTAATTCGATTGGCGCGATAAGCCGTACCCATAACCTCATACTCCAAACCGGGGCCGCGGCGCACATTGGCCGCCGGGGTGTCAGCCTTGAGGTGAGTGGTCAGCTCGGTCAGGCGCTCCTGCTGGGGATACAGGTCTAACACTCCCGCCGGCACGCTGCTAATCTCAACATCTAACCCCCTGGTCCGGTTCACCGGGATGATCGTGTCCTGGTTGAAGTAATAAACCTGCTCACCCTGGCGTAAGAAGGCGCCGTCGGGCAAGCCCAGGCGGGTTGGTAGGGCTTGAGCCAGAGAACTATCCGGGTGGCTGATGAAGGGACCGGGATAACTATCCCGAACAACCACCGGCTGCCAGTCGTCGACCTGCCAACGGCGGCCGTCCATGACCCAGTACAGATGGCCCTGCTCATTTTGCACCAGCCGGGTGAGCGCCTCATCCACGGGCAGAGCCGCCAATGCTCCATCGGCTACCTCGACCACATCTTCGTCGTGAAAGCCATAGGCCAGGAAGGTTTCTCGGTCCATCAGGGGCTGGCGCGTGCCGCTGGCGGTGACGTAATAAACAAAACGATTGCTGCCGCGCAGTAAGGTTCCGGCTGCGTACAGCGGGACTATCCCGGTTTCCTTGACCGGCCTGATTGCCGGCGCTGTTTCCGGCGGGTTAGCGGCCCTGGCCAGGGTCAAGCCACTGCCAAAGAGCATCGTCAAGACCATTGCTGCGCCCAGCAGACCTACATTCAAGAGATTTTTAAGAATTGAGGGTTTCATTGTGAGGTGTTCCTTTCATTAAAAAAACTGGTTGAGTTAAGTTAGCCTCACTATAGCCCAACTCAAGGAGAAGTATTGGACTTAATTCTGACCAAATTCTGACCGCCAGTAGACGGGCGGGCCAGTTGTCAATCCGGGGGAAATCAGGATAATGAAGCCAGGATAAAAAGGAACTGAGGAGAGAAGCCATGCACCTTCATTCTTTGGGCTATCGCACCGACCTTATCTTTCCGGCGTTTGAGGGAGAGATTGCTGACCGAGGCGACCATTTGGTCATCCGTACCCCTTCCAACCCGACCTTCTACTGGGGCAATTTTCTCCTCTTTGCCCAGCCGCCCCAACCCGGAGATTTTCAGCGCTGGCGCGACCTGTTTGCCCTGGAAATCGGCGGGCCGCCTCAAGTGCGACATCAAACCTTTGGTTGGGATACAACCACCGGCGAACAGGGAGCCAGCCAGCCCTTCCTGGAGGCCGGCTTTCGGCTCCTTCACTCGGTGGTCTTGACCGCGCAGCAGGTTCATCTCCCGCTGCACCCGGCGCTGGAGGTCACGGTTCGTTCCCTGCGCACGGAGGCCGAATGGGAGCAGGCCCTGGCCAACCAGGTTCGCTGCCGTGACCCGGAACACGAGGAGGAAGGGTATGGGATATTCAAACAGCGGCAAATGGCCCGCTACCAGGCGATGGTCCGGGCCGGTTTAGGTAAATGGTTTGGCGCTTTTGTGGGGGAGCAGTTGGTGGCCGATTTAGGCATCTTTCGGGACCGGGAGGTGGGACGCTTTCAAAATGTCGAAACGCACCCCGACTTTCGCCGGCGCGGGATTGCCGGGACGCTGGTCTATCAGTCTGCCCGCTACGCCCTGACTCAGTTCGGCCTGGAGACCCTGGTGATGGTGGCCGATTACGACGGCCCACCGGCCCGGTTGTACCAATCGGTCGGCTTTCAACCCACCGAAGTGCAGGTCGGGTTGGAGTGGTGGCAGGACGACGATCCCAACGCCTGAGCAATTACCCTTTCAGAAAGAAACGCGCACCCCGGACTGGCTGGCCTGAGCCAGCAGTTCATTGATGAGGCTCCCCGAGGCGGTGCGGTTAAAATAAGCCACGTCGGCGATGATAATCAACTTGCCCCGCGCCCGGGATAGGCTGACGTTGAGCAAATTTTTGGCCGAGGAAAAGGACGATTGATCGGTTAGCAGCACGCCGGGGGTGAGGGGCGCGGTGTCAACGGTGTCTAAAATCACCAGGTCCCGTTCATTGCCTTGAAAGCGGTGGACGGTACGACATTCCATCTGGCTGGCTTCCCTGGGAAAACGGGTCAACTGCTGCCGGATCAGCCGGGATTGAGCTACGTAAGGGGTAATGATCGCCACCGACTCGATCCCGGCCTGCACGGCCTCAATGGCCAGATCGACACAGCGCTGGGCCGTTTTTTCGTTGACCCGGGAAAAGCCGCCGCCTGTCTCGGTGGCGCAGATCGTTTGCCCGGCGGTATCGATGACAACCAACGGCGCGCCGGGAAAAGGCCGTTTACCCGCAATCTCGTCACGCTGTGAGGTGTTGTCCCCGTGACGTAATTTCTCTTGATAAAAGAGCCGGCTGACCAGGTCGCCGATGACCGGATGCATGCGATATTGAATATCCAGCATGACCATTGTCTCCCCGGTTAGCGACTTTTGGGCCGCGACCTCAAAGATAGTGCGCCCCATGGCCCGGTAAACATAGTCATCGCGGGCTTGCACAATCGGCGGGAGCTGCTGCGGATCGCCAACCACAATAATTTTGGCGCGGGCCAGGGCGGCGCAGTAAAAGAGGGTGGGCAGGGTGGCCATCCCGGCCTCTTCGACGATGACCGTATCAAATCGTTCCGATTGGAGCAGGCTGCTGAGGTAAACGTTGGTCATCGTCGCCAGGATAACGCGCGCCTTTTGCACCACCGCCACTTCTTGTTGGCGTAGTTCCTGGCTGAGTTGGGCTATCTGCTGCTGGCATAATTCCAGTACCGTTTTCAACCGCTGCTGCCGTCGCTCTATCTGAGCTTGCTGCTGCCTGGCCGGCAGGCCCAAGAGGAAGCGAGCCAGCTTCTCTGAGAATAGCGGCGTTAAATCCCGGATTGCCAACACTTCGGACTGCACCGGGCGAAATAGATCGAGTTGTAAGGGCTGTGCGTCGGCCTGAAGTTTTTCCAATAGCCCGTTGCACAGCTCTACCTGGCGTGTCGCTTTCTGGCGGCGCTCCCGCAGATACGTTAAGCGAGCCTGGGTTTTGGCATTAAGCCGCTCAACCACCTCTTTCACACTCGCCCTACCGGTTTCCGCGCTGGTCTGGCCGATCCTGACCATCTGGCCCCGCTCGAAATAGCCCTGGGCTTCTGGTAGGTTGTTCAGTTGGGCCAGGGCCTGATCAACGGCGGCGTTGGTGGTCGAGGTAACGAGCAGGCGCTGCCCCTGGCTCAATAGTTCGGTGACAATGTGCCCCAACGTGGTTGTTTTGCCGGTTCCGGGTGGACCCCAAACAAAAGCCAAGTTGCTGTCGCTGCACAGTTGCACCGCCTGTAACTGGCTATCATTCAGGCCTGGATGATCGAGTTGCAAGAGGCGAGGCTGCCGGTTGGGTTGGCCGTGACCAAAAAGCAGCAGGGCCTTATCCAGGTAGAAGGTGTCAGAGTCCAGGAGCGATGCCAGGGCTGCCTGTAACTTTTCGTACAGGAACCAGGGGTAAATGACCAGCGTATAATCGTTGTAAGTCAGGCTGATCGGGCGCTCTGAACGAAGGGTCACTTCATCCTGATAGAGATCGGTGATGGTGACCAGCACCTCGCCTCCACCATACCGGAGGGTACATTCCGCCTGCTGAATGAGTTTGTCATTGGAATGCAACACCTTGAAGACATAACCCCGGCTCGGTTCACCTTCAGCCAAGTCGAGGCTTCTGCCGTGACCGAGTGGCACTTCAAACGGCCCCAGCCGTTGGCGCATCGTGTCCATTTCGGTGCTGATTGCTTTTTGAAAGCTGCGAATAAACCTATCGAGAAGAGGGCGTATTTCCATCGGTCTCATTTGCTTTCATTACCGGCCCCGTCATGAAGTCGTTTGATAGAACAAATGAGCCGATTCTAACTCAAGATGACCGGGCGAGCAAACATTTCACCCAACCGGAAATGATTGGTGGTTTACCAGGGTGTAGTATAATTCCCGGATAACTGTACCTGACCTGTCTCTTATGGATGAATAAGAAGGGATGATGAAAATAACCCAGCCCTATTCCTTACGTCCCGCTACGGACGATGATTACGAGTTTCTCTACCAATTACACGCTGCGACCATCAAACCCGCGGTTGAAGCGACTTGGGGTTGGGATGAGGTCTGTCAGCAGGAACGGTTTCGCTCTCATTGAGATCCCACCCATCGGCAAATTGTTCAGGTCAACGGGATTGACATCGGGAGGTGTTAGTTCTCGTTTCGGTCATCTGCTCCCGCTGGATTGCCAAATCCGGCGGATATGGCGTGGATTTGGCAATCCACGCCGAGCGAAGTGGCCGAAACGAAAATCATAGCCACCCCCAAACACTTTTAATCGTCAGGCTGAGAACGCTCGCTAACGGGCGCCAAACAGCATCTCTTCGTCAAAATGGTTTACAGTCGTGGGAGAGTGTGGTAGAATGGACTAGAAATCGATCTATCTACCTGAAAAAGACAATGCTAATCCTGGCGATTGAGCACCTCGGTGCCTGAATTTTAATGAAGCAGCTAACGGAAAGTGTCAGTTCCGCTTAGCCTGGGTTTCGCACGACATGGCCCGGCAGACCTTAAGGCAAACCCTCCGCCTGGACCCGTGGGGGGTTATCTTGCGCTGGCGCGAAGGTACAGCCACGCCGTTCATTCGCACCCCCCAACGGGCGGCCCGGCTGTTTATCACTGCTAATGCCGTCTACTCACCCGAAGAACTGCACGCCCGGCTGGGACCGGAGTCCGGCCTGGTGGTAATGCAGCATCGCCCACCGCTATGGTCGCCGCCGGAGCAAGTTAAGACACCTTTATTGTGGCTGGCAGCCGAAAAAGACGCCTTGATCGCCCCGAGCGCCGCGCAGCGTTCCGCCGCCTTTTATCACGCCGACTATGTTTTGGTCAAGGAGGCCGGTCACGACCTGATGCTGGAACAAAGCTACCGCCAGAGTGCCGAAGTGGTTCACAACTGGCTCACCGGGCAAGGGATCGAGTAACACTTACTAATCTCAAAATCACCTATCTTCTCGCAAAAGATCATCACGATGACGACAAGTAAACAACTCCCGGCACTATGCCGGGGGTTGTTTACTAACGACTTACCTTCATATATCTCAACCACCCTAGCCCGCTTTAAAGCAAAAAGCGCGGGAATTTTCCCGCGCTTTGAGATGATACATTTAAGTATTGAAAAAAATTGAGATAGGCCAAAGAGGTTTACTACCGGAGAAAAACAAATGGCCGCCCAAAGAACTGGCGGCCGCTGTAAAACCGAACAGATAATTTCTTCTTCCTAACTGTTTAAGATTATACCGGCGCTTAACAAATTGGCCACTGTATCAGTCTGAAATACTCTCTCTACAACCTCGGCCAACCTACTGTAAGACTCTCCACTGCTCGCCAGGCTGTTTTGCCGGCGTTGGCTCGTGAAAGCATGAAATATGTCCCGGCCGCGGCAGCAGTTCCACCGATAGCTAGCCCTAACCCGATCACATAAGCTCTCTTGCTACTTAATCGGGAGATGCCGTTTTTTTGCCCTGCTTCAGCCGCCGCAGTAGGTTGAGATTGGCATGACACGATGGCGCTTTACCTTTATGCTGAGACCACACTTGGCGCTTCCATAACCTCCGGTATTTCCGGTAGGTCAAATACTTCTACCAATTTATTTAATCCAGCCTGGCCTCTCTGGGCCTTCGTGATCTTGCATCCGGTCAAGTCAGCCCCGGAAAACTTGGTCGTGCCTGATAATTTAGCGCCTCTCAAGTCGGCGTCTTGTAAAGAAGCAAATTGTAAATCAGCATCTCTCAGGTCGGCCTGCCTTAATATGGCTCCCGATAGGTCAGCTCCCCATAAATTGGCCCCTCGCAGATTAGCGCCTGCCAGATTAGCCGAACGTAGTTCAGCCATAGTTAAATCTGCCCGGGATAAATCGGCTTCGGGCAATTGAATCTCCGATCCAAAAACATCAACCATTGAACTATCGCTCAGATTCGCACTCGCCAGGTTAGCGCCGTCCAGGTTTGCCTCGGACAAGATGGCCTGTTGAAAATTCGCGCCATGACCGTTTACCAGCGATAACTTGGCGTTACTCAAGTCAGCCTTACTCAAATTGGCGTTCCGCAAATCAGCGGATCGCAAGTTAGCCTGTGAGAGATTGGCCCCACTCAGGTCAGCTCTGCTTAGATTGTGCCCGGGCAAATCGATCCTGGCCAGATCAGCGCCTTTGAGGTTAGCGTCCGGCCCGACCTTGCTGAAGGATGGCTCATCTTGTTCTTCCGGCTGTCGCTCACCAGGTATGGATAGGGGATCGGATAGTTCTTTAGACCAATCTCGCGGCAGGGCGAATTCTTTAGAGTTCTTTTTTCCTGCCATACGGAGAGCCTCTTTGGGGTCAAATCTCTCCTCAGTAGGCTCCACTCTCAGGATCTCCTGGATAGGGTATGGCCTTCGTAGTTTTGATTCCTCGGAATAGCCCTATAAGTATCGGTTGTGTCTTGTATCGGGCGATAAACCGGGCCTGACGTCAAGAGGAATAATCCTTTCGCGTTTAGTCGCCCCTGCACCCATATACTGTAGGGTAACTTTGCACTGCTGCTTAATGGCCTCATGGAATCGCTTAACATTACCGGCAACCAGGCGCCGCCGCCAGGCCTGAAACTGTTTCATATCGGTTCGTGTCGTCTTGGGATTGGACAGACGATACATCCGATCCAGACGAGTCCACTTGGCCTGCGGCGAAGTAGCTTGATCTCCTTGATCTCCCTGTTTTGAACGGTTGACCAGCTTTGAGTAAGTGAGAAAGTCGAACTCTTTTGGAGCCAGGGACATGCTTTGGCTGGCGCTGGCGGTGATGCCGTTTTGAGTTGCCGCTCTCGTGGCAGCCAAGTTGTTTTTTGAACAAGACATAAAATAAGCTGTACTTTCAGTAGCATCTACCTTAATGACAGTCTAGTCTATTGGGGTGGGGGTGTCTATGAATTAGTGTGGCGGTTGTGTGACTCGAATGTGGCAGTTGTGTGCGCAGAGAAACAACCTAAAAAAGAGGGTACGGGTACAACATTGTTTTCTCTAATTCTTTCATTGTTCATCCGTTATCCCCTTTCACCCTTTTTCCACTGCGTAAACGCCAAAACCAAATACCATCAACAAGGGGGCCGCTTTAACCCATAACCCCACGGTCCCATCAGGAATACTAATCTCGATGAGGTAGAGCAAACAGAAAAATGATCTAAGGCTGTAGGGCGGCTCGAACCTGTGCCACATGATCTTCGGCGTGAGCGACGATGAACTGTTCAATGATCTCAGCGACCGTCGTCTCACCCCGGCGTAGATGAATGCCTCTCTTGCCCCGCTCCTCTGGAGACAGGTGACGGATAACGTTGGCTGCCGCCTGAACCTCATGGTTCAACAAACGCAGTAATTCGTCCGGATTCCTTGTCGTGCCCTGTTCGACCCCGGCCAGTCGTTCCGGGTCATTGGCGGTCCGTCCGAAGCGGGGTGGTTCGGTGGCGGCAATCAACTGGTGGCAGTGGCGCAGCCAGTAGGGGATCATTTCGGTGATATGCCCCACCACCTGCATCGCCGACCACTGGTTTTCGCTCGGAGTAGTCCTTAAACGCTGGGCCATATCGGGCTGGCTCAGCAAGGTAGCCAGTTGTTCATAAACACGCTCAAGCCGCTGGGCTTGGGCTTCACCTGGGTTTGTTTCAATGTTTGCAGTCACTCTTCACCTCCTGGTGAGTGTTGTATTATAAATTTGTCTTGGTTATCTCCACCTTATGAGCCTCGACCATTTCAGCCATACTCTTGAAACGAAAATCATACCTCGGTATTTCGCCCGGCGGCATGGTCGCCCCGAAACCCTCCTGCCCATGCCGGCGGTAAATCCGGCAGCTCTTCAACCCGTGGCGGTTGGCCGGAACATGGTCATGAAACAGGCTTTCGGCGGTGTGCAGGATATCTGACTTGCCAATACCCCGGCTTTGGAGCATCGTGAGCATATATTCGAAATTGGTATCGGCCGGTTTATAGCTGCCAATATCCTCGGCCGTATAGATAGCATCGAACTCAACCCCAAGCTTCTTGTTACTGGCAGCGAAACTCTCATTGTCTACGTTTGACAAAATCACAAGTTGGTAATGCTGCTTGAGATACTGGAGCGCCTCGGCCGAGTCAGGAAAAGCGGGCCAGTCCTTTACGGAGCGGCCATAGCGGAGACATTCATCCCAGCTAACCCTGAGGCCCCATGCTTCAGCCAAACGCCGGTAAACAACGGCCAACAAGTCCTGATAACGTTTGGTTGGGGTCTGACGCTGCTGGTTCGACTCATAACGCGCATGTGCCTCAAGGATCTCATTCCGGCTGAGTTCCCGGTCAAGGCGATCGGTGAGAGGAGCCAGCCCGGCCACCATACCACTCTCCCAATCAATAAGGGTACCATAGCAATCAAACGTCAATACTTTGAAGTCTGTAAGCTTCATCATAACCCCTTCTCTTGAAAGTTCATTTTAGCATAAAACTTCAATAAAGCTGTATTCGGCGGCTCAAGGTAGACATCATTCTCATTCATCTGTTCCTAAAGACTACATAAAAATGAGTGACCAGCCGGTTAGCAAAAATATCACCAACAAGGGGTCAATGGACCGGATACCCTGTCCCTCTGACCAAACCACTTTAACCGGTTCATCATCTACCATATCACAACTTTGAATTACAATTTCAGGCGGCATCTATATCGGCCACAGTCTAAACATTTTAGAACCGCCTCTAAAGCATATCATTTTTTAACCTCAAACACATCGTCTCGAAGACTAATTTGGTCGTAAAGAAAAAGACCGCTCTGAGAGCGGTCTTTTTTGGGACAAATGACTTGGGGACTATGGCAAATGACTTATATTCCAGAAGGAAAGATCTTATATTTAAGCCGGCCAGCAAAGCAGAACTAACAGCTTGAGAATTTATCCGGTCTGAGGGGGTTTGGCAGGGCCGGCCAGCGTGCGGGTATCCATATCATACTGCCCATGCAGTTCATCACACCTTGTTTTCTCCCATAAGGGTACGCCGGTAAGATAGGCGGCCCGGCTAATCCGATGGGCGGCTACCGGCGTGGTCAAAAGCAAGAACACAATTGTGGCCAGGGCGCGGGCGGCAACGCCAAAATCATCGAAGTAGAAGGCTGTGGCTACCAACACCAGGCCGACGCCCAGCGTAGCCGCCTTTGAAGTGGCTGACAGGCGCATAAACACATCGGGCATGCGCAGCACCCCCAGCCCGGCAATCAAGATAAATATCGCGCCCAGCAAAAGTAAGAGGGCCGTAATGGCTTCGACCATGGTTAAGCCGTCCTTTCCACATAATAGGCAAAGGCGATCGTCCCCAAAAACGAGGTCAGGGCCAGGACAATTGCTACATCCAGGAAGACGGGTTGGTCCATTGTGATGGCATAAACGGCGATAAAACCAACTCCAATGGTAATCAACAAATCAAGAGCCACCACGCGATCCGGCAGGCTGGGTCCCCGCACCAGGCGGATAAAGGCTAACACGGATGCCAGCGAAAGAAGCGGCAGCGCCACCACCTCAGCCAACTGAATTAAGCTCATTGAAACACCTCCATAACCCGGCGTTCAAAACCTTCCTTGATCTCACGCCGAAACTGCTCCACATCGTCAACATACATAGTATGCACGTACAGCACCCGCCGGTCGGCCGACACATCTAAACTCAAAGTACCCGGGGTAAGGGTGATGAGGTTAGCCAGCAAGGTGATGGCGGCGTCTGTTTTAACGTCTAAAGGGATGGCCACGATACCCGGCCGCATAGTATGCGCCAGGGTGAGCACTTCGTAGGCTACCCGCAGGTTGGCCTGGACCAGGGCGACCACAAAAAATAAGACAAAGCTGATGACCTGGTACACTTTTTTGAAGTAATTGGATGGACCCACCACCCGCTGCACCAGCCATAAAGCCAGATAGCCCAAAATGAAACCACTCATAAAGTTGACCGGATCGAACTGGCCGGTCAGGGCTGTCCAGGCCAAGGCGAGCAAGATATTCAGCAAAAACATGGTTAAAGTGATCCTCCCAAAACCGCTTGAATATAATCAGCCGGGTTCAGCAGTTGCTCGGCCGCTTGCGCCGACAGGCTCAGGATCGGCTCCGCCGCCAGTCCCATCACCCCTATTAAAACAGCCAGCGCAGCGATAGGTAGTAGGAGTAGCCGTTCCTCTCCACCTGCCGGATGGAGGAGAGGAAGAGAGGTTTCTGGCCGTTCTTTCCAAAAGGCCTCGGTCCATATTTTGATCATCGAAAACAAGGTCAGTATGCTTACCGCCAGGGCCGTTGCCACGATCATGTATTGTTCCGTTTCCAGGCCGGCCCGCACCAGGGTCAGTTTGGCCCAAAAGCCGGTCAGCGGCGGCAAGCCGGCCAGCGAGAGCGCAGCAATCAAAAATAAAGCGGCCAGGCCGGGATAACATTGATACAATCCGCCGAGTTTCTTCAATTCGTAGGTCTGGGCGAGGCGGTGAACCACGCCGCTGACCAGGAACAGGGCCGATTTGGCCAGGATTACATGAATCATAAAGAAAACAGTCCCCGCCAGGGCCAGCGGTGTGAACAGCCCCAGGCCCATCAGCAGATAACCAATCTGGCTGACGATGTGGAAGGACAACAAGCGCCGGAACTCGGTTTGGGCCACTGCGCCCAGCACGCCCGTGACCATAGTCAGCCCGGCAATGACCAGGATCAGCGTATGGGTGTAGCCTGTATCCTGCACGAACAGGAGCGTGAAGACGCGGATCAGGGAATAGACACCCACTTTGGTTAACAGAGCTGAAAAAATTGTGGTGACGGCTACCGGCGGCGTGTGATATGAGGCAGGTAACCAGAAGAACAGGGGAAAAATAGCACCCTTGATACCGAAAGCAATCAAAAACAGCATAGCCAGGGTGGTAATCAGGCCAGGTTGGGCAACCTGTGGTAATTGTTGGGCGGCATCAGCCATATTGAGGGTGCCAACCAAACCGTAAAGAATACCCGCCGCCGCCAGAAAGAGCGCCGACGACATCAGGTTAAGCGTGACATATTTGATGGCCCCTTCAAGTTGAGCGCGCTCGCCGCCCAGGGCCAGGAGCACAAAAGAGGCGATCAACATCACCTCAAACCAGACATACAGGTTGAACATGTCGCCGGTCAAAAAAGCGCCGCAGACCCCCACCAGCAGGATGTGGAGCAGGGGGTAATAACCAAACGCCTCGCGCCGGGCATCCATACTGGCCAGGGAGTAGATAGCCACCAGTAACCCCATCAGCCCGGCCAGCCCGACCATAATGGCGCTGAATAGGTCGGCCACCAGGGTAATCCCAAAAGGCGCCGGCCAGTGGCCAATCTGCACAACCTGAATACCGTTTTGCGCTACGGAAACCAGCAGCCCCACCGCCGCGCCCAGCAATCCGGCTGCGCCTACCACCCCCAGGACTCGTTGCAGTCGCCGCTGTTGCCAGGCCAACAACGCGGCCACCGCCGTCAGAAACGGAATTAAAATGGGTAGAAGTAAAAGAATGTTCATCGTTGTTAGTTACCAGTCGTCAGTGGTCAGTAATCAGTGGTCAGTAGTCAGACGCGCCACGCACCACGCTTCACGTGTCCGTCGCTCTCATATCATCCAAATCGTCGGCGCCGACCGTTTGATAGACTCGCTTGAACAAAACCAGGGCAAAAGCCTGGATGCCGAAGCCGATCACAATCGCGGTTAGGATGAGCGCCTGGGGGAGAGGGTCGGCAAACGGCTCGGTCAGGGTCGAGGCGTTGGGCGGAATGAGCGGCGGCCGGCCCCGGGTTAAGCCGGCGATGGTGAAGATTAAGAGGTTGGCTGCGTGACTTAAAAGAACCAGGCCAATGATAAGCTTGACCAGGCTGCGCCGCAGCATCAAGTACAAACTCGCGGCATATAGCCCTCCCACGACGAAAGCTAAAACAGTTTCCACCTAATCCTCCATCAAGGAAAAGATAATGAGCAGGACCACCCCGACAACGGCTAGATACACGCCCAGATCGAACAGGAGCGGCGTCCCCACTTTACCCAGAACCGGTACGGGCTGCGGATGCCACAACCCGGTCAAAAAAGGCTGACCGGCGGCCAGGGCGAACATACCGCTGCCCACCGCCAGCAGCAGCCCCAGGCCAATCAAGCGGCCCGGAGCCAGGGGCAAAGCTTGCCGGGCCGTGGCAACGCCGTAGGCAATGGCATACAGGGCAAAAGCCGCCGCCGCTACCAGGCCGCCCACAAAGCCGCCGCCCGGCTCGTTGTGCCCCCGGATTAAAAGGAAAACTGAGAAGAGCAGCAGCAGCGGCAACAGGTAGCGGGTGGCCGTCCTTAAAATCAGCGAACCCATCAGGTTTCACCCCTTTCTCTTGACTCCGGCTTTTCCAGCCGCAGTTTCATGAGCGCATAGATGCCGATGGCGGCCACCGCCAGAACCGTAATCTCTCCCAGGGTGTCCAGGGCACGAAAATCTACCAGGATGACATTGACGATATTGCGGCCATTAGCCAGAGGCAGGCTGTTTTCGGCAAAGTACGGGGTCAGGCGCGAGGAGGTGGGGGTACTGGTCACAATGAGGATCAGCGCCGTCATCACCCCCCCGGCTATGGAGGCGACCAGGATATCGCGCAGGCGGGCCGGGGTGCTGGTCAGGATGGCAAAGCGCGGCAGGCGATACAGGACAAGGACGAACAAAATCACCGTCAAGGTTTCGATGGCAAATTGAGTCATGGCCAGGTCGGGCGCGCCGAAGAGAATAAAAATCAGGGCAACCCCATAGCCCACCACGCCTAATGCCGCCACCGCGGCTAAACGTGACCGCGCCTGCGCCGCCACCACCGTCGCGATCAAGATCAACGCCGTGACAACCCATTGGTGGAATTGAAGCGTGAGTGGCCGGCTCCACATCGCCGAAGTGATCTGGCCCAGCAGCGGGGTTCCGGCCAGGCCAATCGTGGCGGCAATGACAATCAACAGGTAAAAGCGTAAATAACCGCTCTGGAGCAGGCGGGTCTGCAGCCGGGCCAGTGCCATCAGCCCCTCCAAGGCTAGATCATACCACCAGGCTGGTCCCCACCGGCCCAATGTATCGAGTGGCTGGGTGAGGCGGCGTAACGTTTCTCGCCCGCTGTAGGCTCCGAGGCCGCCCAACACCGTCACCACGCTGAGCAGCAAGACCAGGTTAAGCTGGTTCTCCGACCAGAGAGATAGCTTGTCCCCCAAAAACAACTTGACTTCGCTGGGATGGCCTGCTATGGCCGTAACTGCCGGCGCAATCAGCCGCTCACCGGCTAACCCCGAAGCCAGACCCAGGGCCAGGCCCAATCCGGCCAGGATGACCGGTCCCAGCCACATGCTGGGCGGCGCTTCATGCGCCTTGGCGGGGGCCTCTGTTTGGGCAAAGAAGGGTTTAACCACCACCAGGCCAACCACAACCACCGTGAGCACATTGGCTATCACGGTGAGCGCCAGGAGAATGGGCGCGTTCAGCATCGCCTCGTAAATCAACTCCTTACCGATGAAACCAAACCAGGGGGGGATGCCGGCCATAGACAGAGCGGCCAGGCCGGCGGCAACCGCCGTGATGGGCATCAAGCGGCCCAGCCCGCCGAGTTGGGTAATATCCCGCGTGCCGGTTTCGTGATCAATCGCCCCGACGACCAGGAACAAGGCTCCCTTGTAGAAGGAGTGAACGACCAGGAAAACCACCATTGCTTTGATAGCCAGGTCGCTGCCCCAGCCAATCAGCATTACCAACGTGCCCAGGGCGCTGATAGTGGAATAAGCCAGGATACGTTTGAGATCGGTTTGTTGCCAGGCCAGGTAAGCGCCCACCAGCATAGTCACGACGCCCACGCCGGCGACGCCAGCTTGCCACATCTCCGTGCCGCCGAGTACCGGATTGAGCCGGGCTAGGAGATAAACCCCGGCCTTGACCATCGTCGCCGAGTGGAGATAGGCACTTACCGGGGCCGGCGCGGCCATAGCCGCCGGCAGCCAGAAGTGAAAGGGGAACTGGGCCGACTTGGTGAAGGCGCCGAGCAAGACTAGGGCCAGGCCGGGCAGGTAGAAGGGGTGAACTTGAATTAACTCCGCCCGGCTCAAGAGGGTGGACAGTTCCCAACTCCCCCCGGCCAGACCCAGCAGGACAAAGCCGGCCAGCAAGGCCAGTCCGCCCACGCCGGTCACCAGCAAAGCCTGCAAGGCCGAGGTCCGCGACTCTGCCTCCGTGTGGTAAAAACCGATCAGCAAGTAGGAACTTAAACTGGTCAGCTCCCAGAATACAAATAACACGATGAGGTTATCGGCCAGAACCACCCCCAGCATCGAGGCCATAAACACCAACAGGTAGGCGTAAAAACGGCCTAATTGGGGATGTCCGGCCAGGTAGCCGCCGGCATAAATCACCACCAGTGCGCCGATACCGCTGATGAGCAAGGCAAAGAGCAGGCTCAAACCATCCACATAAAACGACAGGTTAACCTCCAGGCTGGGTATCCAGGGATAGGAGGTGGTTAAGACCTGTCCGGCGGCGATTGGGTTGAGGAGGCTGGCGAAATAGAGGGCCAGCCCCAGGGGCAGCAGAGCAATGATCCAGCCTGCTGCCCCGCGCCCAACCCGTTGCAGCCACGGCGCGGCCAACGACAAGCCAAAACCAGACAATACGGCTCCGGTTATTTCCATTTTATATAGATCTCCAGTGTAACCGCATCAGATGGGGGAAAGTCATCATACCAGCCAGCTTGATAAAACGCAACATCGGCCCTCCCCAAAAAATCGAGTTGATTGAGCCAGGCTATAATATCTGTTTCACTTGCTCTAAAGTCTCCTTGTTTGCCAGAAGATGAAGCGTGTCTCCAGCTTCCAGCATGGTGCTACCACTCGGCACGAAAAAACTGTTGTCGCGGCCAATTAAGACGAGTAAAGCGCCTTTGGGCAGCCCCAGTTCGACAATCTGGCGGCCGGCTGCCGCTGAACTCACCGGTAGTTCAATCTCAACCAATTCACCTCGAATGCCGTTGGTCGACTCAAACTCAAGCGGAGAGCGCCGTCTCAATTGCAGCGGCGTAGCCACTCGCAGCCAACGAGCGACTAAGGGAATAGTACTGCCCTGTACCAGGACTGAGGGCCGTAAATAGTACCCCTACCGTGGCCAGAACCAGGCCATGCGGAAGCACAGGGCGCACACTGGCCCACTCTGTGTCAAGTCCACCTGAAAATAGAATGAAGATAAGTGCGACGACTCCCAACGACTGCGCAATGTACGCATCACTAAACTCAATACCGCCTATCCCCTCTGAACCGGCCAGCATACCGATGACTAAGAAGAGCAGCAGGGCGGGAACACCTAACCGGCCAGATGCCTTACTCGCAACAATGCTCAATAAAAGCAGAATTGCTGCGCCTAAAAGAAGATAATCAAAGAAAGTCATAAGCGTCTTGTTTCTTAACAAGTTGAATAAAAAGCAAGGCGGCCGACATATTCATTGGACGAGAGATCATTCGGTTATTTTACATCCAGGTTTACCGGCGAAACAAACCCTTCCGGCTTCACGGTCAGCACAGAACAGTCCACCTGGCGGAGTACATTTTCGGCGGTATTGCCGATAATCAATCCCGCCACGCCGGTACGGCAGACCGTGCCCATAACAATCAATTCAATTCCTTTCGTCTGGGCCAGTTTAGG
>CAZUNT010000148.1:0-18395 GCA_964622215.1 uncultured Caldilineaceae bacterium
AATTACCGGAACCTGAGCAAATTTCTTGCGAAATACCCCCGGGGCGACTCGAACGTCCACGCCTGACCGGAGGCCACTACTCCATGCCTTTACGGAGGTATTGAACTAAAACGCTCGCTATTTAAGAGACTTACTTTGTTTTGGCAACAAAAAAAGTCTGAAAGCCACCCGTCGGACTTGAACCGACAACCTGCTCTTTACGAAAGAGCTGCTCTACCGATTGAGCTAGGGTGGCAAGATATATTTCAACTATGGTACAAGGTGTTTTGATTATATTCATGGCTCACCGAACTGTCAAAAAAGTAACAATATCAGAGGTGGTATGGAATGAACAGCTAAATTATGGACATTTGCGCCCAAATAGATTATAATAACAGCCCGTGTATACGGCGCTGATATTTCCCAAAACAAAACTTTGTCAACTATTATCCGTCCCCAAGAGGGTTCCTCTTGGGGACTTTGTTTTTTCGGACAAAAAACGAGACCCTAAAAGTCTTTAAGACCTTTAGGGTTTCCACTTAATTTTTAGGCGGAGGCTCAACATGACCAAATATATTTTCTGTACTGGCGGGGTTGTCTCATCTCTGGGTAAAGGGGTAACGGCGGCCTCAATTGGCCGGTTGCTCAAGAGCCGGGGCTTGTCGGTGACCGTGCAAAAATTGGACCCCTACCTTAATGTAGACCCCGGTACGATGAGTCCCTACGAGCATGGTGAGGTTTTTGTGCTGGAGGATGGGGCCGAAACCGACCTGGACCTGGGGGCGTATGAACGTTTTATTGACGAAAATCTGACCCGCTCCAGCAACCTGACCAGCGGCCAAGTTTACCAGCAGGTGATCAACCGGGAGCGCCGGGGCGATTATCTGGGCAAAACCATCCAGGTTATCCCCCACGTTACCAACCAGATCAAGGCCAGTATCATTCACGTGGCCCGCGAGCGCAACGCCGACGTGGTCATTGTCGAAGTCGGCGGCACAGTCGGCGATATCGAGAGCCTGCCCTTTTTGGAAGCCATCCGCCAGATGCGCAAGGATGCAGGCCGCCACAACACCTTCTACATCCATGTGACCTTGCTGCCTCATCTGGATGCTACCAACGAGCTAAAAACCAAACCTACCCAGCACAGTGTTCACGAACTGCGCGGTATCGGCATCCAGCCCGATATGATCGTCTGCCGGGCCGACCTGCCTGTGCCCGACGAACTGCGGGATAAGATCGCCCTCTTTTGCGATGTAGAGAAACAGGCGGTCGTACCCCTAACAACGGTGGATACGATCTATGAAGTGCCTTTGATTTTAGAGAAGTTGGGCGTGGCCGATTTTATCTGCGCGCGAATGCAAATGGAGTGCCACTCCGCCGATTTGACCGAGTGGCGCAAGATGGTCGAGCACATCAAGAAACCCAAGCCGGCTGTCACTATTGGCATTGTCGGCAAATACATTGATTTGGAAGATGCCTATATGAGCGTGTATGGAGCGTTGCAGCATGCTGCCACCCAACAGGATTACGAAGCTCAAATCGAATGGATTGCTGCCGAGGATTTGGAACGCCAACGCGGCCTCGACCGGCTGGAACGGGTTCACGGTATTGTTGTACCCGGCGGTTTTGGCGAGCGCGGCATCGAAGGCAAAGTTCTGGCGGCTAAATTCGCCCGGGTGCATCAAGTGCCCTACCTGGGTCTGTGCCTGGGTATGCAGGTGATGGTCATTGAACTGGCCCGCGAGGTCTACGAAAGCGACGAACCGAACTCGACCGAGTTTAACCCGACCACCCCCCACCCGGTTATTGACCTGATGCCCGACCAGCGTGACATCGCCGACCTGGGTGGCACCATGCGTTTGGGCAGCTACCCTTGCTGCCTGATACCAGGTACGGTTGCGGCCCAGGCCTATAGCACAAACCGGGTGACCGAGCGCCACCGCCATCGCTTTGAGTTCAACAATGAGTACCGGGAGAGCCTGGGCCGGGCCGGGCTGGTCTTGAGCGGCCTGTCCCCCGATGCCCGCTTGGTGGAGATTGTCGAAATCAAGGACCACCCTTTTATGGTGGGTAGCCAGTTTCACCCCGAGTTCAGAAGCCGGCCCACCCGGCCCCACCCGCTCTTTGCCGCATTTATTAGAGCGGCCTGCCGGCACGCCGGTTTGGGCGGTGATCCATTAGCCTAACCGTTGCCCAATCGGGCGCGAGATGTTTGTTGGGAAACAAAAACTGAACTTTATCATAGGTTAGCTGAGATTTAACCACAAAGGCAGCCCGTGAGCTTAACGAACAATGGTGTCGGCCTGCCGCAGGACCGTATCGGGAATGTTGAGACCAATCGCTTCGGCTGTTTTTAGCCGGATGACCAGGGTAAAATCCGTTGTCTCTACCGGCAGGTCACCCGGTTTGATGCCTCTAAAAATCTTGTCCACCAACATGGCTGCCTGCTTGCCTGTTTGGGGCAGGTCAGCGGCGTAAGTAAATACCAGCTTGTCTCTAGTTACGTCAGTGGTCGATCCGGTTGGGATACGAAGTTGAACAGCCAACTCTAAAATGTCATCCAGGCTTGCGTCTAAACTTGGGGAAACTGGAAAAAGGATGGCGGAATCTTTGGGCAGGGCCTTGATGGCCGCCATAACTTCATCGCCACTGTTGACTTCGTCGAGCACCAGTTCGACGCCCAGTTGAGCGGCCACATCCGGGAGAGGTTTTGTAGATATCTGGGCAACCTGATCGGCGGCGTGATAAGGGGCATAAACCTGCTTTGTACCCGGGGCGATGGCGAGCAGCCACTCCATGGCTTTGGGGACGGAACTGACATCTTGAATGCCGGTCACATTGCCGCCGGGGTGGGCTATACTCGCTACAAGCCCCTGCCCAACCGGGTTTGTAGCCGGGGCAAAGACTACCGGTATGTTGGTGCCCTCGACGGCCTTTTGGGCC
The DNA here is from genome assembly GCA_964622215.1 of uncultured Caldilineaceae bacterium. GTDB lineage: Bacteria > Chloroflexota > Anaerolineae > 4572-78 > J111 > DSQQ01. The sequence goes on from CAZUNT010000148.1 coordinate 2,923, forward strand.
GCTTTGGTGGGGGCATTACCCAGCGTCAAGAGCAGGTCTACCTTCTGGTCTAGTAAACTTTTAATTTCGGCCTCGTTGGCCTGCTGCCCTCCCCCCAGTATGCCGTGGTGGATGTAAGTGATATTTTTCCCTTCCACATAACCTAACTCGGTCATTGTGGCTTTGAACTCATCCAAAATCTCCTCTGGCGTGAATTCGCTGGCCACGCCGATGGTGTAGATTTTGGGTTGCGGTTCACCACCGCAGGCGGTCGCCAGCAGGCCGGCGATAATAACAATGATAACCGTAACCAGGGAAGAGTGTTTCAGGGGTAATTTGGATTTCATAAGAGTACCCTTTTTGGTTAGTGAGAGTCAAGGGAAAACTTTATATTACAAAGTAAAAGCCTATTCTATTTTATCACAAGACTGCGTTTCCTCTGTGTACGTTGTGTTAGCATTGTGTAAAGATTGTATTAACCCCCAAAAACACCGTCAGTAGCGTGTTACCCTCTTGGATAGATTTCTTCATCAACCTGACGACGGCCATCCGGCAACAGCAGGGAGAGTATGAATGAAACCAGGCTAATAACAATCGAGCCTAAAAAGGCCGGCCAAAAGCCATCTACCACAAAGCCAAGGCCGAACCAGTTGACCGCGATGTAAGAAGCCAGCCACAACGAGAGGGCGTTAACCACTAACAGAAACAAACCCAGGGTGAGAATAATCAACGGGCAGGATAACAGGGTCAGGATAGGGCGCACAATTGCGTTGACCAGACCGAGGATCACAGCCATCACGATAAAAACAGCCAGGGCGTTGCCTTCCTCGACATAAATTCCAGGTACCAGCCAATCGGCCGCAAAGAGCGATAGGCTGGCGATCAGCCACCGAATCAGTAGTTTCATTGGTTAGTAAATCCTCCTCTGAAAATAGTAAACAGTAGTCAGTAGTCAGTAGTCAGAAAGTATTTTCATCCTTGGTGGCGTGCCGCCGGCTCGTGAACACTTTTTACACTTTGACATCCCGGACTTCTCTTTAACTACCCAGGGGTAGATTTGTCTGCTCCAGGATTTCTTTTAGAATCGATTCACCGGTGCGGCCGCGCAATTGGCTCTCCGGCTTGACAATCAGCCGGTGGGCCAGGGTCAAATGAACCAACTTTTTGATGTCGTCGGGGATGACATAAGTACGATTGTGCAGGGCAGCCAGGGCTTGACTGGTTTTGTACAAAGCCAGGCTGCCGCGCGGACTGGCCCCCAAAGCCAAGTCGGGATGGGTTCGGGTGGTCTGTACCAGGTTGAGAATATAATTTTCCAACGACTCTTCAACATACACGTCTGCCATTTGCTGGCTGAGATACAGCAAATCGCGGCCATCCACCACTGAGGTCAGGTTCTCTATGGGGTGGCCCTGGCGTTGGTTCTTGATAATGTGGCGTTCATCGGCAGGGGTAGGGTAGCCCAGGCCGAGCCGCATCAAAAAGCGGTCAAGCTGGGCTTCCGGCAGGGGAAAAGTGCCTTCGTATTCCACGGGGTTTTGGGTAGCCAGCACCAAAAACGGGCGGGGCAAGGGGCGGGTCACGCCGTCAATCGTCACCTGGCGCTCCTGCATTGCTTCCAGCAGGGCGGACTGGGTACGCGGGGTGGCCCGGTTGATTTCGTCGGCCAGGAGGATGTGGACAAAGAGAGGGCCGGGCCGGAACTCAAAGCGGCTCTCGCTCGCCACAAAAATCGAGACGCCGGTGATGTCGTTGGGCAGCAAGTCGGGGGTGCATTGGAGCCGCTTAAAGTCGATGCCCATACTAATGGCCAGGCTGCGAGCCAGCATCGTTTTGCCGGTGCCGGGCACGTCTTCCAACAAAACGTGCCCCTGACATAATAGCGCTACCAGCAGCAGTTCAATCTGCTCTCGTTTGCCGACGATGACTTTTTCGACATTTTCGATGATTTTGGTTGTAAAAGTGGCGATGTCGGTAGTCATATCTATGCTCCCGGTTTTTTAGGATTGTAGCACATTTGAGATTGAAGACAATTCAACCGAAAGCTGATGGCGAATGAGCCTTGCACAATCCCTCGATGGATATTACAATAAAAATCACCCAAAAATGGAGGTACATAAAATCATGTTAAGACCCCAGAACCTGTTTGATCTTTCCGGATTTGCGCACAAAGAAATCTTTGACGGCTCTGAATTTGCCTGGACTGCCTTATCAAAGATTGAGTCCTATATTAAAGGCCGATTCTCTACAGGGCTTAAACCAACAATTAATGTAAAGGTCGCTCCAGGTGTGGTTATTGAGGGAGATGTGTACATTGGTCCAGGGACAGTCATCGAACCCGGCGCTTTTATTGCCGGGCCAACCCTTATTGGGGAAAATTGTGAAATCAGGCAAGGCGCTTATATCCGGGGCAATGTTATTGTAGGTAACAAAGCGATTGTGGGGCATGCCAGCGAAGTCAAAAACTCCATTTTTCTGGACAACGCCCATGCGGCCCATTTTGCCTATGTGGGGGATAGCATCTTAGGGAATCGGGTTAATCTGGGCGCGGGAACTCGTTTAGCCAATGTCCCCATATTTTCGGCTAAGGATCCGGTAACTTTGAAAAGACCTACCATCCGGATTCGGGTTGAGGGGAAAGAGATTGATACGGGTTTAAGCAAGCTGGGCGCTATCCTGGGCGATGATGCCCAAACCGGCTGTAATACGGTGACTAATCCAGGCTGCATCATCGGCCCAAGAACATTAATTTACGCGCTGACCCTGTTAAGGAGCGGCTATTATCCGGCCGACAGGGTGATAAAACTCCGCCCACAAATTGAAATAGTCGAGCGAAAGTAGTAATTCGCCAATATTACACTTCTCCTATTGATAGAGAAATTCTGGCAGATAATCTTGCTGTGCCTTGACCATTTCTTCGAACAACTGGCGGATTTCGGCTAGCGAACAGACGGCTGCAGTGAGTGGATCAACCATCAAGGCGTGGACAGCAGCTTCGCGGTCTTTCTCCAAGACAGCGGTCGCCACCAGATCGTGGAAAGCCATATGCTGTTGATCCAAGTTGGCCAGTTGGGTCGGCAGCGAACCAAAGTGAGTGGGCTGGATGCCTTTGCTATCTACCAGGCAGGCCACTTCCACCACGCCATTTGCAGGCAGGTTGTCAATCAAACCGGTGTTGGGGACATTACCATAAATCACGGCCGGCTTGTTGGTGGTCATTGCCTCGATGATATAAGAGGCAAATTCAAGGCCGCGCTCCAACGGATATTCTTCCTGGCCGGAGAGATAGTGGCGAATGGCCTGGTCTCCTTCGGCCCGTTCCACCGGCCAGTAACTGAGATAATAACCGCTCTCCCCTCGATATTCACTGCGTATATATTTTTTGATCAGGTCGGGCCGTTTGCGGAAGTAAGCAGTGTATTCTGATACATGCCCGCTGGACTCGGTGGGAAAAGCGCCCAAATGGCGCATCATTTCAAACCGTACCGGATCTTTTTCATACACTTCGGGGATCAGGCAGCGTTCTCGCAAATAAGGGTAGAGGTCCTGCCCTTTACGTTCCAGCTTTACAAACCAGGCCAGATGATTAATCCCGGCCGCTCGCCAGTCAATCTCCTCGTAGGGAAGGTCCATATATTCGGCCAACTCACGGGAGGTATTTTGAATGGAATGGCACAGCCCCACCAGCGGCAGCGAGCAGGCCCGGACCCCGGTCAACACGGTCAGCGACATCGGATTGGTATAGTTCATCACCAGGCAACGCGGGGCCAGACGTTCCACATCTTGCAAAATGGCTACCCAGGCGGGAAGCGTACGCAGGGCCTTAAATAAGCCGCCCGGACCTATCGTATCGGCAATACACTGATCAATGCCATATTTGAGGGGAATTTCATAGTCAAGACGCACGTTAGCCAAGCCGGCGACTTCGATCATGTTGATGACATAATCACTGCCAACCAGGACATCGGTGCGGTTGGTGCTGGCTTCGACGCTCCAATTCCGACCAGTCTGCCGAATCAAGAACTCGGCCATGTGATGGGCCAGTTCCAGCCGCTCAGAGTCAATATCCACCAGGGCAAATGTGCCTTTTTCCAGGGCCGGCGTGAGCAGTATATCGGTCATTACTTCGGTGGCGAAGACAGCGCTGCCTGCGCCAATAAGGGTAACTTTAGGCATAAGTGTTTCCTTTCAATAAAATTGCTAAATTTTTGGATAGTTGAGTTTATTTAAATCCGGTCAGGGTAACGCTGCGGACGATCCAGCGTTGGAAGAAGATGTAGACCACCAGCATCGGCAGCATCACCAGTACGGCGGCGGCCATGGTTAGATCGGCGCGCAGGCCGTGTTGGGTGTTGTACCAGGATAACAGCAAGGGCAAAGTGCGCTTTTCGTGGGTGGTGATGACGATGAGCGGCCACAAGTAATCATTCCAGGTGGCAATGAAGGTGAAGGTTCCTAACGCCGCCAACGGCGCTTTCATCTGCGGCAGAACTATACGCCAGTAGATGTCGAACTCCGTAGCGCCGTCAATGCGGGCGGCGTCCATCAATTCGGCCGGCAGGCTCTCGACAAACTGGCGCATCAGGAAAATACCAAAAGCATCTACCAGCGAGGGGATGATCAACCCCCACAGCGTATTGACCAGGCCCAATTTGACCAGGATGAGATAGGAGGGGATGATGACGATCTGAAAGGGGACCATCAATTGGACCAACACAAAGCCGAAGGCCAGGTCTTTACCCCAGAATTTGTATTTGGCAAAGATGAAACCGGCCAAAGAGCTGGTGAAGAGGGTCCCGATCACCCGCGCACAGGCTACCACTAGACTGTTGGTAAAGAACAACAGCAGCGGCACCTTGGGGTCGTTGAAAATGGTCAGGTAGTTCTGGAAGGTCCACTTTTCCGGCCAAAAGGTGGGCGGGATGCGCACGATTTCGGTGTTGGTTTTGAATGAGGTCAGGATGGCAAATACAAACGGCAGCAAGGTCACCGTCGTACCCAACAACAAAATCAAATAAACGATGGAAGGACCGAGCGCACGACCAAGGCCAGGCGTCCGGGTGCGAGCCGGTACAGAGCGTTGTAAAGCCGCCATAGTTAATACTCCCAATCAGTTCGTAAGAAACGGAACTGGAAAATGGTGAACCCGGCGATGATGAGAAACAACACCATCGCCACCGCCGCCGCCCAGCCCATATTCTGGTAGCGGAAGGCATTCTGGTAAATCTCGATCATCAGGGTATGGACCAGATCAGGCGGATTGGAGCTATACATGACCTGAATGATGACGAAGACTTGCAGCGCAGACAGCATCGTCAGCACGCAGACAAATAACAAGGTGGGTTTGAGCAGCGGCAGGGTGATACGCCAGAACTCGTGCCAGGGGTTGGCTCCATCCACCCTGGCCGCATCGCGCAAATCCCGGGGAATGGATTGCAGCGCGGCAATAAAGATGACCAGGTTGTAACCGAAATCTTGCCATAGATAGGCGATGATGACGGCAATCAGCGGCAGAGGGACGCCCAGCACCGTTGTTTGTGTATCGGCCAGCCAATTGCGAGGTGGGGTGAGTCCAACCCCTTTGATGAGCATATGCAGCAGGCCGGTTTGGGGTACATAAATAAACTGCCAGATCAAGGCCACCGCCGCCGTACAGGTAATAGTGGGCAGAAAGTAAACGGCTCGAAACAAGGTCTTAAAACGGTCGTGGACACTGTCCACCAGTACCGCCAGTGGCAAGGTGATGGCCAGGTTGAGGGGCAGCACAAGCACGGCGAAAATCAAGGTATTGACCAGGGCCAGGCGGAAGACGCGCGCCGGCTGCGTTTCGGCGAGCATGGCCTGGTAGTTGGCCAGGCCGACAAAGGGGTTGGCTCCGCCCAGGCCAAGAAAGCCGCTGCCCTCACGCACGGGGGAGTAATCAAAAAAACCAAGCGCCACCGCCCACAGAATGGGCAACAAGGCAAAGAATATCATGTAAGCCATAAGCGGCCCCAACGAACCGTACACAAACGAGAGTTGACCGGCTATACGACCCTTGGGTCTTTTTACTTGCACCGGACCGGTGCTTGCCACGGCTATTTCTGCCATAGATACCTCCTAACCTGGTCAAGCCAGAACCAAAAAGGAACACAGAGTTACGCAGAGACTCCACAGAGATACGCAGAGAAGCTTAAAAATTCCTCTGTGCGCTTTGCGTCTGTGACTTCTCCGTGTCTCTCTGTGTAACAACTTCTTGCTTACTGTACAAGAATATGACTCGTAAGATACATCTGGACTCTACTTCTTGGCATCCACCATAGCATTGGCTTCGGTGTTGATCTTCTGGATGGCTTCATCTACCGTGACCATACCCTGCAACGCCTCCAACAGATGGGGGGCAATAATTTGGTAGAAGAGTTGATCGCGGTCGGTTACATCGCCGATATATTGGCCGTGCGGTAGAAGGTCAAAGGTCGGCTTGACCCAGGGCGCGGCTTGGAGGAATTCATCGGGTTTGGCGACGATAGCCTTCAGGGCCGGGATCGTGCCGGTGGTGGTGTTGAAGATCAGGGCATTCTCCTGTTCCACCGTCGCGAATCTGGCAAATTTCCAGGCTTCGGCTGCATGCTGAGTGTGGCTCGAGACCACCTTGCCCCAGCCGGAGTCGGCGGCAAACTTGTTCTCCGAGCCGAAATAGGGGGGGATGGTGACATAATCGAACTTGGTATCGGGGAAATTGACCCTGCCCTCGCCGGCCGCCCACGAGCCGAGGAAGCCAATGGCCACATTGCCGGCAAAGAAGGCATCGGGTAAGGTGTTGGTGACGCCGTTAAATGTCACCGGGTCAACCACTTTGTCCTTTTGGACCATGTTTACCATCAGTTGGGCAATCTGGCGGGCTTCGGGCGTATCAAAAGTGAAGTGTTTTTTATCCTCGGCCAAATAGGAGCCGCCCTGTTGCAGGATGCCCGCCAGGAAGGTAAACGACAGGGCGTCGTCGTTGGTGAAGTGGAACCCGGCTCTGATCATGGCCCCATCCTCAAACTCGCTCAATTTCGAGGCGTCGGCCAGCACATCGGCCAAGGTTTTCCACTGTGGAGGGTAAGTTACGCCGTGTTTGGCGAACAGATCGGGGCTAACCAGGGCGCCCCCGTTTTCTAAATTGAACTCGTTGGGCAGACCATATAATTTATCGTTGCAGTAATAGCCATCGAGCGGGGCCTGGAAGAAAATTTCCTGCGCCTGGCTGTAGGTCATCACGTCGGCAGGTACTTCCTGCAGCCGCCCCCCGGCTGCATACGAGCAGGTCCAGGTGCCGAACAATTCGATCACATCCGCCTCGGTGCCGGCAGTCATAGCGGTCTGCAAGGTTTGGATGAATTGATCGTAGGGGAAGGTTTCGAATATAATCTCAATGTTCGGATTTTGGGCCATAAATTTGTCAATAACTTTTTGATCGGCTTCGTTGAAAGACTGATTCTGGGCCGCCCAGAACTTGAGGGTGATTTTATCGCCGGCGCTAATGGGAGTCGTGCCGGTGGTGGAACTATCCGGGCTTGTTGTATCTTGGCTGGGGGTAGAGGCTGGTGAGGCCCCGCCGCAGGCGGCCAATAGTAGGCCGGTCACAATCAACAAGCCAAAGATTAAATTCAAACTCTTAAATTTTCTCATGTCTGTTTCCTCCTTGAAACTTTTTGGGTAAAGTAGTTAAATAGCCCACTTAAACACTTCAACTTCCAGGGCGTAACGGCGACTCTCGCCGGGGGCCAGATAGGGCAGGTCGCCGCCGGCCCGGGCGGCTGCGCGTCCGGCCATACCGCTGCTGTTGGCTGGCTCGACCCCCAGCACATAGGTTCCCTGCCCCATCATTTTCCACTGGAACAGGTGGGGCAGGTCAGCCTGCTGATATGTCCAACGCAGTCCCAGACCCAGGGCCGGGTTTCGCAGCTCGACTCTGATTTGCCCGGCCGCATCGGCCACCGGCGTGTGGTAAAAAACCTGCTCCCGGTAATCCTGCGTCGGCGGCTGGAAGTTCATCCAATCGGCCAGACCAACTTCGGCCTCGGCGTCACGTGGGCTAGTTTTCTCCACCTTAACCTGGAGGTGGGCGGTCTCGCCGAGCAGGGGATAACCCAGGTTGAAGTGATAAAGGATCATGTGAGGGTGGGGAACGAAACCCTCATTAGTCACTTCATCCTCCAACCGTATCTTGGTGGAGCCTAGCGCCGTTAAGATGCGCCGCCGCAATACCAGGTTCTCGCCAAACACCCGCGCCTGGCGAACTTCTCCGGTGATTTCCAACTCGTATTGATCGCCCTGCCAGGCGGCCCGATAATTTACATACCGGGCGGGCAGGTTGCTGACCCGGCCGTGCAGCCCCAATGCTTCGCCCTCATCCGTGCAGGGATAACCAAACTGGTCCAGGCCGCCGGTGACCAGCAGGCCGCCCGGAAAGGAACGCAGCCAGCCCGCGCCTTCCGGTTCATAGTAGGCCGGGTGAGCCTCGCCAACCGGAGAAAGCCAGGCCAGCGAAACCCCATGATAGTGGCAGGCGGAAATATCGAGCGCCCGATCGGCCAGGACGGAAAAAGACAAACCACTGCCGGTCCACACCTGGAACACTCTGCTGCCCCGCGCTAAACCATCGGCGGCTTCGAGCAATTTAATGCCGGCCACTTGATCCATGTGCCCAACCCGTTGCAACAGTTCTGACCGGTTCAGATTACGAAGGTATAGCGAATCCATTGTCTCCCTCAAAAATGATTTGGTAGGACAAGTTTTAAGCTTGCCCTACTGTAAACTCATAAGGCGATAGCCCGGATACCGGTCAACTCGCAAAAAGCTAACAAGTCATCATACAGGTGTTCGCCGTAACCAAGCACGGCGTACTCATTGCTCCAGGCTTCTAGCAGTTGGTCAATATCGCCGTGAACCGTCACAAAAGCGTGCGGCCAAAACGGAATCCCACATTCCTGTCGCCGTTGGGCCAATTCCGATGTAGATGGTTCAAAAACAGAACACCTGGCTACAACCATTTCAAATTCCCCATTGTTCCGCCCCAGGCGGGCCAGGATACCCTGGCCCGCCTTACAGACCAGCCTGACCGACAGACCGCCGGCCTGGCCTTCGGTGGGGATGCCGTGTTCGGCAAAACCTGCCGGCCCTACTTTACCTGCCAGAGAAGGCGGGCAAGTGCCATCACCGATGATCTTTACCTCCTTCATAGCTCGGTCAAGGTGCTGCAAGTCACCGTAATAAACCCGCTCTTGACTCAGGTCGGTGATGAGTTTGACCGTCAGGGCGGTATTAAAATCGCTCAGGGTGGATGTTCCCACCCCTCGCTCCAGCATCATACTCTGGGCCAGGCAGGTGGCGCTGTAATCATCGCCCAGGCCGGGGAAAGATTGGATGGTGTAAAATTCCCAGCCTTCTTGCTCGACAATTTTCTTGACCGCCAGGTACAACCGGATGGATCGTTCAGCCGCCTCATCAGTAGGAATAGGTTCCGAAAAATACGGCTGAATTTCGATCCTGGCCCGTTCGATTTCAGCAGGAGAAATTTGCCGGGCCGTTTCAATCAATTCGGTCGTATCGCGGGTATCAATATCTACACCGAACATTTTCAGCCATTGGGCAGGGTCGGCTACGCCGCAGGTTTGGCCCATGCCGCGCCCGCCAAATGCGCCCAGTGTGCTCATATTTAGCCGGTTTTTCTCGTGGCTGGCCCGGCAATACGAGACAATGCGGCCAATCGCTTCAGTATCATCATAACCGCCGTAGACAAAACGATGTTTGATTCCCACCTCTTTAAGCGCACCGTGCATCACCAGGCCACCGACCGGCCGCCAGCCTTGCGAGCCGGGGTGGGTCCAAATGACCACGCCCTTGCCGGTCAACGCGAAATCACGGAGCGGGGCCATCAAATGGGCGGCCCAAACCCACGTACCCGAAAACAAAACCAGGGCATCCACCTCATCCATCTTTTTGAATTGGGCAAAACATGCCCTGGCCTCTGGTTTGGAGGCAATGATGAGATCATACTCAACCAGTTCCAGGCCCGCATTGCGTAAGGTCTTCTTAGCTTGCTCAATCAACCGGTTGTCAATGAAAGGCGCGCCCAAAGGATCGAGCAGGCCATCTTTGTGAACGCCATAAACGATAAATCCGATTTTAGGTTTGGTCATCGAAGTTATCTCCTTGATGGGTAGATCTTATTGTGTACTGCATGATTACCACTTCTTCGCCGCGATACCGGGTCGACTCAAGTATCTGCCAGCCCAGGCGGCGATAAAATTCCACTTTATTGGGGGTAAATAGGTAGAGCTTTTCCAGGCCCAGCGCCTCAGCTTCGGCCATCACCGTTCGAACCAATCTTGAACCAACACCTCTGTTCCTAAACTCAGGCGCAACGTAAACAGAAGCCAGCCAGGGGGAAAGCTCCGGCCGGGTTTCCAGATCGTGCGGATCGAGGCTGGCCATGCCTACCGGCTTCTCACCGGCTACGGCCACGAAGGTTTGCGAGATTTGATGAGGGATAGATTTCTGCTCGAAGTGTAAAATTAGCATCTCGAAGGTGGTATCCGGCAACAGATGGCCCCATTCCTGTTGTTCCCATAAGGCCAGGGTCGGGATCACCGCGATTCGTTCAGCCAGATGTTCAATTCTTATGTCATCAGCGGGTATTTTCATCTATCAAATACCAGGTCGGTATAAAAACGACACCGGTCGCCGCGCAAGAGACTGGTGAGATAGGCGATCGGTTTCTCGACGGCCTCAAACGCCAGGTGTTCCACCCACAGGGCCGGAAACCCTCCCTGGGTTCCCAGGAGATGGGCCTCTTTGTCTTCCAGGATGACCGGCTCGAAGGTTTCTCGCGCTCTGGTAACTCTGAGGCCATAATGCCTGTAGGCGAATTTATGCGGCTCTTCCAACCCATCATAAGCCTCCAGCAAGTTAGGGAAACGGGTGGCGGAAAAATAAGAGGTCTCAATCAAAATAGGCGTGTTATTGACCAACAAGAGGCGTTGTAACCAGACCACCTGCTCTGAGTCAGACAGAGCCAGTAACTTACGAATATTCGGCGGAGGGGCGATATGTTCTTTGCCCAGTAGTTGGCTGCTGGGTTTCAAACCATTTTGTTTAACCACATCCGAAAAGTCCATCAAGCGCAGCACGCCCTGTTCGATCTTTGGCGGGGCCACGAAGGTGCCTTTGCCTTGAACCCGGTATAAGACGCCTTCCTTAACCAGGTTTTCGATCCCCTGGCGTACGGTTGCCCGGCTAACGGTGAATATCTGCATCATCTCGCGTTCGGAGGGGATTTGCCGTCCCACTGCCCATTCACCGCTTTGAATTTTACTGCGGATAATATGCCCCAAGCTGTGATAAAGTGTGGTTGGGCTAGAATGTACAGTGGCAACTTCATCTAAACCAATGGTAACTTGTTCGCTCATTGTCTTCTTGTTCAACCTACTGTTGTAATTATAGTTCTTGTCAGGTCATCCGGTGGTCCGTACTGGTACGTACCAGTACGGACCAGTAATATTCTATCATAACTAGGTTAGCTTGTCAAGAGGGGTAATAAATGACAGTACAAAAAAGGGAAACTGGAGATTGCTCCAGTTTCCCTTTCAGAACGGATTCACTTGAGTGTTAGCCCGCCGAATTTAACAAAGGCAGGTTATCATCACTCAAATTTATAAGCCCGTTTAGCCAGCCGGTAAGCCAAATCCAGAACCATTTCCCCGGCCTCGTCCAGGTCAATAATCCCGCGCCCGGCCAGGCCGGCAACCCAATTGCTGGCGGCTCGCCGCCATAAATCGTGCCGGGCAGGAATGGAGGGGAAGGCGCGGGTGTCGTCGTTAAACCCGGTGGTGTTGTAAATCCCGGCGGTTTCAGTGACTTGGTCAAAGTAGCGCATCATTCCATTTAAGCTGTCGTGGAACCACCAGGGTGGGCCTAGCTTAACCGCCGGGTAATGGCCGGCCAGGGGAGCCAGTTCGCGGGAGTAGGTGGTTTCGTCAAGGGTGAACAGAATCAGGGTGAAATTGGGCTGGGTACCGTATTTATTGAGCAAAGGTTGCAGGTTGCGGGTGTATTCTGTCGGCAGCGGGATGTCTGCGCCCTTATCGAGTCCGTATCGCTCAAAGATTGCGGTATTATGGTTGCGGTAGGAACCGGGGTGAAGTTGCATCACCAGCCCATCTTCGAGGCTCATCCGCGCGTTTTCCATGAGCATGTGGCCGGTGAAACGAGTCGCATCCTGGGCGGAGGCTTGTTCTTTTAAGGCTCGTTGGAAGATGGCTTCGGCCTCAGACGGGGATAGTTCTTCAGTGTAAGGGGTCAAGGCGGCATGGTCGGTAGCCATCGCGCCCATGTGCTTGAAGAAGGCCCGCCGGTTTTCCAAAGCGGCAATAAAAGACCGGTAGCTGTTGATCTCAAGGCCGCTAACTTGGCTCAGGGCGTCGATATTTTGCCGCCAACCCGGCGCATCCAGATTGACCACCGCATCAGGCCGGAAGGTCGGTATAATCCGGCCCGGCCAACCCGACTCGCGGATAGCCCGGTGATGGTCGAGCGGGTCGGTGGCGGCGTCGGTGGTTGCCAGGATTTCGATCTTGAAGCGTTCAAACAAACAGCGCGGGCGAAAATCCGGTTGTTGCAGGCAGGCAGCAATCTGGTCGTAAATATCCTGGGCTGACTCGCCTGTCAGCTTATCTTCCACCCCAAAAACATCGCGAAGTTCCTGGGCCAGCCACATCCCGGTGGGCGTGCCACGAAATAGGTGGAAATTTTCGGCGAAAATTTGCCAGATTTTGCGGTGATCTGGCTCCACCGGGCCGCCATCCCGGCGTGGAATGCCCAGGTGTTCCAGCGGAATACCCTGAGAGTATAACATCCTGAAGATGTAATGATCCGGGATGAGCAGCAGTTCAGTTGGACTGCCAAAGGAATAATCCGGGTCTGAAAACAGGCGCGGGTCCACGTGACCGTGGGGGCAGACGAGCGGCAGGGTGGCGACGCCCGCGTACAACTGTTGGGCAATTTCCTTCTGGCGAGAGTCAGGGCCGAAATACCGGTCTGCCGGCAGGAGTATTTGGGGGCGACTTGTCATGGAACACCTCTTTTTTTAGTACCTATGAGAGAGAGACTCATAATATACTCCTTGAGAGAGGATGTCAAACAAAAAATAACCCTTCATCTTATTAACTATGTCACCTTATAGATCACACCCGCAATCTGGGGCGGTACTGGATCGCCTCGGCGATGTGTGCGGTCTGAATATCTGCCACCCCGGCCAAATCCGCAATCGTGCGAGCCAACTTCAGAATACGGTGATAAGCGCGGGCACTCAACTGCATTTGAGCCATCGCCGCTTTCATCAAATTGGTACTGGTCTCATCAATCGGACAGAACTTGCGGATTTCGGCGGGTCTCATATCGGCGTTGGTTTGTAAGGTTGTGTCTTTGAACCGTTCTCGCTGGATCGCCCTGGCTCGCTCCACCCGCTCCCGCACTTTGGCGCTGGGTTCGCCGGTGCGCTGGCTGCTGAGTTTTTCAAAGGGGACGCGAGGAACTTCAACGTGGATATCTATCCGGTCCATCAGCGGGCCGGATATTTTCTTTTGATACGCTTTGACCATCGCCGTGGAGCAGGTACATTCTTTGACCGAGTCGCCAAAGTAACCACATGGACAGGGGTTCATCGAAGCGATCAGGGTAAAATTGGCCGGGTAAGTTAGTGAACCCGCTGAACGACTGATGGACACTATTTTATCCTCAAGCGGCTGGCGCAACATCTCCAGCATCCGCGTTCCAAATTCCGGCAACTCATCCAAAAAGAGAACCCCACGATGCGCCAAGCTGATCTCCCCCGGTTTAGGCCAACGTCCGCCACCAATCAGTCCGGCATAGCTGACGGTATGGTGAGGTGCTCGGAAAGGCCGCTGGCGTACCAGTGGCTCGCCGGGGGAAAGTTGGTCAGCCACAGAATAGATCCGGGTTACATCCAGGGCTTCTTCAATGCTCATCTGGGGCAAAATGCCCGGCATAGAACGGGCGATGAGGGTCTTGCCGGCGCCAGGTGGACCGGTCATCAGCATATTATGGCCACCAGCCGCGGCCACTTCCAAAGCCCTCTTCACATGCTCCTGCCCTTTGACTTCAGCTAAATCAGTAACGCAGGAAGGGAAATCTTCAACTTCAAGGGTAAAGTTGGCTTCATAGGGCGCAAGTTTTTTATGCCCGCTCAGATGGTCAACCACTTGGAGCAGGTTTTCGACAGGATAGACAGTTAGACCATCCAACAACGAGGCTTCGGCGGCGTCTCCCGCCGGGACAAACAGTGTCGTAAAACCCTCCTGCCGGGCCAGGTTAGCCATCGGCAGAACTCCACTGACATGGCGGACGCTCCCATCCAGGGATAACTCGCCCATTACGATGGTCTTATCCACGTTGCCGTAGATTTGTTCGGAGGCCAACAGTAGACCCAGGGCAATTGGCAGGTCGTAAGCCGGGCCGGCTTTGCGAATATCGGCGGGAGCCAGATTGACGGTCAGGCGTTCCGAGGGAAAAGGTAAACCGGAATTTTTGATGGCGGCACGGACTCGCTCGCGGCTCTCCTGCACGGCGATGTCGGGCAGACCAACGATCGTCATCGAGGGCAGACCGCGGGCAATATCAACTTCGACTTCAATCAAGGCCCCATCCAGGCCAACAATAGCGCAACTGGTAACTTTAGCAAGCATAGGTAGCTCTAGGGATGATAGGATTTAATCAGGCTGACGAGGGCAATTCCATCAACCTGATGGAGAGTTGAATATTAACATTTTTCGGGGAATTTAGGAAATGAGCAATGTTTTTGTAAGGGTCAAGATGATGTTGCACATTCGGAGTCGAGGCTTCAGCCAGTTTTTGCCTCACTTTTCCGGCTAAAGCCTCGACTCCAAAGCGTAAAATTCGCCCCGTTAAATGTGTAACATCTTGTTGACCACTACAAAATGAGCAATGTTTTTGTATCGAATATAAGAATATGTTAAAGTGTAGCTCAAAGGAATAATAAGCTTATGCCAAACAAGGAAATACCTAAACATTTGGGTGAACAACTTTTTGAAGCGCTGACCCACCAGGAAATTTCTCATCTACTTGAGGCTTTGCTGACTGCCTTACCATCTAATCTACGAGATGCAGTCGTAAATCAACTCGCCCCGGACACCCGCCAAACAGTCCTGAATATCCTGTTACCGGGTCAGCCAGCGGGCCAGGCTGAACCGGGCCATGTCAAACCAGTTTCCACGGCCAAGTTAGAGCAAACCTGGGCCAATTTATGGCAAGAATGGGATGAGGTGGTTGATGTGGCCGCCCAAGAGGAAGGGCCATATTTCACCCAAGAAGCCCCTTGGGAGCCTCCTTAATTTGATGAACCAACCTTTAGCAGAGAGCTGGTGGAGCAGGCGAACCCGATGCGACCCCGGAGGGGGTCTGGTGGTGGAGCTGCCTTGTGGGGGTGTCGG
>CAZUNT010000149.1:0-18351 GCA_964622215.1 uncultured Caldilineaceae bacterium
CTAAGTGGGAAATACTCAATATTTTGGGAGCATTTCCTTTGGGGGCGAACTTGGGCCAACCTTGGGACGCCGAGCGTCCGGTTTTTGGTCCCAACGCTTTGCGTTGGAGCCAGTATCAGTTTGTAGTTTGCCAATTCGACATAATTCAGCCAACTTTGATAAATATTGAGAAATCCGTTATACTTCTATTAAAATTGAGGGTAAAGCGGTAGCATCTCGACCATGAACGAGGCAACACGGCTGTTTCGCCGCTCTTATGGGCGCGGCCTGGTAATTTTTTTATACGGCCTGGCCTGGTTAGGCGCTTGTGCCGGCGGCTTGTTGGCCGCGGATCGATTATTTCCGGCCGGCGACTCATTGATCGCCGTTCTGCTGATGGCTAGCGCGGCCTCGGCTTTAGCCGGGGCGATGGGCGGAGCAGCGGCCATGTTGCAGCGCCTGGGGCAGAGCCTGGCCGTGGCCGCCGATTTTCAACGCCACTCCCTCCTGTCCTACCTGTTGGTACCCCTGGCCGGCCTGCTGGCCGGTATAGCCAGCTTATATCTGATCATCGTCCCCACCTCCCTGCTCATCAATTTTGTGGCCACACGCACCCTCTCGCTGAGTGACCTGGCCACCTCGTCCACAACGGTTGCCCTGCAAATCTTACTGGCCGGCATTGCCGGTTACTACCAACTCGGCGGGCTGGCGAAACTTCGCGCCGCCACGCCGGATTCCTCCCCCACCGAGGTGCTCGCCTCGGAAGAAGCTGATCCGGGGTTACAAAGCCAGCTTGAGAGCATTTTGCCGCCCCAATTTGATACCCCTGCCGAAGCCGCCGAAGCCCCCTTCGCCTTTAGAGTCTGGTTCGAGCAGCGCCAGGAGATAATCCGCTGGTCGGCAAGCTGGGGCCTGTTTATTTTCTTTTACGGCCTGGCCTGGCTCGTCGGTTTGGGGGCAGTTTTGCTAAAAAGTGGGTCGTTTTTTGAGGCGCGGCTGGCCGGCAGCGTGCCGGTAGTCGGTTTGATGGCCGCCGCCTGGGTGGCCATTACCTCCGGCGGAATGGGGGGGGTGATAGGGATGTACAGTTACCTCTACCAGCACATCTCGATCAAGCAGGACTTTCAGCGCCAGCACCTGATGAGTTACCTGGTTCAGCCGGTGCTCGGCCTATTTTTTGGCGGCGCTGTCTCTTTCTTCCTGGCCAGCGGCTACCTCAGCCTCCAATCTATCGCCGGAGAAGCCCCGCCGGTGGTAGATTCACCGCTCCTTATCGCCGCGCAGATTGTCCTGGGCTGGCTGGCCGGTTTCCGTCCCAACTGGCTGCCTCGCCTGGTGCGACGGATTATTCAGGCGGTTGTCGCCTTCTTCCGGGCGGCGCTGGGCCAGGTGTCGCCTCGCGTTATCTGGGATCAGGCCGCGCGAGCCGATACCCTCTCCGACATTGCCCACCAAGCAGAGCTGTTCAGAAACCTTGACCGTGACTCCATCAAACGCAAACCCTGATTAGAAGGGAAATTCCGTTTCAAAGCCGGTGGTGCAGTTGACCAGTTCCTGGGCAGCTTTGACGTTTTTGAGCACTTTGGCCATATTCCCTTTCAGGGTGATTTGCCGGGTGAAAATCGCCTTGATTGGGTCCAGCTTCTTTTCGGCAATGGCTTTCCAGACGCTAACCGGGCCGCTGATATAAAATTCGGGGGAAAGAGAGGAATGATCGGCGGGGATAAAAGCCTGGCGGCATTGACCATGGTACAGGTCAAGGTACATATAAATCGCTTCCGGCAATTGGTCCCCAGGTTCGACAATAACGTACAAATCCCCTTCCCAATTTTTGGCCGCTTCGCGATAAGTATTGCTTTTGTTGCACTCTTCCCCCAAACGTTTGATCCAAGCATCGGTCGCAAAAGGAATTGCACTTGCCATAAGTTGATCGTTCTCCACTCAGATGAGGTTATAGATTTTACGGCAGAGAGGATAGAAACTGGCATCTCCCTCACCCCGTCTCTAAAGTTGATTATAACGGAGGCTCAAGAAGTAGCCAATCCCCCGTTAGCCCTAGAGCAGCAAAAGTTAGTCCAAATTTGCACTTTCCGCCGCCGATGGTATAATCGTTTTAGTTCCGGGCGGTTAGCTCAGTTGGTTAGAGCGCATGCTTGACATGCATGAGGTCACAAGTTCAAGTCTTGTACCGCCCACACCAAGTCTGGCTCTGTCCAGGCTTTTTTTATTAAATCCATTGAGCAATAGAGGGGGTTAGAAGCCGAGGATGAGCGAACATCCTCCCAACTTTTAACCCCCTCTATGTAAAAAGGAGTTGTTCGTATGACCGCAAATGCCCGAGTTGAAGTAGCAGATTTTATTCTCTCCCAGGTAGACCCGGAGGTTCTGGAAGCTATTCGAGGCGAGCGCAACCGCCAGCATAACCAGATTGAACTCATTGCCTCGGAGAACTACACCAGCGCGGCGGTATTGGTAACCCAGGGTTCGATACTGACTAATAAATATGCCGAAGGTTATCCCGAACACCGTTACTATGGCGGCTGTGAGTATGTGGACATCGTGGAAAACTTAGCCCGCCAGCGGGCCAAGAAACTTTTCAGCGCAGAACATGCCAATGTGCAACCTCATGCCGGCGCGCAGGCCAATGCTGCGGCTTACCTGGCGCTGCTCCGACCAGGCGACACCGTGCTGGCTTTTAAGCTGGATCACGGCGGCCACCTGACTCACGGGATGCACCTTAACTTCTCCGGTCATTACTACAACTTTGTCCATTACGGGGTTGACCCCGAAACAGAGCGGCTTGACTACGATAATATTGCCCGGTTAGCCGGTGAACACAAGCCCAAACTTATCCTGGTTGGGGCCAGCGCCTACCCGCGCTTGTTTGATTTTGCTCGTTTGCGTGAGATCGCCGACAGTGTGGATGCTTATCTGATGATGGATATGGCCCACGTGGCCGGCCTGATCGCCGCCGGTCTCCACCCCGACCCGGTTCCCTATTGTGATGTCGTCACCACAACCACCCATAAAACGCTGCGCGGCCCCAGGGGTGGTCTAATCCTCTGCAAAGAAAAACATGCCAGAGCCATCGACCGGGCCGTTTTTCCCGGCATGCAGGGCGGCCCTTTGATGCACATCATTGCGGCTAAAGCAGTAGCCCTCCAGGAAGCTCTCCAACCTGGGTTTAAAGCGTATCAGCAGGCTATTCTTGATAATGCTCAGGTTCTGGCCGAGACATTAACAGAAGGGGGCTTGCGCCTGGTATCCGGCGGTACCGACAATCATTTGATGATGGTTGACCTGCGTAAGGCCAACATCACCGGCAAGGACGCCGAAAATGTGCTCCACAAAGCCGGGATCACCACCAACAAAAATCTTATTCCCTTCGACCCCCAGCCGCCGCGCGTTACCAGCGGCATCCGCCTGGGCACTCCGGCTGTCACCACGCGCGGTTTCCGCGCCGCCGATATGAAGATAGTAGGCCAAGCCCTTCTTAAGGCTGTTTTCAACGCTCAGGATGAAGCCATCCTGGCCGAGGTACGCCAGCTAACCGCCGACCTGTGCGCCCGTTTCCCGGTGCCAGGACTGGAGTAATTGACAATTGTCAATTGTCAATTGTCAATTGTCAATTGTCAACTCTACTCCGGTAATGGCTGCCAGTTGTTGCTTCGCTGCCTCAGGGTTGGTAAAGTGAAGCGTTTGCATTCCAACCGTTTTGGCCCCTTCGATATTCTCGATAAAATCGTCGACAAACAGAGCTTCCGGCGGTTTTACGCCAACGCTTTCGGCGGCCAGGTGATAGATTTGGGGATTTGGTTTCATCACCCCCACTTCGGCGGAGAAAATCACCCCATCAAAAAAAGGCAGCAGGGGATACACTTCACTCAGCAGGCGGCGGGCATTATCGTAAGTGTTGCTCAACAAACCGGTCCGGTAACCGGCCTCACGTAACCGCTTGATATAGGCCAGCAGCGATTCGTCCAGCGCATCGCCGGCGAAAAAATCATGCCGTAGCTCGGCCAGGCCGGCTTCATCCAGGCCAAAATGATCGCCGAGCCAGCGCCAATGCGCGCTGCTCGTTTTTTGACCTAATTGCCCCTGCCGGCCCGATTCCCCGCTAAAGACAAAGTGCTCGAATTCGCCCGGACTTAGTCCCACCCTGGCTGCCCACTTCTCGCGCCCGGCCCGGCTGTGGGTGCGAATCAATACCCCGCCCACATCAAAAATAACTGCTTTTAGCAACTTTCAAAACCTCAACTCCAACTCCGGCGCAACAGCCGCAGCCAGTTGCCGTGCATGATCGAGGCAATGTCGTCGTCTGAGTAGCCCCGGCCGGCCAGCAACCCCACCAGTTTTTGCAGATCGGCGATAGTGTCCAAATCGTGCGGCGACTGCTCCCGGCCAAAACCTCCATCCAGGTCGGTGCCCAGGGCGGCGTGACGGCTGTTACCCGCCAACTGGCAGATGTAATCGATGTGATCCACTACCGTCGCCAGCGAAACCTCCACGTTGGTTGACTGGCCGTTTTTCCACCCCGGCTTGAGCATCCAGGCATCAAAAGCCGCGCCGACGACGCCACCTCGCTGGAAAATAGCCTTGAGTTGTGCGTCGCTAAACTGGCGTTGGTTTGGCACCAGGGCGCGACAGTTGTTGTGGCTGGCCAGCACCGGCCCATCGAATTTTTCCAACGCCTGCCAGAAAGCCGGGTCTGAAAAATGGGTTAGATCAAGGATCATCCCCACCTGCTCCATCTCAGCTAACAGAGCTGCTCCCCGTTCGGTCAAACCCAGATCGGTGCTGGTGCCGCCCGCGTAGCGTCCCGGTCCATAATGAGCCGGCCCAATCACCCGCAGCCCCGCCTCCCACCACTCTCGCAGTTCGTCGGGGCTGAGGATTGGATCGGCGCTTTCCATGCTGATGATGAGGCCAGGAGGAGGGGCTGATGAATGGTGAATGGTGAATGGTTGATCTACAAACGCGGTATCCCAAGTTTGCCATGCGGCAATGTGGGCGTCAAGGCCGGCCAGGTTGGTGATGAGACGGATGTGGCCCTGGCGATCCAGGGCGTGATAGTAGGCCAGTTGCCCACGCGCGATCCCATTAGCCTGAGCCAGGGAACCGTAATCAATATCCGGCGACAAATGGCCGGTGGAGCGAGCCAACAGGGTGGCAAAACACAAAGCCACCCGCCCCTGGCGCATTTCGGGCAGAGCGACTGTGCCTGAACCTCGGCCCGCGCCCGACAAACCACTTTCTTGGACCCGGATGGTATAAGCAGAATCCAACAAATTACGGTTCCACTGCAAGGCGTTCCAGGCCAGATCAAGATGAGCGTCAACAATTAACATCGCAGCAAAAACTCCTAAAGTAGCAAAAGGGATAGGGTTTTCAGATATTAACACAGCCAAAATCCGGCGTCAAATGCTCTTTCTGTGGGGATAAATCTTCATTGACTCACCTCTCGGACTATCATATAATGGCTACACTTCACTTGAGGCAAGGAGGCCCGGTATGAGTGAAATTTTTAAAGTGGTTAATAGCACTCTGGATATGGTTGAGCAGTTAGAGGTTGTCCAGCGGGCTAGTTTCCCCACCCTGGCGGAGGAGGAGATTATCACCGCAGTTCATTATGCAGCTCATATTCAGCGCTTCCCTGAAGGCCAATTTGCCGTCCTGAATGAGCTTGGCCTGGTAGTCGCCTGCTCCACCGATTTTCGCACCAAAATAGATTTTGACCATTTTGAGCATCGCTATATTGAGGCGGTGGATCATAATTGGCTGGGCCATCACGACCCGGAAGGGGATTGGCTCTATGGAGCAGACATCGGCGTGCTGCCGGGATACCGGCGGCAGGGCATCGCTACCATGCTCTATCAGGCGCGGCAGAACTTGATTCGCCGCCTCAATTTGAAGGGGCACGTAGCCGGGGGCATACTTAGAGGTTACGGGCAATACAAAGATAAGCTGCCGGTAGAGGATTATGTGGCTAAAGTAGTTACCGGCGAGCTATTCGACCCAACGTTAAGCATCCAACTCAAACGGGGATTCAAGGTTTATGGCATCATCCAAGATTATGTAGATAACCCCTCGTGTGACGGCAAAGCCGCTTTTATTGTCTGGTATAATCCCGATTACAATGAATCGCGTTGACCGATTGATGGCCTACCTGCTCCTGTTTCAGAGCCGGGGGCTGCTGCGAGCGCAGGATTTTGCCCAGGAATTTGAGATTAGCGAGCGCACCGTATACCGAGATATTCAGGCGCTCAGCGAAATGGGCGTGCCGATTGCGGCCATGCCCGGCGAGGGCTATCGCCTGATGGAAGGCTATTACCTGCCGCCGATCACCTTCTCGACGAATGAGGCCCGGGCCCTCCACCTGGCCATTTCGATGCTGGTTGGACTGACCACTGCCGGACCTACCCAAACAGCAGCTTTATCCGCTCTGGAGAAGATTCGAGCAGTATTGCCTGAGGTCACGCTACGCCAGGTAGAGGCATTACAGGCCGTTATTCGCTTTTATGCATTTCCCCGGCCTGTGCTGAACTTCGACGACAAGATCTTTCTCGCCTTACAAGAGGCCATTCACCACCGGCAAGTCGTCCGTTTACATTACCATGCTTTACACTCCAATGACGTCACCGAGCGGGATGTAGAGCCAGTGGAATTAGCTCTCCTGGATAAAGTCTGGATTCTAACCGCTTATTGCCGCCTGAGACAGGATATACGCAATTTCCGTTTAGACCGGGTTGACCGGCTGGTGGTACGGAATGAACATTTTACCCCTCGGGAGGTGGTTTTAGGCAAACCGGAACCCGAACCCAACCCAACCCCGGTCATCGTTCGCTTCGATGCTTCCGTTGTGCGCTGGGTCAAGGAACAACAACACTTCACCTGGGTTGAAACGTTAGAGACGCTGCCGGAGACAGGTACGGCCGTTATGGTTTACCATCCTCGCGCCTTTGACCAAATCGAAAGTTGGCTGCTCAGTTGGGGCGACAAGATGGAGGTACTGGAACCGGCCGCACTTCGCGACAGGCTGGCCGAGGTAACGCGCCGGATGCAGGCAAGGCACGGAAGTAGGGAGTAGGAAGTAAGGGGGGAAAGGGTATTCGAAAATTTTTCTGGAGTATTATATTTCACCGTTTACCTGCTTACCAGGACAAGCCAACCGCCCTGGTCAAAAACTCCATAAAGGGCGCGGCCCGGCGGCACAGGTCGGCGTAACGATCCGCAAAATCGGGGGCGCAGGTTTCGGCTTCGGCCAGAGAGGCCGAAGCAATAAAATCCTTACGTTTAATATCCTCGATCAAGGGGTGATTGGGATCGTAGCCTTTGGGAGGGTTTTTAAGCGAGTCGCCTCCCTGGGTAAAAACCGCACGAAACTCTTCAGCCGTAACCGCCCGCTGCCAGCGTTCCGGCTGATCCACAATTGCATCGCGGACCTTGGTCAGAGCCGGTGCGTCGGGCTGCCACATCCCCATACCGACAAAAACATTGTCCGGCTCCAGGTGCAAATAAAAGCCCGGCGCGTGGGCGTCCCGGCCGTTCTCATGGCGAAACTGAATACCGGCCATTGTTTTATAAGGGCTTTTATCCCTGGAAAAGCGAACATCCCGGTTGATCCGGAAGAGCGAGCCGCCGGTGCGCCGGGGGTCGGCCACGTAATAGGGGCTGATCTCGGCCAGGCGCATCCCAAAATCGGCGATGAATTGCAGCAGCGGTTCCCGGACGTGCTTTTCGTACCGCTGCTTGTTGGTCTCAAACCACCTCCGGTTGTTGTTGGCTTTTAGTTCTCTCAAAAAGGCAAAAAGTTCAGGGGTAATGTAGGTTGGTTGAGTCATTCTATTTTCCTTTACGGCAAGATAAGGTTGTCTTTGTCGTCAAACTCAAAGAAAGGATTCCAGGCCACCTCCCACAAGTGGCCGTCGGGGTCGGCAAAATAGCCGTGATACCCGCCCCAGAACACTTTCTGCGCTCTCTTGACGATCTTAGCTCCCAAGCTTTCAACAGTTTGCAGCACCTGATCTACTTCGTCTTGACTTTTTGTGTTATAAGCCAGCGTCATTCCCGCAAAACCACTACCCTCCGGGCTGACCTGGGCATCTTCGGCCAGTTTATCACGCGGATAGAGAGCAAACACTATCCCACTTAACTGAAAAAAGGCAATATCACCCTGGCTGGCGCTCGACAGTTTCCAGCCTAAACCATCCCGGTAAAAGTGTAAGGCCCGTTCAAAGTCTTTAACCCCCAGTGTTACTATACTCAATCTTGGTTTCATCTTTCACCTCAGTTCATCGAACCATCCTTAATTTGCCGTTTAACCTTCCCGGAAGCTAACTTTTGAAACCAACTTCCGGGAAGGTACACTCTTACTAAGCAGCCGGCTGGCTGTAAATTCGCAGCATGTGCCCATCAGGCGTGCGGCAGATAAAGGTGCGGCCAAAGGGCATGGTGCGCGGCTCACCGATCACTTCGACGCCGGCGGCCTGCCACTGAGTATAAACTGCATCCGCATCAGCCACAAGCAGGCCGGGGTCGAAATTTTGGCTGCCCCACTCTTGCTCAAGGTCCCCTACCAGACTAAAGATCGTCTCGCCCTCGGTCACAAACTGGGTATAGACGTTAGGTACACTCTCGGCTTCATCGACCTTCAAACCCAGCTTTTGGGTGTAGAACTCGGTAGCCTGAGCCACATCCTTGACAACCAGTCCTAAAAAAGCCATTTGTACATTCATCGGTTGTTTCCTCCATCATTAAAGTATAATTTTATTGAATTTATGCCCCTACTTTACCATACCAATCCTGACAACAGTATGTCAGGAACAATAACAAAACGGCTATTTACCTAAATCTATCGTGACAACCCTCACAAATAAAAGAGGTTCGGGTCATCAGCGGAATAACCTTTGAAGGTTGTCACCAGCGAGATAACTATGATAAAATTGGCCAATGCACGAAGTCAGCAGGAGGTATTAAAACGGATGAAATATCATCACCTGGGCCTACCAACCAAAGAAAAACTGAAAGACGAAATTCATCTTAAACATCTCAAAATATACGTTAGCGGCTATGGGAGAAACCCTTATGGGGTTGAGTGGACCCGATATGAAGATGATGCACCCTATCCTGAGTTGGTGAAAGCTGTGGCGCATGTGGCCTTTGAAGTGGATGATGTCTATGAAGCTATCAAAGGCAAAAACGTCATTATTCAGCCTAATAGCCCTAGCCCTGGGGTTATCGTCGCCTTCATTGAAGATAACGGAGCACCGATAGAACTCTTACAGGTCGATAGAAGCATTGTTGAGCCAGGTATTTAATGACTCTAATACAGTAACAACAATGGCGACCCTTGAGGTTATCAAATATCTGAGGTAATATCTCTGCCTAAAAGGTGGCTCTTAATCAGGCTCAAAAAGGAGAAAAGCAGACATGATTAGCCGCATCTGGCATGGTTGGACAACTCATAGCAACGCAGATAAGTATGAAGCCTTGCTTAAAGAGGAAATCTTCGCCGGTATTGAGAACCGGCATATTCGTGGCTTTAAGGGGATTCAATTACTGCGCCGCGAAGTCGGCGCAGAAGTAGAGTTCATCACAATTATGACATTTGATTCGCTGGAGGCTGTTCGTGAGTTTGCGGGGGAGGATTACGAAGTGGCGGTCGTCCCTGAGAAGGCGAGAGAAGTCCTCTCCCATTTTGACCAACGGTCGCAGCACTATGAAATCAGGTAAGAACCACAATGCGGACCGACTTTAGAGAAGCCAGGTCTAGAGTCAGCGCTTCAACCCGCAACTTCGGCGCTATAGCAGCTAACCATGCGACTTGAGGCGTCGGTTTTGTACAATCTCCACGATGCATTCAGGTGGGTCTATGGGTTGGGCTTTCTTATTTTATAGGTAATTCTTCCCAGGTAGTGAAAACCCCCCAAATTTTGATATTCCCACTCTGTAGGAGCCGGGATAAGATATATCTATCAAACTCTCCGCTCCCCGACCAGTCACCTATGGAGGATTTTACCGAAACAAAGGTTTATCGATGATGGAACAAGGTTCTGAAAAATTAGAGAAACCCAAGGATAACAATAGTCAGCCCATCCGTATCCTTTATATTGAAGACGTTCAAGTTATTCGGGATATGATGGTCCAGTTGTTAGAAGCTTATGGGTACAAGGTGGCCGCTGCTACAAACGGACAAGAAGGTGTTGAAATGGCCTTACAGTGGCAACCTGATCTGGTGCTGATGGATTTACGGATGCCAGTTATGGATGGTTATCAAGCCATTCGGGAAATAAGACATCATTCTCAGACTCAGCATATTCCTATTTTTGTAGTATCAGCCTGGAGCAGTAAAACCGAACGGGATCAGGCTCGATTAGCCGGCGCTGATGAGTTTTTTGTCAAACCCATCGATTTCAAACGGCTTAACGAAGCTATCAAAATGGACGTAGCATCCTCTGGCGCAAAGTCCCCGTAAGTGTGTCCTTCAAAACAAAAATAAAAAGAGCCAGCCCACGTAGGGGTCAGGCGTACGGCTCGTTGGATTGCCCTGAAATGTGTAGAATCAATCTGTCGAAGAAATATCCCCCATCCAAACCGTGTTCGTGTGATATTTGCCTGAACTATTGCCAACGTCCGGGTTGGTGGACGGTTGAAGAAGCCACTAAAGCCATTGAGGCAGAATATGCTGGTCGGATGATGTTGGAAATGTCCCCTGAATTAACTTTTGGGGTACTTTCGCCAGCTTTCAAAGGAAACGAAGGGCATGTGGCCTTACAAATCTTTGCTGGTCAGGGTTGTACGTTTCTAAAGGATAATCTATGCGAGTTGTTTGGGACGGGTTTGCAGCCCCTGGAATGTCGCTTTTGTCACCATACTCGGCGGGGGTTAGGTCAGAAATGTCACTTAGCTATCGAACAGGATTGGTATAGCCCAGAAAGAAGGAAGGTAAACCTAATATCAGTCCTCTTCTACGGCTTCAACCATTCTATCAGATTATTCCTCTTGTTATAACCCTCACCCACGCGACATTTTGTTCCTGAATTGACACAAAGGCGCTAAGCTGGTATACTTATTGAACGTTAGGAAGAAGAAATTATCTGTTCGGTTTTGCAGCGGCCGCCAGGTTTTTCGGGCGGTCGTTTAATTTTTCCGATGGTGAACCTCTTTGACCTATCTCTATTTTTCAACATTTTTTTTAATGAAGGAGCAACAAATACGGTTATGTCTGAACGAATTCAGGGCACGGTCAAGTGGTTCAATGCCGGGAAGGGCTACGGCTTTATTTCCCGCGAGGATGGCGAAGATGTCTTCGTCCACTACTCGGCGCTTCAATCTGAGGGCTTTCGCACCCTCAATGAAGGGCAGCAGGTTGAGTTTACCATCGAACGTGGTCCCAAGGGATTGCAAGCGACTAACGTGGTCCCCCGTTAATCGTTTTATTACACGGAAAGAATATCATGAATAAGAAACTTTACGTAGGTAACCTGAGTTATGCTACAACCGAGGATGAACTGCGGACGTTGTTTACTGAAATAGGGCCGGTTACTTCGGTCACCCTGATCACCGACCGGCAGACCGGCCAATCAAAAGGCTTCGGCTTTGTCGAGATGGAAACGACCCAGGCAGCTCAACAGGCTATCGAGCGGCTGAATAACTCTACCCTAAATGACCGTGCCCTCACGGTCAATGAAGCCCGCCCGCGCGAGTCATCCTCTTTTGGAGGCGGCGGACGGTCAGGCGGCGACCGAGGCGGGAACCGGGGAGGCTTCTCTCGGAGTGGCGGCTCCTCTCGTGACAGTGGTCGTCGCCGCTATTAAGCCTTATTACGAATACCAAGCGGTAGCCATACCCATCGAATCATAACAAAAGCGCGGGAAAAATTCCCGCGTTTTTGTTTTAAGACATATCCCCGGCTCAGCCCTTTTAGCCTTGCCTGGCTCGTGGTATAATCGAGAAGATAAACGACAAATAGGGGAGATTGCAATGATGGAATCACGAATATGGCATCAACAGTACGACCCTGGGGTACCAACATCTATTGATTATCCTGACCGGCCCGTCGACTCTTTTTTAGAAAAGACCGCTCGCAAATATCCCCACCATCCGGCCCTTATTTTTGGCGGTATGCTCCCCCTGCTGGGCGAACAACATCAGGTGATGACCTACCGCCACCTGAATACCCTGGTTGACCGTTTTGCGGCCGGGTTACAACAACTGGGCTTGCATAAGGGGGATCGGGTTGCCCTGTACCTGCCCAACTGCCCCCAATTTGTGATTGCCTACTACGGCGCTCTGCGAGCCGGTGGTATGGTCGTGCCGATCAATCCCCTTTATGTCGCCCGCGAAATCAAACACCAACTCGATGACGCGGAGGCCAAATTTGCGGTGACCCTGAGCCTGCTTTATGCCAATGTCAAAGAGGTTCGGGCCGCCACCCCCCTTGAGCAGGTGGTTGTAACCAATATCAAAGAATATTTTCCCCCCTTACTCAAACTACTCTTTTCTTTGCTTAGAGAAAAAAAGGACGGGCACCGGGTTGATATTTCGGCTGATGCCCAGACCTATTGGTTTCAAGATTTGCTAACCACCGCCCCCGCCTCACCCCACCCGGTCGAGATTACCACTCAAGATACGGCGGTGTTGATGTATACCGGCGGCACCACCGGCATCCCCAAGGGGACGCAACTGAGCCACAAAAATATTGTAGCCAATGCCATGCAAGAGGCCGTCTGGCTGGCCGGCGGCGGCTGTGAAGAGGGGCATGAGGTGATGTTAACCGCCATCCCGCTAACCCATGCCTATTCGATGACGGCCTGTATGAACTACTCCATCTTCTACGGTCACAAGCAAATCCTTATTCCCAATCCCCGCGACTTGACCCACCTTTTAAGCGCTATCAATATTCATAAACCCACCATCTTCCCAGGGGTCCCCACCCTTTACAACGCCATTAATAATCACCCCCAGGTAAAATCAGGCCGGTACAATCTAAAGTCCATAAGATCTTGTGTCAGTGGGGCGGCCGGTCTGCCGCTCCAGGTTCAGCAAGAATTTCAGCGAGTGACCGGGGGTAGAGTGGTGGAAGTTTATGGCCTCACCGAGGCTTCACCGGGGGTTATTGCCAATCCAACAGGCAGCGGGGGACGCAGTGGCACCATCGGCCTGCCGGTCTCAGATACCGATGCCAAAATTGTGGATATTGACACCGAAACAGAATCCTTAGAAGCCAGTCGGCCCGGCATCTTGTGCGTGCATGGGCCTCAGGTTATGAAAGGTTACTGGGGCATGCCGACCGAAACGGCCAACGTTTTGCGCCAGCATGCCGACGGCAAAGTATGGCTACACACCGGCGACATTGCCGAAATGAGTGAGGATGGTTATTTTCGGATTGTCGACCGGAAAAAAGAGATGATTTTAGCAGCCGGCGGCTTTAATGTTTATCCCCGCGACATCGAAGAACGACTCTACGAGCACCCCAAGATTCTGGAAGCGGCGGTTATTGGCGTGCCGGTGGGCAGCCCCCACCAGCAGGCCAAAGCCTTTGTGGTCCTCAAACCCGGCGAAACCGCCACTAAGGAAGAAATTACTGAATGGTGCCGGGCAGGATTGGCTAAATATAAAGTGCCAAAATTTGTCGAATTCCGGTTGGAACTGCCCAAATCAATGATCGGCAAGGTACTGCGCCGGCAGTTAATGGAAGAGGAGACCAAGACGCCCCCTCCCACCCCTTCGGCCAAGAATTGAGACAGAGTAGATTAATTCAATTTGGAAAACACCAAGCTCCATCTACATTTGATGGGGTTTGGTGTTTTTAGTCACATAACCTTTACACAACGATGACACAACGTTCACATCACAAACCCCATTATTGTGGTATGATACTAATATGCTTATTGTAACCAGAAAGGAAAACCCTATGTTAACTTATCACTTTTCTCCAAACCAAGTCCGAAATAACTGGACCATCCTCATTTTGGTAGCCCTGTCTATCCTGCTTTTGAGCGGCTGTGGGGCGGAAAAACCCAAAGTCTACCGGGTGGGTGTTCTGTCCGGCCTCGATGTTTTTGCCACTACGGTGGACGGCTTCAAGGAAAAAATGACCGAGTTAGGCTACGTTGAAGGCCAGAACATCACTTATGACGTGCAGAAGACCAACGCCGAACCAGAGGTGGAAAAAGGTATCCTCCAGAAATTTGTGGCGGATAAGGTTGACTTGATACTCGTATTTCCCTCGGAGCAGTCCGTATTGGCTAAAGAGGCTACCCAAGGCACCGACATCCCGGTAGTGTTTTGCCAGACCAATATAGAAGGTACCAACCTGATCAAGAGTGTGCGCGAACCGGGCGGGAATATCACCGGGGTGCGCTACCCCGGTCCAGACCTCGCCCTCAAACGTTTCGAGATCCTGCATACGTTGGCGCCGCAGGCCAAACGAATCTGGGTATCCTATTTGAAAACTTCACCCATTGTGCCCGCCCAGTTAGAGGTATTACGTCCGGCGGCTGAGAAGGCAGGGGTTACGTTGGTAGAAGTGCCTGCTGCCGATGGGGCCGAGGTGATAGCGGATTTGGAGGCGCGAGCGAAAGCGGCGGACAGTGGTGTTGATGCGATTTTGCTCATATCTGAGCCGCTGGGCAGAAAGCCTGACGTTTTTCCGAAAATAGGCAAATTTGCGGCCGAGCGTCATATCCCGATTGGCGGCGTCCAATTTTCAATGGAAGGTTATACAACTCTTTTTGGTGTAGCGACGGACAACATTGCGGTGGGTAAGTTGACCGCCCAGCAGGTCAACAAGGTTTTGAAAGGGACCCCGGTCGGCACCATCCCGGTGGTCTCGGCCGAGAATTATATCCAGATCAATTACAAAGTGGCCCAAGAACTGGGGCTGACGGTGCCTGACAGTTTGCTGAGGCAGGCGAACGAGGTCATTCGCTAGGGCAGAATCAGACCTGACAGGTTTCGGAAACCTGTCAGGTCTAGTCCGGCTTATAAAAACCGGAAAGGAAAATACAATGTTAAACAGTAACAATTCTCCAAACAAAATCCGAAATATGCTGACTATCCTCCTTTTGGCAGCCCTGTCTATCCTGCTCTTGAGCGGCTGCGGAGCAGAAAAGCCCAAAGTGTATCACGTAGGCGTCCTGTCTGGCCTCGACTTTTTTGCCAAGATCACGGACGGGTTCAAAGAAGAAATGACGGCGTTAGGTTATGTCGAGGGTCAGAATATTGCCTATGATGTGCAAAAAGTAAGCACGGTGGACCCGGACGCTTATAAGCGTATCCTCCAGAAATTTGTCGCCGATAAGGTTGACTTGATTTTGGTGTTCCCAACCGAGGCCGCGTTAGCGGCCAAAGCGGCGACTGAAGGCACTACTATCCCCGTGTTGTTTGCCAATGTCGGCATCGAGGATAGCAACCTGGTCAACTCGGTGCGCGAGCCGGGCGGGAACATTACCGGGGTACGCTACCCCGGTCCGGACCTTGTGGTCAAACGTTATGACATTCTGCTCAAACTGGCTCCCCAGGCCACCCGAGTCTGTATCCCTTACCAGGACCTTCCCCATATTAAGGGCCTATTAAAACCCTTATACGAGGCCAAGGATGCAGGGATAACGCTGGTCGAGGCGCCTGTCAATAGTGTGGCCGAACTTGAGACCTTTTTTGCGGAACAAGAGGCGTCGGCTGAGATTGGCTGTGACGCTGTCCTGATACTACCCGAGCCGCTCCTGGCAGCCTCCGACGCGTTTACGGTCGCAGCTCGGTTTGCCTACAAGCATAAAGTGCCCATTGGCGGTTCTGCCATAACAGTTGGAGACTACGCCTCAATTTTTGACTTGACGCCCGATAATGTTAAAGTGGGCGAGCTGGCCGCGTTCCTGGCCAACAAGATTCTCAAGGGTACACCGGCCGGGACCATCCCGGTCGTCACTCCCGAGCCAGACCTGAGTATCAACTACAAAGCGGCTCAAGAACTGGGTATCACCGTGCCGGATGTGTTATTAAAGCAGGCGACTGAAATCATTCGTTAGCCCGGCCAGAGTAGCGTGGGGCGGCTCTATAGAGCTGCCCCACGCGATTATCCCAAAAGAGGGCCAGGCCCGGCCTAGCCCATTGACGAACTAGAGGCATTATGAAACATCAACTCAAGAAACCCCGATCCGCGCGGCGGTTAACCACTATGTTAGCGATTGCTTTTTTTACCTTGAGCGCGGTAGTGCTTTTGATTTCCAGCGGCTTGCAGATATTCTCTAATCTCCAAACCCAACAAAAGACCATTTCTACCGCCCAGCAATTTATTGCCCAAGATGCCACCCGTACGGTCAGCAGTTTTGTGCAGGAAAAATTCAGCGTGCTGGACACGACGATCAAGCTGGTCGATCCGACGACGACGACCTCCGCAGGGCAAAAACAGATTCTGGATAGCTTGTTGGGGCTTCAACCGGCCTTTCGCGAGTTGATGTTGTTGGATGCTCAAGGTCAGGAATTGGTTCAAACTTCGCGCCTCTCGCAAGCAGTCTCTGAGCAATTTACCGCTCAACTCAGCGGCGACGTCCTGGCCCAAACCCGGCAAGGGCACAGATATATCAGCCCCATTTATATTGAAGAAGTGACCAGCGAGCCGTTGGTAATTTTGGCCGTGCCCATTACCAATGCCCTGGGCGATTTTCAGGGCATATTGGCCGCCGAAGTGAATTTGAAGTTTATGTGGGACCTGGTAGACAACCTCGAGGTGGGCCAGGCAGGCCAGGCTTACGTGGTGGACAGGCAGGGTAATCTGATTGCCTTTCGGGACATCACCCGCGTTTTAAAAGGCGAAAATGTCAGCCACCTGCAAGTGGTGAGCCAGTTTATCCAAAACCCCGCCGCCGGCCCCCACACCGAAGTGACGCCATATCCGGGCCTCACCGGGGGGTTGACTGTAGGCACTTACGTGCCGCTGGGCACGCCGGATTGGGCCGTTATCACCGAGCTGCCCTGGCAAGAGGCTTACTACGAGGTCATTTGGCAGGGAGCATTTTCCATCGGCATCACCCTGGTTATGGCGGCTATAGCCGGTTCGCTAGGGATCATCATGGCCCGGCGGATGGCCGTGCCCCTGGTCAACTTAACCCAAACCGCCACCCTGATTGCCGAGGGCGAGATAGATTTGCAGGCCGAGGCCGGTGGCACGCAGGAGGTGGTCAGCCTGGCCACGGCTTTTAACAGCATGACCGCCCAGTTGCGCCAAATCCTGACCGGCCTGGAAGAACGGGTGGCCGACCGGACCCACCGCCTGGAGATTGTGGCTACGATTGGCGAGCGCTTGAACGCCATTCTCGATCCGGGTGATTTGCTGCGCGAAGTCGTCAATCAGATCAAACAGAACTTCGGCTACTACCACACTCACATCTACCTCCTGGACGACGCCCGTAAAAAGCTGGTGGTGGCCGCGGGTACCGGCCAGGCCGGCCGGGAAATGATTGCCCAGGAGCACAGCATCTTGCTTAACGCCGCCAAAAGCCTGGTGGCGCGGGCGGCTCGCTCCAAGGCGATGATGACGGTTGACGATGTTCAGGCCGACCCGGAGTGGCTGCCCAACCCCCTGCTGCCCGAAACCCGGGCGGAGATGGCCGTACCCATCATTCAAGAAGGGGAGGTTATCGGGGTGCTGGATGTGCAAGCTGACCGGGTGGCCGGTCTAGACGAAAGCGACGCCAGCCTGCTCCGTTCGCTGGCTAACCAGGTGGCCGTGGCCCTGAGCAATGCCCGCCTGTTTGAACAAACCACCCAAAGTAAAGAAGAGGCGGAAAGCGCCAAAGAAAAAGCCGAACAGGCCAAAAAAGAGATTGAAATCACTAACCAAGCCCTGGCGGCCCAGATGTGGCAGACCACCGGACAGGCCCAACTGAATGATAAGATGCGCGGCGAGCAGGATATTCCAACCCTGGCCACCAACGTCATCCAGCAGTTGTGCCAGTATCTCAAGACCCAGGTCGGCGCGCTGTATGTGTTGGAAGACCATCACCTCCAGTTGGCCGGCAGTTATGCCTATACCCCGTCCAAGACCCAGGCTCAACAGTTCCGCCTCGGCGAAGGCCTGGTTGGGCAGGCTGCGCTCGAAAAACAGCCTCTCCTGGTCGCCGATGTTCCGAGCGACTCCCTCACCCTGACCACCAGCCTGGGGGGGATTGCGCCCAGGCATATCCTGGCCGCGCCCTTTGCCTACAACGGCCAGGTGGCCGGCGTAGCCGAACTGGGCACGTTGGCCGAATTCAGCCCGGTCCAGATGGAATTTCTCCATAATGCCCTGGAAAATATCGCCATCACCTTCACCACGGCCCAGGCGCGCCACCGGGTCAATGAACTCCTGGAGGAGACCCGGCAGCAGGCCGA
>CAZUNT010000150.1:0-18262 GCA_964622215.1 uncultured Caldilineaceae bacterium
ATCTGACTACTGACATCTGACTACTGACATCTGACTACTGACATCTGACTACTGATTACAGGAGTTGGTCATGCCTCGGGCCCTTGTCACAGGTGGAACAGGTTTTATCGGCTCAAATATAGCTCTCCGGCTGATTGAGCGGGGTTGGGAGGTTCGTATCCTGGCGCGCACCGGCACATCACCCATTTTGCTGGAAGATGGCCCGTTTGAGCATGTCACCGGCGATGTCCTGGCCCCTGACACCCTTCTGCCGGCGATGAAAGGTATGGACGTCGTCTTTCACGCCGCCGGGGTGGTCGATTTCTGGCGGCAGGGGGTAGAACGGATGCGCCAGGTCAACGTGGAAGGTACCCGCCACGTTATGGAGGCCGCTCTCAAGGCTAGAGTGGAACGGATAGTTCACACCAGTTCAACCGCGGCGATGGGGATTTATCCCAACACGGTAGTTGATGAAACTTTTACCTTTAACGTTAAGCCGGAGCAGTTTATTTACGGCTACAGCAAATACCTGGCCGAACAGCTTGTGCTGGAGGCCGTGAAAAAGGGCCTGCCGGTGGTCATCGTCAATCCCACGACGGTCATTGGCCCGCGTGATATTCACAAAGTTTCCAGTGGTGTCGTCGTGGAGGTGGTCAAACACTGCGCCCCGCCGCTCATTCCACCCGGCGGCACTAATGTGGTTCCCATTTGCGACGCTGCCCAGGGACATATCGAGGCAGCTCTTAAAGGCCGTGTGGGAGAACGTTACATTCTGGGCGGCGAGAATATGACACACCTGCAACTCTATCAAACCATCGCCGATGTGGTTGGCTGCGGCATGAAGCTTAAGGTGATGCCGCGCTGGCTGGTTTCACTGACGGCCGGTCTGACCGATATGTTGCAGCCTCAAACCAGCGGCCCTGTGCCGCTGACCGGCACGCGCCTACGCCTGGAAGCGCAGATGTTTTATTTTGACTCCGCCAAAGCACGGGCCGCTTTTGTTATGCCCAACACGCCTTTACGGGTCACTATTGGTCGAACCTACGAATGGTATGAAGCAATGAACGAATTTGTCGGCATTCACGAACAACTGGAAAAAGATGGCGTATGCAAATATTGTGGCCGGACGCGTTATTGTAGTTGGCCGCTTCCGGCCGTTAATAAAAATAGTAACTGGTGAACGGTTAGCCGTGAACAGTTGAACAGTGAACACTGAACACTGTTCACTGTTCACTGCTGACTGACCACTTTGGGTGTTCACTATTTTCTGGAGATGATGTGATGCTTATACCCGTACCCTGGTTCAATTGGCCAAAACGATTAAAGTTGAGCCTTGATTGGTGGATAGAACACAAATGGCTCAATATGGGCCTGCGGACCAAGATGGGAGCCATTGTTCTGATCGGTCTGGCCGGGCTGTTGAGTATTTTTTCGTTGCTAGGCATCAGTACCAGCCAAGAGACGACCCAACAGGTGTTGAATGAACGGCTTATGCTGGCCCGCTTGAGCGCGGCCAACCTCGACGCTACTTTCCAGCACGCCGAAAGTGTGTTGACCATTATAGCCCAAAAGTCTATCTGGTATAACCCGCAAGCTGACCCGGCGGCGCGAGTGACAGTTTTACAGGCCGGTTTTGACCAGGTGGCCAACTTCAGCCAGGGGTTTTTCCTGCTCGATCTGGCGGGACGACCCATCGCCTCGGTTACAACGCATGCAGTGAACCTTGACTGGGAACAGGTGGTGGCGGAGCAGCATTCCCTGAATAAGCAGCAATTTAGCCTCTCGATTGTGCCTGGTGATCATCCCTGGGCCGTCATTGCTACCCCGGTGCGCGATGGTCAAGGTCTTTCGATGGGGTCACTGGCCGTGCTGCTGGACTTGAGCGACCCCAAGCTCTCCCCCTTCAATTGGCCTTTTGACCTGGGGACAACCGGCACCCTGGAGGTGGTAGACACAACCGGCCAGGTCTTGATCAGCACCCAGTCTGGCCGGGTTTTGACCAGCAGCGAACAAGACAATCTGCAGAAGTTACTGGTGGCCAATAGACCGACGGTCGAAACTTGCGCCGGCTGCTCAACCGATATGCTGTCGCAGTCAGGCGACCAAGTTATGGCTTTTGCCCCGCTGTCTCAGGCCCCTTGGGCGGTTATCATTCGCCAGGAGGCCGATGAGGTTTTTGCCCCGGTGCGTCGTTTGATGTTCCAGACTTCCATCCTGGGGTTGGCCGCTGTGCTGGGGGCGATGGGCCTGGTTTGGGTAACGACTAACAGCGTCGTCAACCCGGTGCAGTTGCTCATGGAAGGCGCTAAACGTATCGCCGCCGGTGACCTGACCACCCCAATTTGCTACCAACGGGGTGATGAAATCGGCGCCCTGGCCAACAGTTTCGATACCATGCGCGCTCAGTTGAAACAATCCATTGAAGAGATTCAGACCTGGAACCAGGAACTTGATGCCCGAGTGCAGGAGCGTACCCGGACCGTTCTGACTGCCCAACTCGAAGCGCAAGCAGCCCGCGACGACCTGCGAGCAATCATCGACGGCTTGAGCGATGAAC
Source organism: uncultured Caldilineaceae bacterium (assembly GCA_964622215.1). GTDB lineage: Bacteria > Chloroflexota > Anaerolineae > 4572-78 > J111 > DSQQ01. The sequence goes on from CAZUNT010000150.1 coordinate 2,537, forward strand.
TAATCGTGGTTAGTTTGGATGGGCAAATCCAGTTGATGAACAAAGCTGCCCAAACTCACTGCACCGGTTATGCCGCCGCCAACAATCAGTTTTGCTACGAGATTTTTCAGCGGGAACGGTCTTGCCGGCCCCTTGACCAGACCTGTCCCGTCTCTACAATGGCGGCCACGGATGAGCCGGTCAAAATGACCCACATGTACCCAGACCCGGATACAGGTCAAAAACGTTACCTGGACATCGTTGCCTCACCCATGCACGACTCGACCGGCCGTATTACCCGGATTATCGAGTTGAGGCGCGATGTGACTGAGGAAAAAGAGTTGGAAGAGGCGCTCATTCGGCGCAATCAGGAGCTCTCTATCCTGAACACCGTCGCTACCACCGTCAACCAATCCCTCGATCTGCGTGAAATTTTAGATCGTACCCTGGTCGAAGTGCTGCGGCTAACCGAGGTTGATGCCGGGGCCATTTTTTTGCAAGAGGAGACGGCGGGCAAGCTGGAGTTGCTGGCCCATCACGGCCTGTCCGAAGAGGCGGCCCAGTTAGTCGCCCGGCTAGGTATGCTCGACGGCTCATGTGGCGGCGTACTGGAAACAGGTCAAATCATAATTGTGCCCAATCTGGCGCGCTACCGGGGTAAGCGGGCCGAGTCGCTGAAGCGAGAAAAACTGGAGACCCTGGTCCACGTGCCCCTGGTGGCCAAAGGCTGCACCCTGGGCAGTATTTGCATTGCGACTCGCTGCCCGCACGAATTTGACACAGAGGAACAGAAGTTGCTGACCGCGTTGGGTAACCAAATTGCGGTCGCCATTGAAAATGCCCGCCTCTATGCCGAAGTGCAGCACAAGGAGCACATGCGTGGCGAGTTGCTGCAAAAGGTCATCACCGCCCAGGAAGAAGAGCGCAAGCGTATCGCCCGCGGATTGCACGACGATACCAGCCAGACGCTCACAGCGCTGTTGTTTGCGGCGGAAGAGGCCATAGAGATGAACTCATTGGACGAAATCAAAGAGCAACTAGAGAATATGCATTACCTGGTTACCCTGACCTTGAGTGGAGTGCATAAGCTGATTTTCGATCTGCGTCCGACCATGTTAGATCACCTGGGTTTGGTGCCGGCCCTACGTTGGTTTGCCGAGTCACGGTTGGAGCCAGTTGGGGTGCGAGTGACGATTGAGGAGATTTCGATGGCCTGCCGCTTGCCTGCGGAAGTAGAAACAACTCTCTTTCGGGTGGTGCAGGAAGCCATTAACAATATTGCTCGTCACGCCGGGGCGCGGAACGCTACCATTACCTTTGATTTTGCCGATGAAGCTACTGAGATCAAGGTGGAAGACGATGGCCTGGGTTTCGATTTGGTCGAGGTAAGCCTGTCGCCCGATACTCAGCGTGGCCTGGGTGTGATGGGGATGCGAGAACGGGTGGAGTTGTTGGGTGGTCAGATAGAGATTATCACCGCCCCTGGTTATGGCACGCAACTGCACATCCAGGTGCCCACTATCGAACGGAGGCCGGCATATGCCTGATATTCGAGTCTTAGTTGTGGATGATCACGCTATTTTACGTGACGGCATCTGCTCTTTGTTGGAACGCCAACCCGGCCTTACCGTCGTTGGCGAGGCCGGTAACGGTCGCGAAGCGTTGACTCGGGTCGGTGAGCTTCTACCCGATATTGTGCTGATGGATGTGGCCATGCCGGTGATGGATGGCCTGGAAGCTACCCGGCGGATTAAAGAGGCTTATCCCCACGTCAAAGTCTTAATTCTGACCCAGCATGATAATCGGGAATACATCGCGCCGCTGCTGCAAGCCGGCGCGTCGGGCTACGTGCTGAAGCGGTCGGGCGGGCGCGAAGTGGTCACGGCCATTCGTCAAGTTTTTGAGCAAGGAATTTTTTTAGAGCCGGAGGTGGTCCGCCAGGTGCTCCACGACTATACCCATACCGGCAATAGCGATAAGGGCGAGACGCCCCACCTGACTGAACGTGAAATGGAAATCCTCAAGCTGGTTATCCAGGGTAAAAGCAACAAAGCGATTGCCATGGCCCTGGTCATTAGTCCCAAAACCGTGTCGGTCCATCGCACCAATATCATGGTCAAGCTGGGGGTGCATAACAGCGTTGAGTTAGTCCGTTATGCTCTGCAACATCACCTTATTGATGAAAGTGAAGGAAGATACCATGCCACCTGATCTAAATCTAGATTTTGTTCTCATCCCCGCCGGGGATTTTCTCATTGGCGCCGACAAAAAGAGAGACCGGTTTCATCAGGCCGACGAACTGCCCCAGCACCGGCTGGGCATCACCGACTTTTACCTCATGCGTTACCCGGTCACGAATGTCCAGTACCGGTTCTTTGTGGAAGCAACCGGGCACCGCCCCCCGCTGTTCTGGCCTGATGGCCGGTTTCCGGCCGATCTGGCCGATCACCCGGTCGTGGGCGTCTCTTTCACCGATGCGACCGCTTTTTGCCGCTGGGCGGTTACTGTGACCGGCCTGCCTATTCGCCTGCCGACTGAGGCAGAATGGGAGAAAGCCGCTCGTGGCCCCGACGGTCGCCTGTATCCATGGGGTAACGAGTGGCGAGCCGGAGTTTGTAACAACAATGAGAGTAAATTAGGCCGGACCAGCCCGGTTGGGCAATTTTCACCGCAAGGTGACAGCCCTTATGGAGTGGCCGATTTGGCCGGCAATGTCCAGGAGTGGTGCGCTTCGCTGTTTGGTCCATACCCCTACGATCCAAACGATGGCAGGGAAGTGCTGGTGTATGAGCCGGAATCTCAAAGCTTGCTGCCCAGGCTCCACGAAAGTGGCGGTATTTCCGATCCGCAACGGCTCGAAGCCTCTTTGGGCAAGCAAACCTTACGTGGTGGTTCCTGGCGCGAGTCGCGCACCCAAAGCCGGTGCGCCTATCGTAGCTGGGCCGCGCCCATGCATCGCAGCGTGGATACCGGCTTTCGCTGCGGCTATGAACCAAAATAAAAATTGGTTACTACTCAGGCTACCCCAAATTGAGTATTCCTGACCGCAGACCGCAGACTGCCGACCGCCATAATTCGCCCTGTACCCTGTCTTTTCGGCGGTCAGCGGTCAGCCGTCGGCGGTCGTGGGGGTAGGGCTGAGTAGTTACAAAAATTGTTTGAATTTACATGACCAATCCGGCAATACCCAAACCAATGGCAGCCGCGATAAAGGTCAGGCAGCCGATGCCTTGCATGACCAAAATAGCCAGGATAATGCGGCGCTGATCGGCTCGCAAATTGAGCAGATAACGGTCGGCTAGCCACTTAACTTGCCGTTGCAACCAGCCTCCGCGCAACTCAGCGTAAAGTTTTATATTCTTCAACCATTGCCGCACCGTTCCCCGGACCGACTGCACAAATTCGTCATCCCCGGCCGCGTCAACCAGGAACTCTTCGTAATACATTAGCCGGGTTCCCTGGGCCACCTCTTGAAAGGTCCACACCACATTGGTGCCGCGTCCGGTCATTAACTGATAGGCAAATTTTTGACAGGGGATAAAGCTGGTGACGATGGTGTCATATTCCTCTTCATCATGCACCTTTTTGACATGGTAACGGCTCCCCTCTTGGGGAAAATCAGCCGAAATCTCTTTAATTTCAACAACTCCCCAGAGAGGGCTTAGCTGTAGTCGCCGATCACAATTAGTGATGATGGCAAATACATCCTCGCGCGGTGCGTTAATATCAACCGACTCGACCACTTTCACTGTGCGCATTTGATATTCCCCCGGCAATTAGTGTAGCTTGAACATTGTTTACGGCAAATATAGGTTGCCCAAGTTTATGGCGTTACCAGGGAGGGGAGTTCCGGCCTGGGTGGCAGGTACCCGGTCGCCGCTGGTGAAATTATAAAGGCCGGCCAGGATGCGGTATTGGCCGGGGGGGACGGGGGTTAAATCCAAAAAGTGGGGATCAAGAATAACTTCGCCTGTTTCCCACAGGCTGGTTGGATACTCCCCGGCTAAAGGGGGACCGTCGAAGCCGATGAACGGCTGCTGCGGATCGGCGGGCCAGAGTTGGATGAAGACGGTGTAATCGGTGGAGGGTTTACCCTGAGGCTGCCACTTGAAGGTGATTTCACAAGCTTGGCTATGGGTTTGACAATCAGTGAGGGTGTAATCTGCCAACCAGATGTGGTCATTAAATTCGGCGACAGGCGGGGGGGGTGAGGCAGGCGGCCATTGGTTGGGGATAAGCTTCAATTGGCCGGCGGTGGCTGAGGCCGGTTGCCCATCAGAAGTGATGGCCTGAATACCGGGACGCCCGGCCTCGTTGAAATCAAACAGGCCGATGTTGACCAGCAGGCGAGTTGGCGCTTGGCTGCCTCCCGCCACTAACACCGGGTAGGTATCGGCGACAATTTGACCCGGTTGCAGGCTTTGGGTTGGCCGCAGCCCCAGGCCGGGATAGGTGTTGAATTGACCCGTATTCGTATAGGCATGACCTATAAGATGGACAAAAACGCTGTAGTTCGTATCCATTGGTTTGAGCGCCTGCCAGTAGGCTGTTACCGGGACGCGCTCGCCGGGGCGCGCTGTGCTTGTGCCGACGGTGACGCCGAGTAATTTCATTTCGTCACGGTAAGTCCAATCGAGACGGTTCAGAGTGGGAGGCAGGTCGGCTTCAGTCAATAGGGGCTTGGGAATATATTCCGGAGCCACCACCCCCCAGGGCAGCCAGACGGCCAGGCCCAAAAGCAGTACCATTAAAGCTATCATTATGGGTAAGCGCAGGCGGCTGGGGACCAGCGTCCACCAGCCATAGATAATAACAATAGCTATCGAGCCAAGCGCGGGCAAAAGTTGGCGGCCTTGCAGTCCCCCTTCGGTGGCGACCAGCCGGGTGAGCGAAAAGGCCAGGGCAGCCGGGAAGACAAGATGGAGGAGGAGTGGAAGGTTGGAAGGCCTGCCCTGAGCGAAGTCGAAGGGTTGGCAGGTTGGCAGGTTGGCAGGTTGGCTGTGGTTTTCTGGTCCTCCACTCCTCCAATCCTTCAGTCTTCCAATGAACCATTGGCTCGCTTGGATTACAATCATCACTGTTACGCCTATCAATCCAATCCGGCTAATGATTCGATAGACGCTGTAAACCCAATCGGGGGCGACGAGGTTAAGCCAGCCAAATGTGGCCCAGAAGGAAACCTCGCCGGTGGAGAGGGTGTAGAGAAAATCGCTCAACGTGAGGGGCTGCGGATCAACATTAAAATAGAGTTTGTAAAGGCCCCTCTGAAAGAAATCACCGTAAAGTTGGTAGTTGCGCCAGTACCACCAGCCGCCTACAGCCAACACCAGCGGCCCGATGATGAACATATCGCGCCAGAGCAGGCGAACCAGGTGAGGCTGTCGCCGGGCCGAAATAGCGGCCAGCAGCAGCGCCACGACGATGACCAATCCCAGGGAGAGTCCGGTCATTTTGGCTAGAGACACCAGGCCGAGGGTGATCCCCAAAGCTGCCGCTCGGCCCCAATGCGAACCGGGACCGCGTAAGACGTAACGTTGAGCGAGCCAAACCCCAATGGCGCAAAAGGCAATGTTGGCCGGCTCATTGGCGACGGAGGCGGTAATAAAGGCAAACATCGGCTGGCAGGCGACAAAGAGAGCGACGAGGGAAGCAAACAATTTGCGATTTACGATTTTGGATTTTGGATTGACCGGTGACAAATTGTAAATACCCAAAGGGCACGATGTCGTAAATCGTAAATCGTAAATCGTAAATCGTAAATCGTAAATCTCAATGGCGGTGAGGTAGATAAAAATCAGGGCAATGAGGCCGTAGGCCATCGAATAGAGGCGCAGGATGTGGATGGTGAGGGCGAGGCCCTGGTAGGGGAAGTTTTCGGCGGGGGTGTGCAGAAAATTGTTTTTGTTGCCTGGATCAAGGGCATAACCCAGGGAGGCGTGAGGGTTTTTGCGGGTGTTGAGATAATCGTCAAAATCGTCCAGGTCAAACGGCTGGACCAGCAGCGCGCCGATGGCGTAGTAGAGGGGTGGTTGTTGCCCGCCCCAAATGCCCTGACCCGGCAGCATAACCGGCAGGCCATGGCCTTCGGCCATATATTTAACGTGGCCGGTGTGAGTCCACTCATCTGGGGCCTCAAAGATAGGGACAATAAAAAAATAAAAGGAAGTGAGAAGCAGGTAAATTACCAGGGAAAAAAGAAGGCCAACATGCTGTTGGAGAAAAGGGAGATTTCTCGCTTCGCTCGAAATGACATAGGGAGGGCTGGTTTTGGGGCGGTCAGTTGTCGGTCGTCGTCGGTCGTAGCTCACGGCAGGGAAATCTCCACACTGTTGTCCTGTTGAGGCAGGGCGGAATCGATGATAGGCAGGCGCTGAACAGTGTCGAGATCGTACAGGCCGAGACGGAGGGTGACAGCGCCGGGAGTGGCCGGCAGGCCGCGCCTGTCGGCGATGATTTCGCCGGGAGACCACCAACGGGTGGGGTAGCTGTTGCCGGTGGGTGGACTGTCGGCCTGGAAGATCACCTGGCCGCCGGCATCGAGCAGGTGAATAAAGACGATATAATCTTTATCAACCGGGTTAAGTGATTGCCAGTAGAGATTAAGGAAGGTGGAGCCGTTCTTCTGACCCTCTCCCCTGCCCCCGTGAAGGTCATAACCCACAAGTTCGATGGCATCGGCAAAGTTAACCCGGCTGGTGTAAGTGGGCTGATAAACGGGCCATGTCTTGGGGGTAATTTTGACTTGCCCGACAATTGGCGTAATTTCGTTGCCGTTTGCATCCACCGCCGGGAAGCCGGTGCGCGTCTCGCTGTCAAAATCAAACAGGTTGACCGTAGCCCGGGCGACAAGGGGTTCGGATACGTCAGCCTCCAACTTGAGAGGGTAGATGTCTAAAAATGAGTCGCCGGGGTGCAGGTAGCGGGTAGGTCGCAGGCCGAGGCCGGGGTAGGTTTCGCGGTGAGCCAGCACACTGCCGTCAGGGGCCAGGAGTACGGCAGATACGCTATAATTTTTACTCGGCGGAGCCAAGGTTTGCCAGCGGGCCTTAACCATAACCAGGTCGCCCTGGCTGGCAGTAGGAGGTGCTTCGGCGGACGATGTGGCTACACCTCCTCCCACCAGTTTCAGGCTGTCGAGAAAGGTTGCGTCACGAAGGGAGGTCGTTGGCTCATTCACCCAATTGGTAGGGTTGAAGGCGGGGTAGAGAAGCCAGCCGAGACTATAAATATTTAAGATGAGAAAGGAAATAATCACCGCCGCACTAAACCAGCCGCCGAGCCGGCGCGGCCACAAAGCGTGCCACCCCAAAGCGACGAGCAGCGAGACAGCGCCGATGGCCGGAAAGACCAGCCGCGTATGCGACACGGAGCCAACTTCCATCACCCAGCGCCCATAGAGCATCAGGTTAAGGGCGGCCCACAGGACCAGGACAAATATCTTGGCAAAATGGATTTCGGCTAAATTTAGGGGCAACGGCCGGGTTTTATGCCCCTGCACCAGCTTGGCTAACAGGGCCAGGGCCAGGCCGGCCAAACCGATACGGGTCAACCAGAACAGGAGTTGGTAGACCCACTCCGGCGGGCGAATCTGGCCCCAGCCAAACGTGGCCCAGTAAGCTCGCTCGGCTTCGGCCCGCAAAGCCCAAACCTGGGCCAGCGAGATGTCGTTACGCCCGGCCAGGTTGAGATGGGTGTCGGTGGCAAACCACTCACCGTAGAGGTGGAAATTGCGGGCAAACCACCAGCCGCTTAAAACCATCATCACGGCCCCAATGATAAACAGCCAGTGTAGCGTTGTTTGTAAGGGAGCTTCGTGTACTTCACTGATCCAGAACAAGCGTAAAAAAATAATCAAAGCGACCACCAGGAAAGTCGTCAGGCTGCTCAATTTCGTGAGCACGGCCAGGCCGGTAAGCAAGCCAAGCAGCAGAGGAGCGGAGAAAACTTCACCCCTGCCCCCCTGCCCCCCTGCCCCCCTGCCGGTCTGCCGAGGCTCGGTGAATTTGAAGGCCAGGAACACGGCCAGGGTGGTCAACGCGGCAGAGAGGCTGTCGTTGCTGACGGTAGCGGAGACGCGAATAAACTGGGGGTTGAGGGCGGTCAGGGCGGTGGCGGTGAGGGTCAGCGGCAAGTTGTGGGGAAAAAGGGTGCGGGCGAGCATAAACGTGGCCATGACGGTCAGCAGGCCAAAAAATAAACTCCACCACCGGCCTATATGAACGGCCAGGGCGGTCCGGTGATAGGGAAAGGCATCCATCGGACCGTGCAGGACCATATTTTGGTTGTCGTTGATCAGGGCGCGCACTTCGGTGAAGAGCCAGTGCGGATTACGCTGCAATAATTCCGGCAGGTTATCGGTGTCGAGCCAGAAAGTTGTGGCGGCGACAATGGCATAGTAAAGGGGAGGCTGGGTGCCCTCCTGGTTCCACAACTGGCCGGGCGTCGCCAGCGGCAAGCCTTTACCGTCGGCCACGTGCTTAACGAAGGGATAGTGCAGCGTTTCGTCGGAGTTTTCAAAAACAGGGGTGAAGGTGTCGTAGCCCAGGCCCAAAATGATGAACAGGCCGCCAAAAACCCAGAGGAACTGGGGCCATACCGCCAATGATGATAAAAGTGTCTTCCGGCGGTCAGCGGTCAGCCGTCGGCGGTCTATTTTGGGGAGAGTTCTCATGTCTTAACGACGACCACCACGGTCATATCATCGTTCTGTTCAGCCTGCCCGATGAAGTCTTGGGCTGTGTTGATGATGTGTTCGGCGATTAGTTCCGCATCCTGAACTTCAATTATGGCGCTGATGGCTGCTTCCAGGCGTTCAAAGCCAAACAACTCGCGTGTTTCATTTTGAGCTTCGACAATACCGTCGCTGGTAAAAATGACGGTGGTAAAGGGATCGAGCAGAAAGACATCATCCTGATAGGTCTGTTCGGGCGGCGGAAGGGCCCCAACCGGTAGCCCCTCTACGGGCAAATAACGGATGCCATACTTGGTGGCTCCAATAGGAGCAATCATACCCGCACTGGCAACCGTCATCAGCATGCCCCTGGGCTGCGCCCCGGCTTCTCCGTCCGCTTCTGGGGATGGCGGCAGAGGAGCGAAGTGTGCTACTTGCAAGCCGATATTCATCTTGTTTTCGCGCAGCCGCTGGTAGAGGATATGATTTAACTGGTTGAGCAGTTTGCCGGGGCCAATCTCGGCCTGAATTTGAGCGTCAATGGCCGTAATCGCCACGGCCATATAAAGCGCCGCCGGGATGCCCTTGCCGCTCACATCCCCAATGGCCACCCCCAACTGATCTTGGCCAACAGAGAAGAAATGGAAAAAGTCGCCGCCAATGTGCCGGGCCGGCATGATCCGCCCGGAGATTTGTAGACCGGGAATTTGGGGTACTACCTGGGGTAAGAGCGCCTCTTGAATGGTCTGGGCAAATTCCAACTCCCGTTCCAACTCGCGCACCTCGATTTCATACAGGCGCGCATTTTCCAAAGCCATCGCTACCTGGTTGGCAAAAGCCAGGGCCAGAACCAAATCATCCTCGTCATAGGCGTTGGCCTCGGTGTGGTCAATGCTAATCAGGCCAATCACTTTATCGCGGGCAATGAGCGGAATACCCATCCACGATCTAATTTGTTCCTGGGCCGGTTTTTTGAAGGTGTTATAATCGGTAGGGATGTTGGCGACAATCAAAGGCTGGCGCTTGCGAATAGCCACCATGCCGGGATCGAGATCGTTATCGAGATTGATTGGAAAAGTCAGGCCCACAATCTTTTTGGGGTTGGGAAAGCCTCGCCCGGCGATAATGCGCCGGCGTTTACCTTCAATCAAGTGAATAGCCGCGCTGTTGTACTTGATCACCCGGCCCAGTTGATCCAGAATCCGCTCCAGCACTTCATTCAGGTTAAGGCTGGAACTGACGGCAAAGGAAACTTCCCGCAGCGTTTCGGCTTGCTGCCGCCGCCGATACTCCGCTTCGTAGAGGGCGACATTTTGCAGTCCCACCCCCAATTGGTCGGCCATAGCCTGCCCCAGCGAAATCTCGGCCCGGGTAAAGGCGCGTTTCCGGCGGGTGGCCTCGGCCACCAGCGCGCCGGCAATTTCCCCCCGCATCTGGATGGGAATGATGAGCAGAGAGAGTGTTTCCGGGCCGGCCCAACCAAATTTTATCAGCGCCGGTAGCGCCGGGGCCGTCTGGGGTAAAAAAGACAATGACTCCTGGGTATCGTTAATTACTACGGGCTGGTGGCTGCCCATCAAACGTTCATATACCCGGTTGTTGCGTAGCGAAAATTGCCAGCCTTCCAGTCTTTGGGCCGACCCGGCCTCTTCGGCTTGGTCCATTAGCCCAGGGGGAACAAGAGCGGGTTGCTCATCCTGGAGGTTAGCTTTAACCACCCCATATTTCTTTTCAAAATCGAAGAAGATGACACTCCCCTGGTGCATGTTAAGGGCGCGGAGAAATTCTTGCAGTACGATGCTCATGATGGCCTGGGAGTCCTGAGTGGTGGTCAGGGTGCTGGCGACCTGGTAGAGGGCATCGGTTTCTTCCAAAGCCTGCCGCATCTGGTTAAAATATTGCAGATTCTCCAGGGAGACGGCGGCCTGGTTGGCTAACATGCAGGCCAGGCGAATTTCATCGCCGCTAAAGGCCCGTTCTCGCCGGTTTTCCCCTAGATCGGCCCAACCGATGGCCTCGCCTTTGACAATCAGCGGCACCACCAGGCGTGATAGATAACCACGCTGGCTCATCTGCTGGCGTTCAAGCTCGGCCAAATCGGGCTGGCTCAATTGGAAAACCATCGGTTGTTGGCTTTGTATGGTCTGAACAATAGGCCGTTTAGCCAGATTAAGGGTTGAGCCGATGTCCGTTTCATCATCGAGAGCAATTTTTTCGCCGGTGTAGATTGCCTGGATTGTGCCGGTGTTTTGATACTTATCCCAACTAACAATGTAACCCTCGCTGACGTCAATAATCTGGACCATCTGCCGGATCAGCGTGTTTAAAACATCCGCAGCATCACGGGCAGCCGCGATAGCCGAGCTGGTTTCATACAAAACAGCCAATTCGCCCAAATTACTGCGCGTTTCTTCAAAGCGGCGGGCGTTGTAGATGGCCGATGACACCTGCCGCACAATACTCTCAAAGAAGCGCAGGTCGTCATTAACAAAGGGCGCTTTGTTGATCCGGCTAACCACCATGACCCCCATCATTTCTTTGAGGGTGATCAGAGGGACACACAACAAATGCTCAGAAAGAGTGGCAGTTGCCTTAGAATTAACCCCTCTATTGGCCATAACTGCTTTGGCGGTGGCAGCCACGGTCCCGATCACATCCCGGCCCACCGGAATGGCCGTAGGATACTCCTGGCCGGCCAGCGGCCCAATGGAGAGAACGGGTTGGAGGGTTTGATGGTTTTTCTCCAGAAAGTAAACCCGGCCGTTATCGGCATTGAGCAGGGTTTTGGTCTGCTCGACGATTTTTTCGAGCGTGGGGATCAGCTCTAGCCGTCCCGAAACCTGGCGGCTTGTTTCCAGTAAAATTTGCAATTCCTGGTTGTACTGCCTGGTTTGAATCTCGGTTCGTTTTAAGTCGGTGATATCGGCGCTGATCAGGCAAATATCAGAGATTCTTCCGCCCGGCTGATCGGATTTTTCTTTATAAATAGGATAAAGATGAAGTTGGACCCAATAGGTTTCGCCTTGGGGGTTTTCCAGGGCATAGCTCGGAATGAAGAGAGGTTCGCCGCTGCTCCGCACCTGGTCCAGGATGTTTTTCAACTGGTCAAGATGGCCGGGCGATAAAGGCAAGTTCTCGATCAAGGGCATGATCAAATCTTGCCGGTTAAGGCCAAACAGTCTCTCGGCCGTGCGGTTCCAGGCCAGGATACGGTTATCGGGACTGATAAGCTGAATGGCCAGTTGTGAAGTATTACTGTTAAGCGCCTGGTAAAGCGATTCGCCGGAGGAGCGAATTTTGCCCTGGTCTTGTTGCTCTTGCCAGGCTTGGGCCAGGCTGGTTATCCGTTTGCCCAGGGCTAACAGACCGGCCTGGGAGAGGGTCGCATAGTCACTTGCCCCATAGTTCAGGGCGGATAACAGAGTACTTTCGGCTCCATCAGCCTCACCGGAGGCCGGCTGGAGAAGAATGATTGGGATACCGAGATAAATTTGGGTCAGGGATGATAACTTTTGGGGGATGTTATCAACCAATTGAGCGACGTCAAGCAAGATAACTTGGGCCGGCTCCGGTTTGGCTATCGCTCTGGCGATTTCTTTACTAATCAATAAGCGATAACAGGCTAATAATTGGCTAATGGCTTGAGTAATGGCCACGGCCACCGAAATTTCATTTTCGATGAGCAGGATGGAGAATAGATTCATACGGGGCCATTTTAACCCTAATTGGAGTAGAACTCAAACACACCGCCCCTAATGTTTTGTGTACTTCGATAGCGCACCGAATAATATCATATAGCCCGACGCTGAAGCATCGGGCTGAAAGGGCAAAGGACGTTAAAACGTCCTATTAGCCCAACCGGGCTTCGTTCTCTTAGCGTGGCGGCTTCAGCCCCACGCCTCTAGCCCTAAATTCGAGTTTGCCAACAGAATCGCTTTAGCCCAGGGCTTCCAGGTTGGGCCGGTCAATTCATCTTTGTGAACACGACATATTCTTCGTGTTTTTCGTACTTTTCGTGTTCCTACCGCTCGATTTGCCCCCATTTAGTAGCTACTATCGCTTGGCCGGCTGGACTTAAGACAAAATCAACGAATTCGGTTACTTCCGGCTTTCCTTGCTTGGGAACAACCAGGGCCAGATCACGGCTTAGAAAATAGCTGCCTGAAGTGAGGTTTTCCAGAGTAGGCGTTATACCTTCAAGCGGCACAGCGTAAACGCGATCGTCCAGAAAAGTGAAGGAAACATAAGCAATGGCGTTGGGGTTTTGGGCCACAAAGTCCACTACGGCTTGACTATTTGGCAGCACCACCGCCGTAGGTGTAACCGGCCGGCCGTCCATAACCATCGTTTCAAAGGCGGCTCGCGTGCCGGAGCCATCTTCCCGGCTGACCACCTGGATCGGACTGGCCGGGCCGGCCATCTCCTGCCAGTTGAGGAGGCGGCCGCTAAAAATGTCGCGCAGCTCGACCAGCGAAAGGCCGGTTAATGGGTTTTGGGGGTGCAGGATAACGGCCATCGCATCGCGGGCGACGGGGATGAGGTGGGTAGTCTCGGCCGGTTTGGGCGGCTGAAAGGACACTAACCCCAACTCAACCTGGCCCGCCTCGACCAGGGTTTGCCCCAGTTGTGATCCGCCTCCTTGAATATCAAACGTGACCTGGGGGTGTTGAGCGGTGTAGGCTGCGGCCAGTTCGGCCAGCAGCGGCTCCATGCTGGTCGAACCGGCCGCTCTGATCACGACCGGTGAAGGGGTAGGGGTAACGGTGGCGACACAGGCGGTGAGACACAAGGCCAGGATGAAGGATGAAGGATGAAGGATGAAAGGAAGATACTTCACCCAAACCCAAACAGATTCAGCCTTCATCCTTCAGCCCTCATCCTTTTATTTGTCTACCCTCTTATTAGACCGACAATGATGGTTAGAAGGCTGAAAGCAACGCAGTAGAGGGCAAAAATATAGAGGGAGTGGCGCTGCAGGTAGTGGAGCAGCCAGCGAATGCAGATATAGCCGGAAATAGCCGCGGCGATAAAACCAATGGAGATAGCCGGTAACTGGGCTGCTAATGTACCGGTTTCAAACAAATCTTTTAGAGCGATGACCCCTGCTCCCACCAGGGCGGGGATGGACATGAGGAAGCTAAAGCGGGCAGCGGCCACGCGGTTATATCCCCGTAGGACGGCGCCGCTGATCGTTGCCCCCGAGCGGCTGATACCGGGTAGAATGGCGGCTGCCTGGAACAAGCCGATAATCACCGCGTCAAGCCAGCTCAGGTGCTCCAACTCTAGCCGCCGCGAGCCAAAACGTTCGGCAATTACCAGCAGCAGGGCGGTCAGCATCAGCAAACCACCGGCAAAAACAGGCGCAGCGAAAGCTGCCTCAAAGAGATCTTTAAAGGCCAGGCCGAAAACAACGGCCGGAATGGTAGCAACCACCACCAGCCAGCCCAACTTCGCCTCAAAGGTAGCCAGGGGGCGCCCCTGAAGCAGAGCCTGGATGACGCCTTTCGCCACCATCCAGATATCCGGCCAGAAAAAGAAGAACACGCCTATTAATGTGCCCCATTGCACCAATACCTCAAACTCAAAGGGTGCATCCGGCCAGCCCAACAGCCAGGGCACAATCACCAAGTGGGCTGAACTGGAAACGGGAATATATTCGGTGGCTCCTTGAACGAGACCCAAAACGAGAGCTTGAAACAGATCCATAGTTTAGAAATTCCTTTTTAGAGATGGTAAAATTCCCAACGTTGTGGGTTACCTCTCCAGCGTAATACGCAAGTGTCACCTTGTCATCACAGAGCTGTCGCAAATTTGTCGCAAACGTTACTACTCAGCCCTGGAGGGGCGATAGTTGGCTAAAAACTCACCTTTATAAGTGGTAAATGTGCCCTCAAAGATGGACTGGCGGATGCGGCGCATGATGGTCAGCAGGAAGTGAAGATTGTGCAGAGTCGTCAGCCGCAGGGCCAGAATCTCCTCGGCCATGAGCAGATGGCGCAGATAGGCCAGGCTGAAGGTGCGGCAGGTATAGCACTCGCAGCCTGGCTCGATGGGATTCTTATCGGCGGCAAAACGAGCGTTACGCAGATTGATCCGGCCCTGGGAGGTGAACACGGCCCCATTGCGGGCGATGCGCGTCGGCAGCACGCAGTCGAACTGGTCAATCCCGCGGGCCACGCCCTCAAACAGGTCTTCCGGGCTGCCCACCCCCATCAAGTAACGCGGCTTCTCGCGGGGCAGCAGGGGCTGGAGGAGTTCCAGCATGGCGTGCATCTGGGCTTTGCTTTCGCCCACGCTCAACCCGCCGATGCCGTAGCCGGAAAAGTCGAGCGAGGTCAGAAACTCGGCGCTCCGGGCGCGCAGGTCGGCAAAAATACCTCCCTGGACAATACCGTATAGGGCCTGATCGGTCCGCTGTTGAGCCGCTTTGCAGCGTTCGGCCCAGTGGTGGGTACGGCGCAGAGCTTCGACATTGTAATCATAATCCTGCGGCGGCGGGCACTCGTCAAAAGCCATGATAATGTCGGCGCCGAGCTTTTCCTCAATGGCGATGACCTTTTCCGGGGTAAAACGGTGTTCGGAGCCATCAAGATGCGAGCGAAAAGTAACGCCATCGTCGTCAACCTTGCGCAATCCTTCCAGGCTGAACACCTGGAAACCGCCGGAGTCGGTCAGAATGGGGCCGGGCCACTGCATAAACCCGTGCAGACCGCCAAAATCGGCAATCAAATCCGCGCCGGGCCGCAGGTAGAGGTGATAGGTGTTGCTCAGGATGAGCTTTGCCCCCAACTCTTGCAAATCGGCCGGGGTCAGCGTTTTCACCGTTGCCTGCGTCCCCACCGGGGCAAACACAGGCGTGGGAATATCACCATGAGGCGTATGGATCACCCCGGCCCGGGCGTGGCTATTCTTATCTTCGGCCAGAAGTTCAAAAGAGAATGTCATAATAATGAAACGTGAGGCGTGTTACGTAGCCGATATCCTTACTCCCTACTCCTTACTTCCTACTTCCTACTTCCTACTTCCAAACCGGGCTATTATAGCATAAGCCTTGAGGATGGTGAAAAGTAAGACCA
>CAZUNT010000151.1:0-18193 GCA_964622215.1 uncultured Caldilineaceae bacterium
CGGGATGCGAGGCGCTATACCACCACTCCTTCCATGCCTCCGGCCGGCCCGCGTTTTTGGCCCACTCGATGCTGGCGCTGAAGTAGCCAATGACCGCCTCAAACCAGACGTAAATCCGCTTGCCTTCATAACCGGGCAGGGGGATGGGAATGCCCCAGTCAAGGTCGCGGGTGATAGGCCGGCCTTTCAGCCCATCTTTGACATACTGCAAGCTGAAATTGATGACGTTAGGCCGCCAGTGCTCCTTGCCTTCGCTGAGGTAATCCAAAATATCTTCGCTGAGCCGAGGCAGATCGAGGTAAAAGTGCTCAGTTTCGCGCAAGACCGGTGTGGAACCATCAATCTTGCTGCGCGGGTTGATCAGGTCGGTTGGTTCGAGCAGTTTTTTGCAGTTGTCGCACTGGTCGCCGCGGGCGCCGTCGAAACCGCAGTTGGGGCAGGTCCCTTCGATGTAGCGGTCGGGCAAAAAACGGCCTTCCGTTTCCGAGTAAAATTGCTGTTCGGTCTGTTTGTAAAGAAAACCGTTTGTGAGGCAAGCCGAAAAGATGTCTTGCGATACCCGGTAATGATTCTCGGTATCGGTATGGGTGAACAGGTCATAGCTAATGCCGATTTGCTGGAAGGTTTCCAAAAAGCGCAGGTGGAAGCGCTCAAACACCTCGCGGGGGCTGGCCCCCTCGGCGTCGGCGCGGATCATGATCGGCGTGCCGTGCGAATCGGAACCGGAGACCATAATGACGTTGTTGCCTTTGAGGCGGTGATAACGGGCAAAGATGTCGGGCGGCAGGTAAGCCCCGGCCAGGTGGCCGATGTGCAAATCGCCGTTGGCGTAGGGCCAGGCAGTGCAAACCAGAATGTTTTCAGTCATTTATCCCTCAAATTTATCTTGCCATTGTCACATTGAAGAGAATGGCTCACGGATAAACACTGATTGGCACGGATTAGAACAGAAAATTTAAAAAATCTGTGTTTATCCGTGTTAATCCGTGAGCTAACTTACTGGGTAGGTTTAAATGTGACATTGTCAAGTTATGTTTTGGATTATAGCATAAAAATTTTTTAGGGTGCAGGGCTAGGGGCCATCAACGAAAATCCCAGGTTACCCACTGTATGGTCAGGCTGGCGTCGTCGGCGCTCCACTCAGTGACAAAAAATTTACCATAGCGGCCCTCAGTGGTACGATAGCAGCCGGTGATGCGGCTAACGCTGCCTACTTCAGGAAAAGGTTGGCCGTAAGTGACGGAACGGCAGTCGGGCAGGCTAATATCCTCAAACACATCGCCCACAAAAGCGCCTGTGGCCGCGCCTCGTGGTAAAAATTGGGCTTGTTGGCCGTCCCAGAGAAAATCAGCCCCCGCACCATCAGACCCCTGGATGACGCCGCGATCAAAGTCAATGGTCTGGCCGTCCAAAATCTTACTTTTGCCATCGCTGACGGTCGACACAGGCGTGGCGGTTGCCTCATTCACCTTGACCGTCACCTGGGCAGTTGTATCACCGGCCGTACCACGAGCCAGCAGGGTGTATACCGTCGTCTTGGTCGGCGAAAGTGTTTTACTGCCTGGGGCAACAACACCCTCGGTCACTTCGTCATAACTTAGGAAAGCCTCTTTGGCCCCCGTCAGGTCCCAACTTAGGGTGATTCTGTCGCCGGGGTTGATCGTATCTCGATCCACTCTAAAATATTGAATGACCGGCAGCGTCGGGGTAGGCGTAGCGGTTGGGGGGGCAGGCGTGGGCCGGGGTGGGGCGGGCACCACCGGCACGCCTTCGGCGTTGCTGGCCTGAGAAAACTGGGCGCTCCCTGATATCCACCCTGGCTCGTTGCTGCCAAGGGGGAAGGAAATTTGCCACCAACTTCCTTCGGAGTTCCGGCCGGTGATTGGAACCGACTGGCTCTCTGGTAGGCGGCCAATCACCGGATAGTCGGTGCCCGGCCCGGACCGGACATTCAATCCCACTAAGGTAGTCACAGTGGGCTGATCGCTGGCCGGTTGGGCAGCCGTTGGACTAGGTGGGATCAGCGTGATGGCTCCGCTGGTTGGCTCAACCGAAGTGGGTAGGAGAGTGACCGGAGTTTCGCCCGCCTGAGGCGTTGTTGTTACGCCTGCTTCGCCCACCATAATGAAAACTTGGGCCGGGTCGCTCGGTTCATTATCTATGTTGAAGGCCCGCAATTCGATGACGTGGCTGCCGGATTTGGCCGGCGTCCAGGGTTGGTTGGCCGCAAATGAATTAACCGGCGGCTCGACCTTCTGCACATGCAAGGGTTGGCCGTCGACCGTTAACTCAACTTGGGAAACACCCTTAACATCGGCCGCCGTAAATGAGATCATCACGGCCTGCCCCACATTAACCTGGGTGTCGTTTTGGGGCGAAGCGATAATGGCGATCGGTCGGGTGGGCAATCTGGGCGTGGGTGTGGCCGATGTACAAGCTGCCATCGTCAAGATTATTACGAGGGTAATGAGACAAATCAAAGACCTGAATAAAACTCTAATTTTCATTATAATAATTGACCAATTACTAATTTTTAATCGGTTGGGAAGATAGGGGAGATAACTTAATTTTTTTGGTAAAGACTCAACCGATCATTACGACGCACCGCCATAATATCACGGATCATACGCAGAGTATCACGGATTGGGTGAACTTTGCTTTCAGTCTGGTAGTACCAATCAATGGGGACTTCGATGATGCGATAGCCACGTTTGAGGGCAATATAGAGCACTTCCACATCAAACCCAAACCCATTGATGGTTTGGTGAGAAAAAAGGTCACTCCTGACCGAATGGTGAAAGCATTTGAAGCCGCACTGCGTATCTTCAAAACCGGGGACGGCCATGGTCTTGACCAGCCAGTTAAACACCCGACCCATCAAGTGGCGATAGAAAGGTTCATTGTAGCGCACGGCTCCCTGGCCTTCACGGGAGCCTATGGCAACTTGATAACCATTCTGGAGAGGTGGTAGAAACTTGGGCAGCTCGGTAATCGGCATGGCCAGGTCGGCATCGCATAAAAAGGCATATTCGCTATTTATTTGAAGCATACCTGTTTTGACCGCGTGACCCTTGCCGCCATGCGTCGCTCGGATCAGACGAATACAGGAGTACTGCCTGGCTATCTGTTCAACGACCTCAGCCGTTCTGTCTACGCTCCCGTCATCTACCACCACGACTTCAGCTTTATAAGGCTGCATTGTCAGGAATTTTGCCACCTGGGGTAAGGTGTTCTGTAGACGGGTCTCTTCGTTGTAAGCCGGGATGACTATTGACAGAAAAAGAAAAGGTTTTTGCCCGCTCGTAATTTCTTGTTCCACTTTACATCAAAGTCATAAAAATAGCGCACCCTGGCGCAATGGCCTATGATACACGCCCCTTTTACTTTTGGCAAAATCAAGAAATCTGTAATCTGACATCTTATCCGGCCTTTGCTATAATAGGCAGGTCATGAAACCTGAAACTGTTCAAGCAAAAAACAAGCGCCGTATGGTGGGGCTTGCTCTCGGTTTGTTTCTAGTGGCGCTCTATCTCTTTGTTTATCGGGGCGGTTTCCACTCCGTTGACGAGGTTTCGATGTTTGCCGTTACCGAAAGCCTGGTCAAATTTGGCCGCTTCAACACCGACCAGATTGCCTGGACACAGTGGACCACCTCTCAGGCTGAAGCGCAGGGCTTTTTTGGCCGGGATGGACACGTTTATTCCAAGAAGGGCCTGGCGCTGTCGCTGGCCCAGGCGCCTCTATACGGGTTGGCGCTTTACCTGCCGGGTGTTGGCATGTTACAAGCTGTTTCCACGTTGAACGCCTTTATTACCGCCGCAACCGGCCTCCTTATTTTTATGTTCCTCCAACGGATGGGTTTTGCACTAATAACAAGCCTCATAACCGCCTTGATTTTTGGGGTAGCTACTATCGCTTTTGTTTATGCCAAGTATCTCTTTAGTGAACCTCTGGCCGGTTTTTTGCTCCTGTTGGCTGCCTACATGCTCTTTGTCTATCGCCAGGAGGGCGGCCTGCGCCATATTGCTATCGCCGGTTTAGCCGCCGGCTTGGCCATTATGACTCGCGCCAATAACCTTTTTTTGCTGCCAGTTTTTAGCCTTTACCTGTTGTGGAGCCTGGCCAACCGACCGCCGACCGCCGACCGCCGACCGCTGAAAGGCATTTTCACCAGCGGGGATGTGCCACAGCTTGATAACGACCCCCTTGAAACAAGCGCCGGCTCTTTCATTACCTTCCCGCCTCTCCGCACCTTTGTTTTACCGCTTATCATTTTTGTCGTGGTAGTCACTTTGGTTGGAGCAATATTGCTGGGCTATAACGCCATTCGCTCCGGCAACCCATTTCAAACCGGCTACGATTTGACCCTTTTTTCGTCCAATATTCCATTGGGCCTTTACAAACTTCTATTTAGCCCGTTACGCGGCTTCTTCATCTATTCTCCCATCCTGCTCTTGAGCCTACCCGGCTGGTGGCTGCTGCGTCGAATTTATCCTGCCGAAGCATGGCTTTTTGCCGGTCTGGCCGGAGTCACCATCGGCCTCTTTTCGGCCTGGTCTTCCGGCGAGGGTCTCTCCTGGGGCAGCCGTTTCCTTGTTCCGGTGGCGTCCTTCTTTGCGCTTTGTTTAGCCTCTATTGTTGAGAGGGTAGCAGGTAGCAAGGTAGCAGGTATTCACTATTCACTATTCACTTTTTACTTCTTACTCCTCCTCTCCCTCCTCATCCAACTACTTGGCGTAGTTATCAATCCCTGGGTTTTCCTGGCCCAACTCCAGACCGAATTTGGCGGCGAGTTCTTCCTGGAAAAGACGGCTGCGCTTTACGATTTTCGTTATAGTCAGATCTTCGGCCAACTTCAAGCGTGGTCGGTCAAAAATTCCGATCTGGCCTGGTGGCAGCCGTGGGGCTTTGATGGTCTGGCTTTTGGGGTGAGCTTGGGCTTGGTTCTACTGGCTGGCTGGCACTTGTGGTGCGAGGCGACCGCCGCTCGTGAGCTCGTGAGCAGCGGAGCAGGGGAGCAGAGGAGCAAAGAAAAAGTATCCCCCCTGCTCCACCGCACCCCTGCCCCCCTGCTGCTTGGTATTATCCTTTTTGCCGCCTACTTCCTCCTCACTCGTTACTACAGCACCGATCAACAATTCGGTCCGGTGGCTGACGCTTACACGCGGGCGCTCAACACTGCCGCCGCTCAAGCCGGTTCGGGTGATCAGCTTGTGACGGTGGCTCAGTATCACTATCACGTTCCGATGAATCGGTTTAAGGCTCGTCTGCCGATTATTGGCCTGGCTCAACAAGACTGGCCGCCGCCGGAGACCGCCCTGCCCTTGCTCCACACTGCCCTGGCCGGGCCGAATATCTGGCTGGTGACGGTTGGCTTTTCGCCGGCCTCATCCCATAACGCCGCCGAGCGTTGGTTGACCCTCAACGCTTTCCCGGCCAGTAATGATTGGTTCGACGATGTTCGGTTAGGGCGTTTCGGCGCTCGCCCACCGACCTTAACCCGAACGATCAAGGTTACCCTGGGTGACGAGGTGCAGTTGGTCGAGGCCAAACTGGCAGACTCGGCCTGGTCGGGGCAAACCCTCCCGGTCGAGTTTACCTGGCTGCCGCTCCGGCGCCCCTCAGCCGATTACAATATCTTTTTGCAACTTCTCACCGGCGATGGCATGCTGGCTGCTCAACACGACAGTTCTCCCCAGGGCGGTTTTACCCCTACCTCGGCCTGGCAGCCGGGCCAAACCGTCGTGGATCATCATGCCTTGGCCTTGGCGGCCAATTTACCGGCCGGTACTTATCAACTTATTGCCGGTCTTTATAATCCTATCACCGGCCGGCGTCTGCCTATGCCTCAAGGAGGTGATTTTGTCACGCTAGGTCCAGTTATGATAAATGACCCAACGTTCAATTGGCAAGGCGCCAGTAATGCTCAACCTTCAACCCCATGAAACTATCGAATTCCAGCCAAAAATTTATCATCCTGGGTTTGACCTTGCTGGCCTTTTTACTGCGGGCTTATCGACTTGAGGCGCAAAGTTACTGGATCGAGGAAGCCTGGACGCTCTACTTCGCCAAACTCTCCGTAAGCGAACTGTGGCATTCCTTGTTAACCGAAGAACCTAAGCCCCCCTTTTATTACTTTGTGACGCTGTACTGGATTAGACTTGCCGGCGACGGTGAGTATGCTTTGCGTTTTTTATCGCTGGTGTTTGGGGTCATGGCTGTACCGCTTACCTACCGCTTCGGCCGGGCGCTTGGCGATCAGCGCCTGGGACTACTCACCGCCTTGTTGATGGCCGTTGCACCCTATCAAATTTGGCATTCCCAGGAAGCGCGGATGTATAGCATTTTCACCGCTGCTTCGGTGCTGAGTATGTGGGGCTTTGTGAAAGTGCTGCCCGACCTGGAAGGTTTTCCCAAACTATCCCGGTTTTCCCGTTCCTGGCGTTGGTGGTTGGTTTATGGCGCCGGCCTGGAGTGGGCCATCTTGACCCACTACCACGCGCTCATCCTCATCGGCATTCAAGGCCTTTTTTTGCTGCTGACCTGGCGGCGTTACTGGCGTGGTTATCTGGCCTGGGGCGGCATGTTAATCGTCATTTTTTTGTTTTATACCCCCTGGCTTCTGGTCAGTTCAGCCTTGTTGCAGCGTTTTTTACACTGGCTTCCGCAGCCTACCCTGGGGGAAACCTATACGCGGGGGGCGCAAGCTTACAGTGTTGGCGAGTACATGCCTCGTATCGAGGCCATCCCGTTGATGGGGGTCTTCGTAACCGTTTATGTTCTGGGATTGATCGGCTCGCTGCGGTGGTCCCGGGGTCGTTGGCGGGGGTGGGAAATGCTGGCTTTTTTGCTCAGTTACACCCTCGCTCCTAATTTGGCTACCTGGCTGTACGGCGAATTACGTACACCCGTTTACTTTGAACGTTATTTAATCCCGATCCAGGTTGGGTTTCTGTTGACCATAGCTATCGGCGTTCTGGCGATTTACGACATCGTGCCCTGTGGGTATTTACGATTTACGTCTCACGCCTCCTCGCCTCCTCATCTCCTCGTCTCACGTCTTACGCCTTACGCTGCTACGTCTCTCCTCCTGCTCCTTTTGAGCCTCAACGGTTACGCCCTGTGGCAGCACTACTTCAACCCGGCCTATGCCAAAGACGACTGGCGGGCCGTTATCCGTACCATCGAAAACTTTGGTCTGCCGGGTGATGCTGTTGTGCTTACCGGCGACGGCGGCGAAAAACTCTTCGATTATTACTATCGGGGAAATTTGCCGATCTATCGCGACTTTCTTTTACCCACTTCCTCTCCCGATAAAGCGCGCGATCTCATCGCCAAAATTGCCGCCACCCACCGGCGCGTTTGGTACACCCCCTACGGGGTGGAGCTTGATGTCACTCTGGAGAGTTGGCTGGCCGAGAATGCCTACCCTGCCTGGCATAGTTGGCTGGGGCGCAAGCGGCTGGCTTTATATGATAGCAGCGCCGCCGCAACCGGCCGGTTGGAAAATATCAACACGACTTTTTCCGATTTACCAGGGCGCGGTCTGACTCTGAGGAGCATAGCCCTGGCCGGCGAAGCTGTAGCAGCAGGAGACCTGCTCCCTCTTGTCCTGACCTGGCAAACTGACGCTCCGTTAGGGCGCGATTACCAACTCTCTCTACGCCTGGTCAATGGCCGGGGTGACATCTTTACTCAAAGCGATTGGCCCCCCTTAACGGCGGCCGGGAGTACATCAACCTGGCCCGTGAACCAACCGATTACCGACCGCCGTAGCCTTTGGCTGCCGCCCGATATTCCGCCCGCCACCTATGCTTTACAACTGGTCGTCTACGACCCTGCCTCCGGCCAACCCCTCGGCCAGCCCGTTATCATTCCCAACATTGCCGTAACCCCTACCCAAATTACGCCCCCTCTCGCCGCCCTGTCCATCCCCAACCTCATTAATAGTTCACAATTCACAATTCACAATTCACAATTGATTCTTCTAGGTTCCGTCTTGCCTGAAAAAATCCAACCCGGCCAGGAGATGTGGCTCTGGCTCTACTGGCAGGCGCCTGCGGCTGATGATCGTCCTGCTTTATCTCTGCCCGACCAGAGTATAGTGCGGGTGAGTTTGGCGGATGGCGAACATTCGATCAGCACAGATTTCCCCCTGGCCGAGTCCGTTGGTTCATCGGACTCCTGGCAGCCGGGGCAAGTGCGGCGAGCCGTTTATCACGTCCCGACCAGCCCGCGTCTAACCGGCGAACAAGCTCAGGTGAGCGTGACGTTGGTAATAGGAAGTGGACAAGTTGAGGCCGAAACTCGCTTGGGGCAAATCGCTCTACTCAGCCGCCCCCGGCAGTTTGAAGTTCCTCCTATCGCTAATACCCTTGATGCTGCTTTTGGCAACTCGACCCCACTCAAATTACTGGGTTATGATTTGCCGGTTCGGCAACTTGCCGCTGGTGATACCTTAAATGTCACCCTTTACTGGCAAGCCGAAGCCGAGTTGGATCGGGATTACACGGTGTTTGTGCAACTTTTAGATAGCGCCGGGCAGGTTGTCACCCAGGTTGACCGGCCGCCTCTGGCCGGGGTTGCGCCCACCACCACCTGGCTCCCCGGTGAAATTTTAACCGATCCCTACACCCTGACCCTCTCCGCCAACCTTCCTCCCGGCGATTATCGCCTCATCACTGGCCTGTACCATGCTGTTAGCGGAGAACGTTTATCACTAGCTTCAGGAGGTAATTTTGTAGAGTTAGTACTAATTAAAGTAAAATAGTAGAATTGAATTATTACCGACCCGCATCTCCGGGTGGGGAATTAAATAACATTAAAATCAACAAACCACCTCAATCCAAACCTTCTTATTTCATCACCATCGAGCAGTGGAGGCTCACTATGGCAAATATAAAAAAGACAAAAGGTGTTATTGGTATTTTAACGGGTGGCGGCGACGTGCCGGGCCTCAATCCGGCTATTCGGGCCGTTACAATTAGAGCGCTGCGGGAAGGGTATAAGGTTATCGGCTTGCGGCGGGGTTGGATGGGCATCTCAAGTATTATTCGGGATAAGGAGGCTGATAACAGTGAGTGGTATCAAATCCTGACCGAAGATATTGTCAACAAAGCTGCGCGTACCGGTGGTACTTTTATCCACACCTCGCGGACCCGACCCAGTTCCATGGTGAAAGAGGATGTGCCTCCCCATTTACGCGAAATCTATAACGCCGAGAAAAACGACTTGACCCCCGAAGTCATCAAAAACTTGGATTTTCTGGGGATTGATTACCTCATCCCCATCGGCGGCGACGACACCTTAAGTTACGGCGTGCGCCTCTTCCAGGAAGGCGTCAGAGTCGTGGCCATCCCCAAAACGATGGACAATGATGTTCCCGGCACCGAGTACTGCATCGGCTTTAGCACCTGCGTCACCCGCACCATCCAGATGACCCACAGCCTGCGTACCTCTGCCGGCTCGCACGAACGGTTGTTGGTCCTGGAAGTTTTCGGACGGTATGCCGGCTTTACGGCTATGCTGCCGACGATGGCCGGGGCGGCCGATCGCTGTGTTATCCCGGAATATAAATTCGATATGGATCGCTTAACTGAATTGTTGGTCTACGATCGTAACAGAAACCCCAGCAAATACGCCGTCGTGTTGGTTTCGGAAGGGGCTATGTATACAGGTGGTGAAATGATCTTCCAAAACGCAGCTACCGACGCATATGGCCACGCCAAGCTGGGCGGCATCGGCGACCTGGTGTCGGTGGAGCTCAAGGAACGCTCGGCCCAATTCAACAATGGCAAAAAGCTCAATATCATCAGCCAGAAATTAGGCTACCTGGTGCGCGGCGGCGACCCCGACGCCCTCGATTCCATCGTGCCGATGGCTTACGGCAACTTGGCCCTGGATTTGCTGTTGCAAGGCGTGCATGGCCGCCTGGTCGTTTTGCGCAATGGCCGCTATGACGACATGCCCATCGAGGTTGTAACCAGTACCAAGAAGCTGGTAGACGTGGAGAAGTTCTACAACACCGACCGCCTCCGCCCCAGCTACAAGAGCTTCGAGATGAAACCCTTGTTGATTATGACCAGCGAGTAATAGTAATTTAAATAGACCGTAGAGATAAGAGTGTGTAAAATCTCTGCGGTCTATTCAAAAAATTGTTGGAGGATGATCTTATGGTAACGCTTGCTATTCAAGCCGAAGAGACGCTTGTGACTGCTTTGGAAGAAATTGCCCAGCGCAAACAAACTTCTGTGGAGGATGTGGCTAGAGAGGCTTTGCAGCACTATCTCCAAACCCAATCCGTTCAACCAAAACCCTATTCCTTTATTGGCATTGGACACAGCGGCAAAGGCAATATTTCAACGCAGGTAGAAACCATAGGGTTGAAATTTTAGAAAAATATGCTGACAACCGCGTTGATTTTGTCGATTGTGTCATATCCGCTATGGCTGAAAGATTGAATATCCAGCACATCTTGACGGTTGACCAACGTCACTTTCAGCTATTTCGCCCCAAACATTGTCCATATTTTGTGATTCTCCCCTGATAAAAAGGATGTTATCCACCGCCCTCCGCACCCATTTTCCGCTCCTCTTCGATTCCCCCGGCTTCCGCTGGCTGTGGCTGGCGAACCTGGTTTCCCGGTTGGGCGACTGGCTGGGCTTTGTCGCCCTGAATCTTTACGTGTTTGACCTGACCGGTTCGGCGACTGCTTTAGCGGGGTTGCTGGCGGTGGAGGCGATTCCGGCCCTGCTCATCAGCCCTATCGCCGGCGTGGTGGTGGACCGCTTCAGGCGGCGGCAGGTGATGATTGTGTCCAACCTGGCGGCGGCGCTGGTTTTTGCCCTGCTGCCGCTAATGACCTCGCTCTGGCAAATTTATGTTTTGGCGTTACTCAGCCGGGTGGTTTTCAGTTTTTTCCAGCCAGCCGAGCGCGCCCTGATCCCCGATTTGGTAGGCAAGGACCAAGTTTTGCGGGCCAATTCAGACTTAAGCCTGGTAGATAACTTTACCCTGATTGTGGGGCCGGCCATCGCCGGTTTTCTGGTGGCCGCTTCCAGTGCTGCCGTCGCTTTCTGGGCCGATGCGGTCAGCTTTGTCATCGCCGTTCTCTTTATTACCCGGCTCGGCGGCGAAATCCCCCGCACACGAACTGATCAACAGGCTTCCGGCTGGCTCGACGATTTGAAGTTTGGGCTGCGTTATGCCTTTAGCCAGCAGGCTATTCGAGTCCTTCTGATCACCACTTTTGTGGCCGCTTTTTCTGGAGCTGCTCTGGTGACGATTGAGGTGGTCTACATTAAAGATGTGCTTAAAGGCGGCGATGTGGGGTATGGTTTACTTTATTCCGTCGCCGGGGTGGGGGCCATTATTGCTTCGACCAACGCCACCCGTTGGGTGCGTCGTTTTAGCCTGCCCAGGCTGTATGTCGGCGCGTTTTTGCTGACCGGATTGATGTTTTTCCCTTACGCCAATGTGCAAATTCTCTGGTTTGTCATTTTGGTGGCCGGTCTGCACACGGTTCCCTGGGTGCTGGGCTACATTTTGGTGGATACTATGCTCCAACAGTGGGTGGCCGACGAGGTGCAAGGCCGCATCTTTAGCCTGATCCACACCCAACGCAGCGCCGGGCAGGTGCTGGTGGCCGCTTTTATGGCCCCGTTGGTAGACTGGTGGGGACCGGTGGCCGTCTTGAATATTTCCGGGGTGATTTATACCCTGGTGGGCCTGTACGCGATTTCACGCCGAGGCGTTTTACATCGCCGGGAAAGCGGAGCGGGCCAATGAGCCTAACCCTGAGCGAAGGGATTGACCAACCCCCGAAAAACGTTATACTATCGCTCCAACTTCCTCAGATTTTGCAGGGCAAATGTAACTAAGGAAAATAATTTCTATGGCAACCAAACCGGTTATTCTTTCGGTGGATGATGACCCCAGCGTGCTCAGCGCCATTTCTCGCGATCTACGCCGCCATTATGGTGAGCAATACCGGGTGCTGCGAGCCGACTCCGGGACCACCGCTCTGGAAACCGTCCACGAGCTGAAGCAGCGTAACGACCCAATCGCTCTCTTTCTGGTCGACCAACGGATGCCCCAACTGGGTGGGGTGGAATTTCTAACCCAGGTCACGCGCCTCTACCCCGACGCCAAGCGGGTTTTGCTCACCGCCTACGCCGATACCAACGCGGCTATTGAAGCTATTAACACCGCCGCTGTCCATTACTATCTGCTCAAACCATGGGACCCGCCCGAAGAGGCGCTTTACCCGGTGCTGGATGATTTGCTGGATGACTGGCAGGCCGGATATCGCCCGCCCTTTGAGGGTATTCGGATCATCAGCCATCGTTGGTCGCCCGAAACGCACCAACTCAAGGAATTTCTGGCTCGTAATCACCTGCCCTACCGGTATCTTGATTTGGAGTTAAACCCCCAGGCCCGGCCAACGCTGGCCGAATTTGGGCTGGAGCGCCCCACTTTGCCGGTCGTTATCTTCCCCGATGGTCAGGTTATGCAGTCACCCTCCACCTTGGCCCTGGCCGAGAAGTCCGGTCTCAAACGACAGGCCGAACAGCCTTTTTATGATTTAGCCATTGTTGGGGGTGGTCCGGCGGGATTGGCCGCGGCGGTCTACGGCGCGTCGGAGGGCTTACGTACGGTCATGATTGAGCGTGAAGCGCCGGGTGGACAGGCAGGGACCAGCTCCCGCATCGAAAACTACCTCGGTTTTCCCTCCGGCATCAGCGGCGCCGAGTTAGCCCGGCGGGCCACCACCCAGGCCAAACGTTTTGGCGTGGAGATTTTGGCCCCCCAGGAGGCGGTCAACCTGCGTATGGATGGCCCTTACCGTATCCTTGAACTGGCCGACGGCAGCGAAATTGCTTGCCACGCTTTGATCGTAGCAGTTGGCCTGTCCTACCGCAAACTAAATGCTCTCGGGGTGGAGGGACTTACCGGCGCCGGGGTATATTATGGAGCTTCGTTGACCGAAGCGGTCTCATGCCAAGACGCGGCCGTTTTTACCGTCGGGGCGGGCAACTCAGCCGGACAAGTGGCCCTGTACCTGGCCCGCTACGCCTCCCAGGTGACCATGCTGGTGCGCGGCGACTCCCTGGCGGCCAAAATGTCCCAATACCTGGTTGAGCGTATCGAGCAGACGCCGAATATCGAGGTCTGTCTGCATACCGAAGTGAAGGCCGTTCACGGTGATACCCACGTTGAGGCCATCACCCTCAAAAATAATCAAACGAAACAAGAAGAGACTCGCCCCGCTGTCGCTCTATTCATCTTCACCGGTGCGACTCCTTGCGCCGACTGGCTGGCAGATGTGGTTGAACGTGATTCACACGGTTTTATCTTGACCGGGTCACAGTTGCTTCAAGATGGTAAGCCACCCCGGGATTGGCCCCTTGACCGGCTGCCTTTTTTGCTCGAAAGTAGTGTGCCGGGCATCTTTGCCGTTGGTGATGTGCGTTCCAATTCCGTCAAGCGAGTTGCTTCGGCCGTTGGCGAAGGTTCTATCGCTATCCAATTTGTCCATCAATATTTGAGTACGGTAAAATGACGCTGCCAGAGTTAGAGACGATTGGGCTTTTTGACGACGCCACCGGCGACGAGTTGGAATGGCTGGTTGCTAACAGCTATGAAGTCAAACTGGACCGGGGTGATTACTTTTTCCGCGAAAATGAGCAGAGTAATAAATTTTATATTGTCCTGGAAGGGGAACTCCAGGTTACCCGGACCATGGACGGCCAGGAAACTATCCTGGGAACCAACCCACGCGGCGTTATCGGCGGTGAGTTGGCCCTTTTGAACGGGACGCTCTCCCCGGTGACAGTCCGCGCTATCGGGCCGAGTCGCCTGATGGTGTTTAATTTGCCTGCTTTCCGGGCCATATTTGGGGCTTGCCCTACGGTTGGGGCGCGCATCCTGCGTATTGCCGCCGAGCGGGCCAGTGGGATGGCTTCACTGATCAAGCAGAAGGAAAAAATGGCCGCCCTGGGCAAACTCTCAGCCGGTTTGGCCCATGAATTGAACAATCCCGCCGCCGCGGCCCAACGAGCCGCTAAAACCCTGCGCGAGGCGCTGGTTGACCTCCAGGCTCAAACGATGAAACTGTGTGGCGCAGGGCTAAGCCAGGCCCAATTGGATAATTTGCAAGCATTTCAACGACAAGTTCAAGACCGGGCAGCTAAGGCCAGGCCACTTTCCCCGCTGGAACAGAGCGACCACGAGGAAGAGTTGGGTGATTGGCTGGTTGAGCAAGGCGTGACAAATCCCTGGGAAATGGCTGTCTCGCTGGTGGGTGCTGGAGTCACATTAAATGAATTGGCCGAATTAACGACCACCTTTCCGCCCGATAGCGCCAATGTTACCCTGGTTTGGCTGTGTTTAAGCTTGACGGCTACCCATGTACTCGAAGAAATAGAGCAAAGTACCACTCGTATTTCCGAATTGGTGGGGGCGATCAAGCAGTATACGTATATGGATCAGGCCCCCCTGCAAGAAATAGACCTTCATAAGGGCTTGGAAAACACGCTCAAAGTTTTAAATCATAAGCTCAAGCAGATCAACGTAATCCGCGAATATGACCCGGCCATGCCGTCCATTCTGGCCCGTGGTGGCGACCTCAACCAGGTTTGGACCAATCTGATTGATAACGCCATCGACGCCCTTGACGGCTCCACCGGGGACACGATTTGGATCATCACACGCTGTGAAAACAATTTTGCTATGGTCGAGATCACCGACAATGGGCCGGGCATCCCTCCGGCCATTCAACCCCATTTGTTTGAGCCGTTTTTTACCACCAAAGAGGTTGGCGCGGGCACGGGCCTGGGCCTCGACATTACGTATCGGATCATTCAGCAGCACAACGGCACAATAGAGGTGCAGTCCCAGCCGGGACATACTCGTTTTATTGTCCGTTTGCCGGTAGGAGCCACTGGAGATTAAGGCCGTGAAATCTTGGACTCGTCTCGATTGGTTCATAATTCTTCTCTTTGCCGGGCTGGTTGCCCTGTTCTATTGGCGCATTCTCACCCCCAACCCGGCCGACCGCCAGTCCTTCCCCCCCGGCGACTTTTACCTTCAGTTCTGGGCTTTCAGCACCTTTGAGGTCCGGGAATTGAGCGCCGGGCGGCTGCCCCTCTGGAATCCCTACACGTTTGCCGGTTCGCCCTTCTGGGCCGACGTGCAGGCAGCGGTTTTTTATCCGCCCAGCCTGCTGACGCTGCTGCTTTCTGCACCGTGGGGTTTTTCAGCCTTTGCCCTGGAACTCGAAGCCATTGCTCATTTCTGGCTGGCGGCACTTTTTATGTACCTCTTTGGGCGGGAAGTCACCGCCAGCCGGCCTGCCGCCGTCATTGCCGCCTTAACCTTCACCTTCGGCGGCTACTTGACCGGCTATCCCAGCCAGCAACTAGCCGTCCTCGAAGCCGATGTCTGGCTGCCGCTGATCCTCTATTTTTTGCATCGAGCCAGCCACCCAACGTCGACCACCGACCACCAAGTTCAAAGCCTTCCGGTGGGACTACCGCCCTTCATCCTTCATCCTTCATCCTTCATCCCTTTACTTCTCGCCGGTCTGGCCTGGGGCATGACCCTCCTCGCCGGGCATCCCCAGAGCGCCTTTATTGTGGCCTGTATCAGCCTGGCCTACCTGGCCTTCCTCTCCTTCTTGACCGCCGACCGCCGAGAGGAGACCGCCGACCGCCGACCGCCGACCGCCGAGGAAAGACCGCCAACTGAAACCGAATCAATTGCCGAAAACACAACACGCCTCACGCTTTACGCTTTACGCTTTACGCTTCACGTTTCACGTTTCACGTTTCACGCCTCACGCCTCACGCTTCACGCTTCACGCTTCACGCTTCACGCCTTACTTTTCCTTGCTACGGGCCTCGCCTTGGCTGCTGTCCAATTTATCCCTGCCGTCGAGTATACCCTGCTCTCCGTTCGGGCCGAGGGAACTTATGATAAAATGTCGGGCGGGTTTCCGATCATTGATGTCATTCAGTTCTTGCTGCCCGGCCAGGTGAGTCACTACTCGCCGCTGTATGTGGGCGTGGTTGGCCTGATTTTAGCCCTGAGCGCTGTCTTGGTCGCCCCGGCTCGTGGCTACCACACCCTTTTTTGGGGCCTCATCGCCGCCGCCGCCCTCTTGATTTCCTTTGGCGGCAATACCTTTCTCTATACCCCCCTCTATCTAGCGGTCCCTGGTTTTTCCATCTTTCGTGGCCAGGAGCGTTGGGCCTTCGCCGTCGCCTTCAGCTTATCGGTCTTGGCAGGGTACGGCTTCAAATACCTGACCGCCGACCGCCGACCGCCGACCGCCGCCGAAAGACCGCCGACCGCCGACCGCCGACCGCCAACCGAAGAAAAACCGATTACGCCAGACGCTTCCCGCTTCCCGCCTCCCGCTTCCCGCCTCCCGCCTCCCGCTTCCCACTTCCCGCCTCCCGCTTCCTGCCTCACCCAGTACCTCTTCCTCTTTGCTCTCTCCCTCGTCTTCCTCTTCTTCTTCGGCCTGAATCAGACCGGCTGGACTCCGGCCAGTCCCTTTTATGGCCTGCTCGGCGCGGCCACCTTACTCACCATCCTGCTGGCGCTGGCCTGGCTGTTGTGGCGGTTTGGCCCGCAGTTACACCCGGCGCTTTTCACCAGCCTGGCGGCCGCTTTAATTTGCTTCGACTTGTTCAGCGTCAACTGGCAGACCAACCTCTTCTCCCAGCCGCCCGAATGGCACACCCAGATGCCTGCTGCCGTTGCGGCTATCAAAAAAGATGCAGCCGGATCGCCCAACGAACCCTACCGCGTCTACAACGAATATCGGGTGTATGACAATTACGGCGTTCCGTTTGAAATCGAAGATTTGTGGGGGGCCAGCCCGCTCCGCCCCTCGCGTTACGATCAGTTTCTGGCCCCGCCCATGCCTATCGAGCGCACCTGGGAACTGCTCAACGTCAAGTACGTCATCACCTGGCGCAAAGAGCTTTACCTGCCTTCCACCATCATCTATGAAGAGCCGACCGAGAAAGACACCACTTACGTCCACCGTCTCAATCAGGCCGGCCCCCGCGCCTGGCTGGTCAACCGGGTCGAAATTGCCGACGACGCAGCCATCCTCCAAAAAATCGCCGACCCAAACTTTGACCGCTGGCAAATTGCCCTGCTAGAGCCGGGGGCCGAACCGTTCCTTGACGAGACGCTGCAGGAGAATGACAACTTAATACGCAACCCGCTTCCCGCTTCCCGTTTCCCGCTTCCCGTTTCCCGCTTCACGGCTCAACCTTCACATCTCACCCTCCAGGTCACCACCGACGCCCCGGCCCTGCTCATCCTCAGCGAAATTGACTATCCCGGCTGGCAGGCGACCGTGGACGGCCAATCTAGCCCGACCCTCCGGGCTGATTACACCCTGCGGGCTGTGCCCGTGACGGCTGGAGAACATACGGTTGAGCTAACCTTCCGGCCCTTCAGTTTCATCAGCGGCGCTGTGATTACTGTTTTGAGCCTGGTTGTTATTGGCGCTGTCCTCTTTCTCGCCTGGCGAATGAGATGTTAAGTTACCCCCCTGACAAGTAGACCCGGACGCCGGGACGGCATCCGCTGTTCCCGTCATCATTTAAAGACCGATGCGATTTCCCAGGCGATTTTCCACTCCCCGCCGACCTTTTTGAAACCCACCACACACGTCCCGGTGTCAACAATCTGTTCGCTGCCATCTTTGGGGGTCAGGGTGTTGGTCCACTCCATCCGCCTGACGGCGCTATCGCCGGAAACGTCAACATAAACCAGTTGGGAGTCGCGTTTAAGGGTGTAAGTGTTGAAGAAGTTTTGCCAATCAGCCCGAACTGCCTCCTTGCCCTTCAGGGGAGGCAGGTTGGGCAGCAGGGTGACAACATCATCGGCATAGAATTGCATCAGGCGGTTCACGTCGGCGGCTTTCATCGCCTCGTCAACGGCAAAAACAACCTTTTTGAATTCGGCGACAGGGTCAACCTTCTCCTGAACGGCGTCTAGCTGCGCTTGCAAGGTGGTCAAGTCATTGGAGCAGGCCCAAACCTTGCCGTCAAATTTGGCAATTTGGCCGGCAGTGCAGGCCAGGTCGTTCAAAGCCATCGGTTTTTCCTGAGCCACGGCCCAGGTTGTGCCGGCTAACAACAAAATAGCCAGCCCAACCATCGTTACAAGT
>CAZUNT010000152.1:0-18129 GCA_964622215.1 uncultured Caldilineaceae bacterium
AGGCTAAAGCGCACATGCTTTGCTGATATTCAATTTTTATTGTGCATAAACTCTACTGAAAGCCTTACAACAAGCAGAGAGACTTTGTTCTTGGTATCGCTCAAAGCATTGTGGCCGAAAACCCACCGAAAATGAAGTTGTCTCCCACGTTATATTACCCCTTTTCCTCGGTTTAGGATGGTCGCATCAACAAGTAGCTGTAGAGTGGAACAAGATAGATATGGCCTTTTTCAAGAGCACACCAACAACTGGGGAAAAGTGCGTGATGATTCTTGAGGCAAAGGGCCTAGGTCGAGCTTTGAGTGAAGTGTTAGAACAACCCCAAAAGTATGTTCAGGACATGAAATTAATAAATACGCAGTATATCCTAACAACTGACGGAGAAAATTTGTTCGTTTACAACAGAGTAGGGGAGAATTGGAACCCTAACCCTATTGGCTATGTCAATGTTTTGAGTCTTCAAAAGGAGTATATATTGCCAAAGGATACTAATTTGGTTGATACTTTGGTCATGCTACAACCCGGTTCAATGTAGCAATGCACCTTACAATTCGCTTAATCTGAGGTGGTAATCTCAACATTTTTGAAGTTACAACCTACTTGAGGAACTGATGGATTTTAATTTTAGGCAGTTGAAGGCACGAATCAGTGAACTTATCGATAGTTTTCTTCATGAAGAGTATTGTGGTCGATGTAGAAAACGTCAGTTGTTAATATCCAATTGCAAAGACAGTGATCCAGAAGAAAAATTGTATTGTATTTTACTTGCAACGCACTTTCATTCTCTAGAAACAGCAAGAGATTTTTATCAAAGATTAAACTGGGTGAAATTACAAATACTCTCTGACGAGGAGATTCTTGTAATCTGTAAAGAGTTTTTTGTTCCCCAAAGACATATTGGGGATCATAGACGGCATCTTAGGCCAAAGTCAGATGGGGTTAGATATACGGCGGAGATGCTACAATCCTACAAGCGTGTCATAACAAGTTACGGTACGCAAGTTGAATTTTTTCAAATAAACGACACTAACCCTGATTTTGAAACACTTTACCATAAAATGGCTCAAATCACCCATCTTGACAGCCGATTAGCCAGGTTCGATCACTTGGAAAATGTTTCTCGTGCCCATAACTTTTATGTTACACCTACACGATTTTATTCCGAAGAGTCTAGTGGTCCCCTCGATGGGCTTACTTATGTATTTGTTGGTAAGAAATACCGTCAAGAAAAGCAACTGGTTAAAAATTATTTAGTGGGCCAGTTTCCTCAGCAATGGAACAATAAAATAGGTGGGGAATATCATATCGCTACAGGCGCAACATTTGAAGCAATTATAGAATGTTTAGAACGTTGGGTAATCAATTATGTTTGGGAACAATTGCCAGCTTACAAACGAGATGAAAAAAGTTTCGTGTTTGATCTTGAATCCTGCCTCTGTAATTGGCAAAAAGGGAAATAAAATTCCCTGATGCCTCATATTTGGTTTTTTAGACCTGGAGTCTAGCAGTCCCAGGTTACTTGCCTCATCCGGCCAGGGCTATAACCCCGGTAATGGTATCGTCGTCTCCAAAATCCACCAGCTTTTCACCCCGTTTACGCCGGTCAGTTTCCGGAACGCTGGTCAGCGCCAGGCGATGGCGTAACCCTTTAGCCGAAAGCACATCAGCGGCTTTGGCCTGGCCTGGTACTACAGCAGCGGCAGCCACCTTCCCGGTTGTCTTGACAATTTCCAGGCTCTGCACTCCCTGACCGCCGCGCCCCTGGACCGGGAATTCTGTCAGCGGCACGCGCTTGACAAAGCCGGCCTGGCTCACGACGATAACCTGGGCTTTTTCGTCCGGCTCGCCGACTGCTCCGGCCACCAGGCGATCTTCCTTGCCCGGCTTGATCCCGGTCACCCCACGCGCCGAGGGAGTCGCCTGCGGATTAACCTCAGTAGCGGCAAAACGAATCGCCTTGCCCCCTGTTGTAAAAAACATCACCTCAGCTTTATCACTACCGACACCGGCAAACAACACTTCGTCCTTGTCACTCAGCCCGATCACGCCGGCCCATGAAACTTCACTCATGCCCAGGTCCTCAACCCGGGTCCGTTTGATTTGGCCTGTCCGCGTGCCGATAGTCAGGTAATGCTCAGGGGCCAGCACCCCGCCGCCAATCAGATACTCGCCCTTCGTCAGCCCCAGGTCGGCAAAACTGGCCTCAAGCGGCACTCGTCCCACCGGCGCTTTCCAGGCCCTCCCCTGGTTAGAAACAAGCAGCAGGCTATCCTGGGGTTGTAACCGAAGCTGCTGGAGATGGGACTCGACGGACTTGGCCGACGCGCCGGCTTTGACCCGATAACTGAACTGCCCCTCTTCTATCCGGACAACGCCCCGGGTTGTAATCGCCACTACCTGGGGTTTGTCGACAACAGCCAAATCGGCCTCAGTTCTTGCGGCTAATCCGGCCGCCTGGTCTTCCCGTTCGATGATAACCGTCCGGCGCGGCGTGGCAAACTTATGTTTGAGTGTCTTTGTCTCCTCAATGACCACAGCCAGCCGCTTGCTCTCTGAGGCCAGCAGCGCTTTGAGCACCTTGATCCGCTCCCAGAGTTCGCGCCCTTCCTCTTTAAGTTTGGTCCGTTCCAGGGCCGCCAGCCGGCTCAGTTGCATAGCCAAAATAGCTTTAGCCTGAGCCTCGCTAAAGCCAAACTGCTTGATCAGGTTCTGCCGGGCGGTATCAACATCTTTCGCTTGCCTGATAGTGGCAATAACCTTATCAATCGTCTCCAGCGCCTTCACCAGGCCCTCGACGATGTGCAGCCGCGCCTCCCGTTCGGCTAATTCATGGCGGCTGCGCCGTTCGATCACGTTCAGCCGGTGGCCGACAAAATGAACCAGCATGTCACGCAGCGACAGCAGCTTGGGCACCGTTTCGCCTTCACCATCGTCGACCAGGGCCAAGCTGGTCACGCCAAAGGTCTGGCGGAGTTGGGTGTAGGCCAACAACGACTCTAGCACCTGTCGGGGGTCGGTTCCTCGTGCTACCTCAATGACTACACGCATGCCGGTGTAGTCCGATTCATCCCGCAAGTCGGTGACCCCGGAAATACGTCCTTCTCGGACTTCTTTGGCAATCTTTTCCAGTACGGTACTCTTCTGGACGGCGTAGGGCAGTTCGGACACGACGATATCGGCTTTGCCCCCCCTGGTTTGCTCGATATTCAGCCGGGCTTGGGTGACAATACGTCCCCGGCCGGTTTCATAAGCAGCACGAATCGTATCGAGCACGCTGCTGTCCGAACCGTTACTGCCGGTTTCGACCCGGTAGCGGTAGATCAGCCCACCGGTGGGAAAATCTGGGCCGGGGATAAATTGCAGCAGATCATCAACCGTGATCTCCTCGCGCTGCTGCCAGTGTTGGGCCACATAAATCAAGGCATCGGCCACCTCGCCCACGTTATGCGGCGGAATATTGGTCGCCATACCCACCGCTAACCCCGACGAGCCGTTGATGAGCAGATTCGGTAGCACGGTGGGCAGAATGACCGGCTCTGGCAGCGAACCATCAAAATTATCCACCCAATTGACCGTATCCCGGTTAATATCCTGGGTCAATAATTCGGCAATCGGGGACAAGCGGGCTTCGGTATAACGCATGGCCGCCGCCGTATCGCCATCCACGCTTCCAAAATTTCCCTGGCCGTCGACCAGCGGCTCACGCAGCGAAAAATCCTGGGCCATCCGCACCAACGCTCCGTACACCGACGCGTCGCCGTGGGGGTGATATTTCCCCAACACTTCGCCGACGACACGGGCCGCTTTGCGGTAAGGTTTGTTCCAGGTCAAGCCCATGTCGTGCATGGCGTACAAAATACGCCGCTGCACCGGCTTCAAGCCATCCTCGACTCGCGGCAGGGCGCGGTCGACAATCGTTTCGACGGCGTAATCAAAATAAGCCCGTTCCAGATCGGTGGTTAGCTCAACCGTTTTCATTCGTCTTCATCTCCTCGTTCTCGTTCCCATTCCCATTCCCGTTGCCGTTCCACTCAGCTTCTTCCCCGGCCCACTTTTCGAGCAGCCAGTGTTTGCGGGGGCCAACATCCGCTGACATCAACACCGACATAATCTGCCCGGCCTGGTGCGTATCCTCGACGACCACTTGTTGCATGTGCTCGTTGATAACCGGGTTAGCGCCTTCGATTTTGTTGAGGGCGAAGACCGTCTCCCGCAGTTGGGCCGGATTCATTTCGCCCAAACCTTTGTAGCGCTGAATAGTAACCCCATCCCGGCCCCACTTGGCCATGAGGCGGTCTCGCTCCTCGTCGGAGTAAGCATAGCGCGTCTCCTTGCCTTTGTGCAGTTGATAGAGCGGGGCAACGGCCACATAAAGTTTGCCGGCCTGGACCAGCGGTTTTAGATGCCGCCAGAACAAAGTATGCAGCAGGGTGCGGATATGCGAGCCATCCACGTCGGCGTCGGTCAATATGGCTACGCCGCCGTAGCGCATATCCTCCACCTTAAAATCGGTCCCGATGCCGCCGCCAATGGCCGCCACAATCGCCTTGACCTCGGCATTAGACAGCACCTTGGTCACGGGAATCCGTTCGGTGTTAAGAATTTTGCCTCGCAGGGGCAGGATGGCGTGGTAACGCCGGTCGCGGCCCTGCTTGGCGCTCCCGCCGGCGCTGTCACCCTCGACCAGAAATAGCATGGTCTGTTCAACCGCCGTACCGCGCGTCACATCGGCCAACTTGCCGGGCAGTTCCGAAACCTCCAGGGCCGATTTACGGATAACCAGTTGGCGGGCCGCTTTGGCCGCCTCTCGACCTCGCTGCGCCGCCAGGGCCTGATTAATAATAATCTTGCCGATAGGGATATTTTTATTCAGATAGGTCAGCAAGTTCTCATAAGTGACCGAGGTAGCCACCCCCTGCGCTTCGGTGGAGGTCAGCGTTTCCTTGGTCTGGCTGGAAAATTGGGGCGTTTTGGTCATGGTCACGTTGATAATAGCGGTCAGGCCCAGGAGTAAATCATCCCCTTTGATATTGCCCTCTTTGAGCAGCTTTTTATCCGCCCCAAACTGGTTGACCGCTTTGGTCAAACCGGCCTGAAAGCCGCGCACCGCCGTGCCTCCCTGGGGGGTGGGGATGGAATTCACAAAGCTGTAGATGGCTGTTTCCTCGCCCGCATACTGCATCACCACCTCCAGCGTAATTGAGCCGTCGTCGCTGCTGCCTTTGAACTGGATCGGTTTATGAAGCGTCTGCAAATCCTCGTTTAAGGCCGCTATGTAATCCAGCAGCCCTTTTTGAGAGAAAAAGAGCCGTTTCTTGTGGTCTTTTTTGGGGCCGCGCTCGTCGTGCAGCTCGATCCGGACGCCGGGGTGCAGGTGGGCCACCTGCTCCAGGCGATTGGCCAGCCGGTTGAAATCCCACGGTACACTTTTGTCGGGGCGGGGCCAGTCTATATCGGGATCAAACCAGGGCCGGTGAGGCCGGAAATGGACGGCGGTCCCTGTGCCCAGGTGAGGATCAGCCTGTACGACTATCGTCTTCTGGCCGACTTTGAGCTGGATCAGCAGTTCATTCTTACCTGCGGTCACCAGCTTGGTCTCGGCATTAATTTCGCCAATAACCTCTTGCTGATCGGGCTGGACAATTTGCACATGGCCAACCGGCTTGCCGCCGTTCTCGAAGCGCTGCCGGTAGATGACGCCATTACGCCGCACTTCAACCACCAGCCATTCCGAAAAAGCGTTGGTCGCTTTAACGCCGATGCCGTGCAAACCGCCTGAGCCGCTCAGGTAGGCATCCTGCTGACCGTTCTCGCGAAACTTGCCGCCGGCATGCAGCACCGTCAGCACTTCGGTCAGAGCCGACATTTTCATATCGGGTTTATACTCCACCGGAATACCCCGGGCGTTATCTTCTACGCTGGCCGCGCCATCCCCGTGTAGTGTCACCCGGATGGTATCGCCATAACCGTTGAGAATCTCGTCTACGGCGTTATCAATCGGTTCCATCAAAAGATGATGCAGGCCGTACACGCCATTGTTGCCGATGTACATCCCCGGCAAGCGGCGAATCGCCTCTAGCCCTTCCAGGCGTTTGATATGTTCAGCACTATAAGTTGTTGTCACATTTCACTCCCATGTAAATAGACCGCGGACGTGGGAAGCCGCCGAAAGATAATTCCACCTACTATATATTGTACTTCATAATGCCAGTTAAGGCACATTTAGTATATCCCCTTCAAAAACCACTTTTAGAGGATAAACTTTTATCGCAACAATTATAGCACAAATGTTCCATTTGTACCAACTGCCCGATGGCTTTAGAACTAACTCTAAAGCTTACTTTTTTGGAAATAAAAAAGAGCTATCAAAAGATAGCTCTATAAAAACGAGGCCGGAACCAGGGCTACAAACCAATCTTTTTTATTTTTCTACAGCTTTCCGGGCCGCCCAAATGTTACATGTGGGGGCGGTGACGGGGGTGACACAGCCCGTGCCTAGAATAAAGCGCCGTCCGCCCGTAGCTTCGAGGGCCGCCTCAGCTTCAACCTGCACGTCGTCGGGTGTGCCGCGCAGCATAGTGTCCCACTGACGAATACCACCGCAGAGAGCCTTGCCGGTGCGGCTCAACGCCTCGCCCAGCGAAGGCGGCGTTTCCACGTCATGCCAGTTGATGACTTGCACCGGGTAATCGGCCAACAGGTCGAACATCACATTCTCTCCGTGCAGGTGGAGCAGGTTGAACCACATGCCCTCGGTAGCGGCCAGAATCTGCAAATCAAGCGGGCGGCAAAGCTCGCGGTATTCGGCCTCGGTCAGCAGGTCATAGGTGGCATGCTGCGCAGCCAGAAAGATACCGGCGGCCCCGGTCGGTTTAAGCGCCTCAATAAAACGGAGTGTTGTCTCCGTCAGGGTCGCCAGTCCCGCTTTGACCGCATCCGGGTGTTGGCGGATGTCGGACAACAGCCGCCCACCGGCCAGGTTTTTGGCCTGGGAAAGTGGGTTGAAGACGGTCTGAATGAAAGGTACGTCGTCTTTTATGGCCTGGCCAATCTGCCGGTTAGCCTCGATGATTTCACCATATAATCCCTGGCGCGGGTCGAGCGGTTTCAACCGGGTCCAATCTTCGGGGGACTGGATGACTCTTGGTCCCCATTCGCGGGTCCCCTCTTCATTGCCAACCCAGTAGCTCTCAGCGCCATAAGCGGCGACCATAAAATCGCTGCTGGGGGTGACTTTGATAAAATCAAAATCATAGATGCCCTGAAACTCTAAATGGGCGCGGGCCAATTCAGAAGCATACCTATCGTCAACCGGCCAGTGCCGCCACAAGGACACCGCGGGCCGGTCAACCGGCGCGCCGGCAAAGGTCGCTTCCAGGCGTTGGCGTTTGGTCATTTTGGCAATCGCATTCATCCCTTTTCACCTTTCCTTTTATTCATTATGCAACTTTTTATCCAGTTTTGTCCA
The DNA here is from genome assembly GCA_964622215.1 of uncultured Caldilineaceae bacterium. GTDB lineage: Bacteria > Chloroflexota > Anaerolineae > 4572-78 > J111 > DSQQ01. The sequence continues at coordinate 7,469 of CAZUNT010000152.1, forward strand.
GGCATTGAAATCTTCAAAGGCACTAAACTCAAAAACAATTTTTCTCATTGCAGATCAGCCAAATCGATCTCACTCTTTGTCTTTGAATAAGGTCTTTAGGCCCTCGATAAATTTGTTATCAAGATCGTTGGCGTTTAGACGATAAATTGAATACATGTTTTCCTCCTCCATCTCGCTTTAAAAGAAAACCGAGTAGGCATCATACAAAGATTCACCCCTTTGTGGAAGTTATAACTGAGTCTACAACTAACCCAACCTCAGCTCATCCTTCACCGTTCGATAGAGCGTATCCGCTTTTAATTCGTGCAGAGTGTAACACGGACCTTTAAGTTCGTCGGCCAGGGCCTGGGCCAGGCCGCGATCAAAGCTGGCATGCTCCATGTTGATGACCACCGAACGGATGCCTTCTTCCTCGATCATTTTGGCAACCCGGTGGGCCTCTTCCTGGGCCGGCAAATCGGTTACAGAAACGTTGCCCGCGCCGTCGGTCAGCAGGATCATCATGGCCATAATTTCGGGATGGAGGCGTTTTTGTTGGGTTAACACCCGATGGGACAGCAGCAGCCCCGCCGACAAGGGCGTTTTGCCGCCAACAGGCACATCGGCCAGGGCCTGTTTGGCCAGTTCGACGCTGGTGGTGGGGGGCAGGACCAACCGCGCTTCTTCTTTCTGGAAGACTACCAGGCCCACCTGGTCGCGGCGCTGGTAGGCGTCGAGCAAGAGGCTCATAATCGCCCCTTTAGTCGCTTCCATACGCTCGGCGGCGGCCATACTCCAACTGGCATCGACGACAAAAAGGATCAAGTTAGCGGCGCGGCGCACCCGCACCTTATCCTGAATATCCTGCTGCTCGATAGCCAGGGCGCGTTCGGTGCGATCCCGATTCAGTTGGTGGGGGGCGGCAGCGCGAAAAGTGGCGTCAAAAGCCAGGTCGCGGGGTTTGCCCTGGGCGGGGCGCGCCTGGATGTAGCGGCCCCGCTTCCGGTCGGTTTTGGTATAGCTGCGTTTGCCCGCCGCCTGGCGGGTCATCTTGTCCAGCGGGGTTTGGAGTCGTTTGGGGGCAAAATCTTGCCCAATAGTGATGGGGGAGGTAGCCTGGCTCTTATCCCCCGAATTCTGGCTCAATTGGTCCGGCTGAGGCGGCATGCCCAGGGTAGGCGGGATTTGGGCCGAGTTAGATTCGTCTACTGCCTCAGAGTCGTTTTTTTTTCCTCGACGGCTTGCTGCGCTTCGCCGGAGCTGGCCTGCTGCTCGGCTTTTTCGGTGGCCTCTTCCCGCACTTGCTTGAGCCGGTCGGCCAGAGCCTGAAATTGGGCCGTAGTATCCTGGAATGGCTGTCGTTTGAACCGGTGAGGCAGGGCCAATTCGGCGGCAATCAGGATATCTTCCATCTTGATTTTTTCCCGCTTGTTAAAGGCCGCATGGGCCAAGGCAGTGCGGAGGATAACTATATCCCCCCGGTGACCGTCCACTTTCATCCCGGCCATCAATTCGGCGATGGTATAGAGATCGCGCCGGTTGTAAGTGACCCTGGGCAGGATTTCACGGGCCTCGGTAATTTGGTCGGCCAGTTCCTTTTCTTTGGGCTGCCAGACCTGGTAAAAATGTTCCGAGTCGCGCTCGAATTGTAAGGTACGCTCCAAAATCTCCATCCGGGCCGCCGAGTCGGAGATACTATGAATGTCTACACACAGGGCAAAGCGGTCGAGCAATTGCGGCCGCAAGTCACCTTCTTCCGGGTTCATCGTGCCGACAAAGATGAAGCGGGCCGGGTGGGAGAAGCTGATACCCTCGCGTTCGACCACATTGATGCCCATCGCCGCCGAATCAAGCAACAGGTCAACCACATGGTCATCCAATAAATTAACTTCATCTACGTAAAGCAGTCCTCGATTGGCCGCGGCCAGCACCCCAGGCTCGAAATGGCGCTCTCCTTTTTTGATAGCCTTTTCAATGTCCAGGGTCCCCACAACCCGGTCTTCGGTGGCGCTCACCGGCAAGTCGACAAAACGAATCCGGCGCTGGCCTGTTTTTAGATTGGGCAGTTCCGCCTGGTGCTCTTTGACCCAGTCCGACCAGGTGTCGGGCGCGTTGGGATCGTCGTTAAAGGGCGAATCGATAAAAACATCAATGTCCGGCAACAAGGCCGCCATGGCCCGGGCTGCCGTCGATTTAGCCGTACCGCGCTCACCCCGGATAAGCACGCCGCCAATACGGGAATTAATCGCATTTAAGATGAGGGCCTTTTTCATTCGCTCCTGGCCCACTATAGCCGTAAAAGGGAAAATCGAGGGCATTTGTTCTTTCTAAACCTCTTCCAGTTTCTGAGCAGACCTGACAGGTCTCGGAGACCTGTCAGGTCTACAATTCAATCCTTCTCTTCTTGTTTTTCCTTCTGCGCCTGGGCAATAATGTCGTTGACGATGTGGCTGGGCACCGGCTCGTAGTGCGACAGGGTCATCGTATACACCCCCCGGCCTTGCGTAATCGAACGCAGGTCGGTGGCATAACGCTGAACTTCGGCCAGCGGAGCCTGGGCGGTGATAACGGTGTTGCCGCGCACCTGCTCCATACCCGATAACCGGCCGCGCCGGGTGCTGAGGTTGCTGTTGACATCGCCGGTGTACTCTTCGGGGACGGTAACGGTCAGGTCCATAATAGGTTCCAGGATAATGGGGCTGGCCTCTTTGAACGCCAGTTTGAAGGCTTCACGCCCGGCAATCTGGAAGGCAATATCCTTCGAGTCAACCGGGTGTTCCTTACCATCGTAAACTATAGCTTTCACATCCACCACCGGGTAGCCGGTAATAACTCCTTGCTCCAAAACCTGCTTAATCCCCTTTTCAATCGAGGGCAGGAATGACTGGGAGATGGCGCCGCCAAAAATTTCACTCTTGTACTCAAAGCCTGCACCGCGCTCCCGTGGTTCCACCCGCAGATGGACCTCGCCAAATTGGCCCGCGCCGCCGGTCTGCTTTTTGTGGCGATACTGGGCCGAGGCGATTTTGGAGATTGTCTCCAGGTAGGGCACCTTGGGCGTGGCGGTTTCTACCCCCAGGCCAAAGCGGGCGGCCATACGCTTGACGGCAATATCCACGTGGGTATCGCCCATACCTTCCAACAGGGTTTGCCGGGTGGCCGGCTCATAACGGTGATGCAGGGTCAGGTCTTCCTCGGCAATACGGGCCAGGCTGGGACCAAGTTTAGCTGCGTCGCTCTGAGTTTTGGGGGTCAGGGCCACCGCATAAACGGAGGTGGGGAAGCTGACCATCGGCACGGCCAGAGGGCGGGTTTTGTCACACAGGGTATCGCCGGTTTGAGTTTGGCCCAATTTGACCAGCCCCACAATGTCGCCGGTCACTGCCTCCGTAATAGATATTTGCTCCTTCCCTCGTGGGGAGAAGAGGCCGCCAACCCGCTCTTCTTCGCCGGTGCGGGAATTAAAAACCCGGGTATCGGCTTTTAGCGTCCCTGACCAGACCCGCAGGTAACTCACCCGGCCATATTGGTCATTGATGGTCTTAAAAACCTGGGCGGCCAACGGGCCATTAGCTACAGCCTTCAGGGTTTCATCAGCGTCAGTTTTGGTGTTTTTGGCCGTCATTTCAATCGCAGCCGGGGTGGGGAACATTTCGACCACAGCGTGCATGAAGCCCCGCAGCGCCACATTGGCCGTGGCCGAACCGCAAAAGACCGGCACGATTTTGCGCGCGGCCAAACCGGCTTGCAAACCCTGGGCAATTTCCGCTTCGCTCAGAGCTTCGCCGTCAAAATACTTCATCATCAGTTCGTCATCGCCCTCGGCGGCAAATTCGACCATTTTGGTCCGGGCCTCTTCAATTTCGCCGGCCATATCTGCGGGAGGTGGAGTTCCTTTGCCGCTGCCGGTGCGGGCCATTTGTGTCACCAAATCCACCACTCCATCCAAATGCTCGCCCTTGCGGATGGGCAATTCCATCGGCACAAAGGTAGCCTCAAAGGTGTCGTGGAGTTGGTCAATAACACGCTGGTAATTAGCGTTAATGCGATCCATCTTATTGAGGAAAATAACCACCGGCTTGTGGTTGTTTACGGCCATTTGCCAGGATAGTTGAGTTCCAACCTCAACCCCGGCAGAGGCATCCAGCACCAGCACTACGGTATCAGCCACATGGATACCGTCCAGCATTTCACCCTGGAAATCGGAGTAGCCGGGCGCATCCAAAATGTTGATTTTATGTCCTTCCCACTCTAGGGGAACAATAGACAAATTCAACGACATGGTTCGATGAATTTCTTCGGGATCGTAGTCAGAGATGGTATTGCCATCCTCCACCCGGCCCATACGGGTAACCGCGCCGGTATCAAACAACATAGCTTCAGTCAGGGAGGTTTTGCCAGAACCACTGTGCCCCAGGAGAACTATGTTACGTATTTTGTCTGTAGTGTAACTGCCAGCCATTCAAATATCTCCTTAAAAACGCGACAATGCGCGGAATATACGTGTACTTCCGTGTACAAAATAAAACTATGTCCCACTGAGCGGGCATATCTGGTAATTCTAATGCAATCGCGAGGTTTTGCCAAACTTTCAGGGCTTGTTACAACGCAAAATTGGGCGGATTAGTATCCATAATGGGAATACCACACCGGTTGCGATGGAACCGGTGTTATTGTATCATATAACCCTGTACGACCTTTATTGAGATTGTGAGGAACATCTTGACTCGACCTTCGACCATTGCTATTGACGGCAGCGCTGCTTCGGGTAAAAGTACGGTTGGGGCGTCACTCGCCCGGCGTCTGGGCTATTTATATTTTGACACCGGGGTGATGTATCGCGCTGTAACCTGGGCTGTGCTTAACCGTAATATTGATCCTGCCCAGATCGACCAGGTTTCGGAACTGGCCGAAAACCTGCTCATCGAGGTCAAACCCGACGGGCCAGATGACGGTCGCCAGTACACCGTTCTGGCCGATAGCCAGGATATTACCTGGCAAATCCGCTACCCGGAGGTAGAAGCCCATGTCTCTCGCGTGTCATCCTATCTGCGCGTTCGGGCGGCGCTAACCGCCCAACAGCGGCGTATTGCCGCGGCCGGCTCTATTGTTATGGTAGGCCGTGATATTGGCACCGTAGTTTTGCCCGAAGCGGATCTAAAGATTTTTTTGCGCGCCTCGGCTGAGGAGCGCGCCCGTCGCCGCTGCCAGGAAAGAGTGGCCCAGGGTAAACCGGCCAATTATGCAGAAATCCTGGCCGCCATCGTGGAACGTGATAAACAAGACCTGGAGAAGCCGGTTTCGCCTATGATACCCGCCCAAGATGCCATCATCGTTGACACCGATGGTTTGAGCATCGAAGATGTCCTGGCCCGGCTAGAACAGTTAATACATCTGGGCGGAAGTAAACCAGCAGTTCGTAGTAACGGCTAATGGAATTTAAGAAAAGTAATTACTCACTAGACTCGTAAAAAATACCCATTTTAGGGCCGGGATTAGGGGATTTGGGGATAAAATAAAGTAAAAAATCCCCTAATCTCCTAATCCCGGCGAAATTATAGGGTTTTGAGATAGGTGGTGAGTAGTTACCTAAACTTCATAAGGAGTTACTGCATAAGACGCAAATTTTATTTGTATGATCGCCAGTACTATCCTTCACTATACCCTTAGTCAAAAATTCATCCTATGGCTGCTGCGCTTACTCGTCAAACTGTTACTGCGCCTGGAAATTAACGGGTTAGAGAATATTCCCTCCACCGGCCCTGTCATCATGATCATCAATCACATTACTTTGTTTGACCCGGTGATGGTCTGCGCGGCCTCACCTCGGTTGGTCATCCCTATGGCTAAAAAAGAAGCCTTTAACTCCGTGTGGGGACCGTTTTTGAAAGGCTATAACGCTATTGCCGTTCACCGGGGCGAGGGGGATATTAAGGCAGTGAAATCGGCCTTGAGGGTATTGCAGCATAATGGGGCTGTTTTGCTGGCCCCAGAAGGCACTCGCAGTTCAAACCACCAGATGCAGCCGGGTAAAGAAGGGGCCATCATGCTGGCTCTGCGGAGTAGAGCCTTGCTTATCCCCATTGGCGTTACCGGAACCGAACGGATCAAAGCTTATTGGACTCACCTAAAACGCGCCCCGGTGCAGCTTTCAATCGGCCAGCCTTTCCGTTTAGACCCAGGTTCGGATAATGGCCGCGTCTCGCGGGCCGAGATGGCGGCTATGACCCAGGAAGTAATGTATCGCCTGGCCCGGCAATTGCCCGCAGCCTATCGTGGTGTCTACTGCCATCTGGAGCAAGCCACGGAAATATTTCTGTCCCCCCCAGAGTAAGGCTTTTAATTCTAACCAATTTCTTATATATTATTAATGTGATTCTAGGCTATTTCGGTTAAAAAAGAAGTAGGGTAATTGAGTGAGAGTCAAAGAAAGGAGACAAAATTTAATAGGGGCTACTATCAGCGCCTGACCCGGATTCGGAAAAGATGAAGGCGGAAGGCTGAAGGCGGAATTTTGTCTTTTTTTCATCCTTCATCCTTCATCCTTCCGAATCCGGGTGACGAGGAGCAGGTTTATCGAAATTGTCGGCGGGTGACCTGCCGGGCTGCCACAGCCCGAGTTGTCCCATTCCCCCCAGGGACAAGCAAAACCTTTTCACAAAACCGCTAAGCAATTGGCGGGACAAAGGAGAAGGTAGTGGTCTATAAAAAGCTATCGGCAAGCGCTGCCTCGAATATTTTGGGAGCAGTAATCCTCTCACTCTGGCTGGATAGCCAAATAGATATCCCTTTTTAAATCCAATCTATAAATAGACGACCGCCGGCCGCCGACGGCGGACCGCCGTAATATTTATTTATATACGATTAAGGTTGAGATGTTGCATTTGTAAGACGTAGAGCGTAGAGCGGGTAGCGTTTTTTCGCTTTGCGCTCTACGCTTCCTGCTCCACGGATAATGTAAGATTCTATCCTTAATGGATATAGTTGCGGCGGTCAGCGGTCTGCGGTCATTTGTCAGCCAAAACTCGAAAGGAAAATTATCATGTGCGGTATTGTTGGTTACGTTGGTCCCCAAAATGCGACGACGATTGTCTTTGATGGTCTAAAAAAATTAGAGTATCGTGGTTATGACTCGGCGGGTATTGCTTCGGTTAATGGCAACCTGGATATCCGCCGGGCTGAAGGTAAACTGATTAATCTTGAAGCCAAATTAAGAGAAATGCCCTTGGTGGGAAATATTGCGATTGGCCATACCCGTTGGGCTACGCACGGGGCGCCCATCGAGCGCAACGCCCATCCTCACGCCGACGAGGCCAAGGTGATTGCCGTGGTGCAAAATGGCATTGTCGAAAATTTCATGACCCTGCGAGCCGAACTACAGCATGAGGGCCACGAATTCAAATCCGACACGGATACAGAAGTCATCACCCATTTGATTGACAAATTCCTGGCCGAAGGTAATACGCTGACGGAAGCCTGCCGGCGTGCCTTTCAACTGCTGCAAGGCGCTCACGCCATCGCCGTAATCAGCAAACAGGAGCCGGATAAGATTGTGACGGTGCGAATAGGCAATGCCGGCGGAGTCATTGTGGGCCTGGGTCATGGCGAAAATTACCTGGCCTCCGACATTCCGGCCATCCTGGAACACACCCAACATGTTATCTTTTTAGAAGACCGGGAGATGGCGGTCATCTCAGCCGATAAAGTTGACTTCAGCCGGCTCGACGGACGCCCTATCCGCAAGGAAACTTTTCATATCACCTGGGACCCGGTCAGCGCCGTAAAAGGTCAATACCGCCACTTTATGCAGAAGGAAATCCACGAGCAGCCTCAATCGATTCAGAGTACCATTCGCGGGCGTATCGATTTTATCACCGGCCAGGTGAAATTGGAGGATTTACCGCTCACTTCGGCGGAGGCTAAAGCCATCGAGCGAATTATCATCGTCGCCTGTGGCACTTCGGCTTACGCCGGCCAGGTAGGTAAATTTATTATCGAAAAGTTGGCCAAAGTCAACGTTTCCGTTGACTATGCCTCGGAGTTCCGCTATCGTGATCCCTTAATTGACGCTAAAACGGCCATCTTGGCCATCACTCAATCCGGCGAAACAGTGGATACCCTGGCGGCGATGGAGGAAGGCAAAAGCAAGGGGGCCAAAATCTGGAGTATTGTCAATGTCCACGGCAGTATGGCCCACCGTATCAGCGACGGGTCCATCTTAATGCAGGCCGGGCCGGAGATTGGGGTGGCCAGTACCAAAGCCTTTACGGCTACCTTGGCCGATTTATTCCTCCTGGGCATGTACCTGGGGCAACAACGCGGCGTACTTTCGAGCGAAGAAAGTTTTGAGCTGGCCACTGCCCTGGCCCATCTGCCGGAACTGGCCGGCCAGGTGCTGGTCGACGGCTACAATGATTACGCCACGTTGGCTAATCTGTATCACAAGCGGGAACATTTCCTCTTCCTGGGGCGTGGTCTGAACTACCCGGTTGCCCTGGAAGGGGCGCTCAAGCTCAAGGAGATCAGCTACATCCATGCCGAGGGCTACCCGGCGGGCGAAATGAAACACGGCCCCATTGCCCTCATCGACGACAAAATGCCGGTTGTCTGCATTGTGACCCAAGACCACGTCTACGATAAAATGATCAGCCAGATCGAGCAGGTGCGGGCGCGTAACGGCATTGTTATCTCCCTCCTCAACGAAGGCGACGAAGAAGTAGCCCGCAAATCGGACCACGTGCTGACCATTCCCAAAGCCCATCCCTTACTCACGCCCATTCTATCCGTCATTCCACTGCAACTACTGGCCTATCACACCGCCGTCTGGCGCGGCGCGGACGTGGATCAGCCGAGGAACTTGGCCAAATCGGTAACAGTGGAATAATATTATGTCAAGTTAGTTTGTGTATTTTGTGTTCGACTTATTTTATTAAGTACAGGCTCGCCGAGGGGTTTCAAAACCCGGTGAGCCTTACTTTGTTCACTTAAATTTTTTATTGAAGACAATGAATAACGACGTAATAAATAAACTCCTCACTTTTGTAGTTTCAAAAAATCTGAAGAGGGATAGAAGATATACCCTACTACGACAGCACGTCGAACTTAATCGGCTTAAATTCATCTTCCGCAATGATAGCCAATTGGTCAAGGACTCGCTCCCGGCACTCGGTGGCCAGGTTGATACAGAGAGCTAATTCGTCGCGCTGAAGATCGTCGGTGGTACGATGAGGGTAGATGAGCTTGAGTAGGCCGGAGGATGTTTTGATAATGGCGCTTTCGTTGCGGCCGGTGATGCCACTAAAATTAGCCTGGGCTTTGACCGCCGTTCCGAAATCGGTGCGCCGGCGCAGCAGGGCAAAGATTTCCGCCAGGTAATCGGTGATAAAGCCGTAGCCTTTAGCGTAGTTTTCGGGCTGGATTTTGGGCAGCTCCCAGCCCGGCAAAAAAGCGTGGATACGATCCAAAAAGGCGGTGTCTGCACCGAGTTCGGGGGGCAAGACTTCAAAAAGGTGGATATAACGATCTACCGGTTTGCGGCGTTTGGTATCGGTGTCAATATTGCCGCCCAGGACGATGCTGGCCTGTGAGGAAAACTCCAGAGGGCCGCGACTGAAACGCCCGGTTTGCATGTAATCCTTGAGCACACTGATGGTCGCTTCGGGATCGCCAAAGCGGGTGTTGGCGATCTCATCGAAGAAAATGACGTCACGATAGCCCAAGATGCCGATCTTACGGCTTGCCAGGTTGTAGAACAACGTGGCCGGCGTGGCTTTACCCCCTGAAATCACAAAAGAGCGGCTGGAAGTGTTGCGGTAAGTGTAGGTTTTGCCCGTTTCTCGCGGCCCCAGCTCGATCAAGTTGTAGTTAGGCTCAACAAAAGGCACCAGGCGCAGCAAAAAAAGCATTTTGACTCGTTGCTCGAATCTAGCCGGGTTAAACCCAATGCTGGTAATGAGCAGATCAATCCACTCCTGGTCGGCGAATAACTGGCGCTTGGCGATGTAATCCTCCAGGTCGAGGCGGGTAATCTGAAAAGGTTTAAATTCGCGGATAAAAAAGGGATACAGCCGCCCGCCGAGTTCATACCGGGCGTCGTACTCAATAGTCATGGTGCCCCAGGCGCCCCCTGTTAGCAGCACATCTCCATAATCTTGCAGGATGCGCTGGCTGACCCGCACGTGATTATCCCCTAAAGCCGGTACTTCGGCCCAGTAGTGGTCGCGAGCGGCATCCAGACGGACCTGAAATGAACCTAACAGGACGTACTCCTTTTGTTCTTTGATGCGGCTTTTGATCAGTTCTCTGGCTTCACTGTCCACGTAGTGCTCTTGAAGCAGTCGATCAATCCGTTTCTGCCCGGCAATCGGATTGGCTGGGTCTACGTAGCGGGCGCAGAGATATTCCATCACGTAGCGGGGAAACTCTTTGTAAGCATCGTTCCACCGCGTTAAGGGTTTCAGGACCACCCGGTCGCTGAGATGCTGCAACACTTTTTCATCGGTTTGGGTTAGTTCAGCCATATTTTCGCCTTATCACTTAGAAACCAGAAGTTCACCCATTACATATCGAGATCGGGCAAGCCGCCAAAATCTATTTCCACGATATCGGTACGTGGGAGCACCTTCACAGGAACCTTTAAGGGTTTCTTTTTAGGTTGACCCTCCAGGTCAGTATAACTGAAC
>CAZUNT010000153.1:0-6216 GCA_964622215.1 uncultured Caldilineaceae bacterium
GTTGACCTGCCTGAGACAACCGATATTGTCTCTGCCCGCTTTTTACCGGGTTTACCGGACGAAACTGCCGCCATTCGCCAGGCTTTGCGCCGGCCCATCGGCTCGGCCCCGTTGGCGGCTAAAGTCAAACCGGGTGATAAAGTGGTTATCGCCCACAGCGACATCACCCGCGCCACCCCCAACGACCGCCTTTTGCCCGCCCTGCTGGCCGAACTGGAAGCCGCCGGAGTGGCCCGCGAAGATATCACCCTGCTTAATGCCCTGGGCACCCACCGCCGGCAAACCGAGGCGGAACTGCGTTTGATGCTAGGCGACGCCGTCGTAGACGCCTATCGCTGCCTCCAACACGACGCCTTTGATGAAGCGAACCTGGTTTCGCTGGGGCAGACCTCGTTTGGCTATCCGGTGCGGGTCAATCGTTTCTTCATGGAAGCCGATATCCGCCTCTTGACCGGTTTTATTGAGCCGCACTTTTTTGCCGGGTTTAGCGGCGGTCCCAAAGGGGTGCTGCCCGCCCTGGCCGGAGCCGAAAGCGTGTTGACCAATCACGGCCGAGATATGATTGCCCATCCCAAAGCAACCTGGGGTAGCATCGAGGGCAACCCCATCTGGGAAGAGATGCGCGAGGTTGCCCTACGGGCCCAACCCACTTTTCTGATCAACGTGACTCTCAACAACCGGCGCGAAATTACCGGCGTTTTTGCCGGGGATATGCTGGCTGCTCACGCGGCCGGCTGCGCCTTTGTCCGCGAGAACGCTATGGCCAGGGTAGATGCACCGTATGATGTGGTGATTACCACCAACAGCGGCTACCCGCTCGACCAGAATCTCTACCAGGCGGTCAAGGGTATGAGCGCGGCTAATCAAATTGTGCGGCCAGGCGGGGCGATCGTCGTAGCAGCGGAGTGCGCCGACGGCCTGCCGGATCATGGTCGTTATGCCGACCTGCTGGCTGAAGCCGGTTCGCCCCAGGGGGTGCTGGATATGTTGGCCCGGCCCGGTTTCAACGCTCAAGACCAGTGGCAGGTGCAGATTCAGGCCATGATTCAGTTGCGGGCTGAAGTGTATGTTTACAGCGACGGCCTGACCGACGAGCAAATCCGGCGGGCGCTCTTTACCCCTTGCCGCAATATAGAGCAGACAGTAACCCATCTGCAAGAACAATACGGTTCCCAGGCTCGCCTCTGTGTTATCCCCGATGGACCACAAACAATTGTTTATTTGGGTAGTGGTTAAAGTGTAAATAAGGAGTCTAAGACGTGGCAGAGGAGACTTTGTATAAAGAGTGTCCCTTGTGCAACCAAGGGGCAGTTGTGGTGCATGAGGATGGACTTTATCGCTGCACCCACTGCGACCTATCGCTAAAAGAGCGCTCTTGGCTGGGGTTATTCAAAAAGGGGCATTACGTAATAACCGGGTGGGGTGAAGGGAACTTCACCCTGGCCCAACAATCCCTGGCCGGTTCAGCCCTGCCCCCCGACTTGCTGAAGGTAGTTATTGGTAATGTTTATACCGATCAACAGTTGGCGGCTATTGCCCAGGGTTCAGTCAATGTAATTCGCCCGGTCAGGACCATGTTGGCCCAGGTGATTTTGGAGCAGTTGAACGAGGAATGTTTTTTGCAGGTCAATAACTTGCGGCGGGGCCAGGGCGCGCCATTGGCTGAGGGGGGACATTATGTACCGGAGCGACCCGTACCGCGAGAGGGCATCACCTGGCAAGATCGAGGCAACTTGTTTTGTACCAACCAACGCCTCGTTTTTCCCAGCAATACTTTTACCTTCATCCGGCTGGATCGCAAATTGGTCGGAGTTCAGGCTTTTACCGATGGTCTGGCCGTACAGCGCAAGGGGGAAGATTTTGCGACTTATTTTGTCGGCGGTTACGCCCACGAGGCGGCTTTGGTCGTGGCTTACGTGATAGGCAAATTACCGGCTCTGCAACCGGCTACCCATAGGCCCCAACCTGATCCCTCGACGCGGTGAGATGATCTTGGGGGGCATACAAATCCCCTTTAACCTCAATCGTGATCAGGCTAGGGATGAATCGTCCCGTCCGGCATGACCGCGCCTTTGAGGCTTTTAGCCCGGCTGAGCTGTTCCTCGGTGACATTAGCGCCGGTCAGGTCGGCCCGCACCAAGTTCGCTCCTTCCAGGTCAGCCTTGAGCATATCGGCTACTTTCAAACCGGCCCCCCGCAAAGTCGATTCAACCAGCTTGGCGTCGGTCAGGTAGGCATCGGTTAAGTTAGCATTATGCAGACTGGCGTCGATCAGATCGGCCTCATTCAGCTTGGCTCTGATCAGGTTAACCCCCATCAATTCGGCATTTTTGAGCCTGGCTTTCGACAAATCTGCATCGCTTAAGTTAGCCCCGGTGAGGTCGCTGCCTTCCAGGTTAGCTCCCCTTAAGTTAGCTTGACTCAAATTGGCATAACGTAAGTTAACCTTGGTCAGTTCAACTCCACTCAGGTCTGCCCCAACGAGATTGGCGTTGCGCAGGTCGGGCGTTTCGTCCTTTGCCCGCGCTGTCTTGATGAGTTCGATGATTTCTTCACGATTCACGGTTGATAATCCTCACCCCCTAATTATACTGCTTTATTAGCAACCAGAAAAATAGAGCATCCACCCATCGAACAATTGACCCCTTGGTCAGCAGGTACGACTCGTGCAACCATCCACTTGGGCAGGAATTTTAATCTTCAGGGGTTTGACAACTCCTACTGGATGTTATATAAATAGTTCATTGGCCCGCTCATAGCGGAAGGCCTTGTTCCCGCCCGTGATCAGAAAAACCAATGCCAAGACGGCAAAAAACACCCAGTCTAAGCCGTTCATTCAGATGATTCTTTTCCTTTTGCTGGCTGCTACCGGAATCACAACCCGGCTGTAGCGCACATGCAGCAATAGGCGAAACATTGGACAATTTAAAGGAGAGCAATACATGAACCGTGATGAACTGATGGCAATGTACGATTTTACCGGCAAGACCTTTGCGGTGACGGGCGGCGCCGGCGCGTTGGGTAGCGACGTGGTCGTCGCGCTGGCCGGCTGCGGCGCGAATGTCATAATCCTCGATCTCAGGCTGGGAGGGGTTCCGGCCATCAAGGAACGCCTGGGGGATCGCGCCAACCAGGTTGAGGCATATGAGGTCAACGTGATGAGCCGCGACAGCCTGACGGAGGCCGGCACCTATATCAAAGAGCGCTTTGGCGGACTCTACGGCCTGGTCAACGCTGCGGGCGGCAACAGCCCAAAAGCTACGGTCAACCCGACCATGAGCTTTTTCGACATCCCGGAGGAGGGAATACGATTCGTGCTCGACCTGAATATCCTCGGCACGATGATGCCCTGCCAGATCCTGGCCAAACAGTTCGCCGAGACGGGCGAAGGGGTAATCCTGAACTACTCATCTATGAACGCGTATCGCCCGCTGACAAATATCGCGGCTTACTCGGCGTCAAAGGCCGCCATCACGAACTTTACTTCCTGGCTGGCCGTGTACATGGCCCAGAACTACTCCGGCAAGATCCGGGTCAACGCAATCGCGCCCGGCTTTTTCATTGGCGAGCAGAACCGCTTCCTGATGGTCGACAAAGAAACCGGCGGGTGGACCGAGCGCGGCCAGAAGGTCATCAACCACACCCCCATGGGCCGCTTCGGCGTCCCCGAAGACCTGCTGGGCACGGTGCTCTGGCTGCTTTCGCCCGCGTCCGCATTCGTGACGGGCATCACAGTACCGGTAGACGGTGGGTTCTCCTCGTACGCCGGGGTGTAAGGCAAATAGGAGATATAATATATGGTTATTGCTCAAGCAATTGCGGAAACCGGCCTTCTAACAGAGGAGGCCGTCAGGGAAGTACTTGCCCAGGGCCTGGGCGGCAGGTTCAGGGGGCAGAAGGTATTGGTGCTCATCCCCGACCATACGCGCTCGCTGCCGCTGCCCGAACTGTTCCGTATGGTGGTTCAGGTCCTGCACGACGCGCGTGAACTCAATGTTATGGTCGCCTTGGGGACGCACCCAGGGTACTCTGAAGATGACCTGAACCATCTGGTGGGTATCACCGCGGAGGAACGCGCCACCACATTCCGGCATGTGAGCCTGCTCAACCATGCCTGGGATGATCCAGCCGCGTTGACCTCGCTGGGCGTGCTGGACCAAGACGAGATCAAACAACTGGCCGGGCCGAGTTGGCACCCCTCTCTGCCGAACGAGATCAACGTCCGCATCAACAAGGCCGCCCTGGAGCACGATCACATCATCGTCGTCGGCCCGACGTTCCCGCACGAAGTGGTCGGCTTCTCAGGGGGAGCGAAATACTTCTTCCCCGGCATCTCCGGACCGGATGTGATCAACGCTACCCACTGGCTGGGCGCGCTGGCGACCGTCGTCGGCACCATCGGGATCAAAGACACCCCTGTGCGGGCCATGGTGCATGCCGCGGCGCAACGTCTGAAGACGCCGGCTACGCTAGCGGCCTTGATCGTCGAAGGGCATGACCTGGCGGGCGTGCTTATCGGCGACGTGTACGATACCTGGAGCGCGGCGGCCGACGTGTCGTCGCAACGGCATATCCAATGGTGCGATCAGCCGTATAAACGCGTGTTGTCCTGCTGCCCGCCTATGTACGACGAACTCTGGACCGCAGGCAAATGTATGTACAAGATGGAGTCCGTAGCCGAAGTGGGGGGTGAGGTCGTGATCTACGCCCCGCACCTGGATGTGGTCAGCCACGTGCATGGCAAATACATCTACGAGGTGGGCTATCACATCCTGCCCTACTTCTTACGCGACTGGGATCGTTACAAGCACATGCCTTTGGGCGTGCTGGCCCACAGCACTCACGTGCGCGGTTCGGGGGTGATGGACTCTAACGGCGCCGAGAGACCCAACGTTCGCGTTACGCTGGCGAGCAAGATCTCGCCCCAGGATTGCGCCAGGCTGAACCTGGGCTACCTGGATCCGGCCACCATTAACCCGGCCGACTGGCAAAACCGGGAGGATGAAGGCATCCTCTACGTGGCCAAGGCCGGTGAAAAATTATACAAAGTGAGGAGCAAATAATGAGTTATGGTTTAGATCTAAAACCTGCCTCTGCAGAGGATGTTCGGGTTGGGGCGTTGGACCTGGTCTCGCTGGGCGCGCTGATCCATCGCCTGGACCCGGGGCTCATCCCCTTTCGGAAGGCCACCCACTGCGATATCCACGTAAGCGGCGGCGAGTTTAATGTGGCCGCCAATCTGGCCGACTGCTTCCGCCTGAAGACGGGCATCGCCACCGCCATGGTGGATTATCCCATCGGCGACTTGATCGCCGAACGGGTGCGGGCTATGGGCGTCACCCCCTTTTACAAGCGCTTCGCGCATAACGGCGTAACCGGTCCGAACATGGCCACGGTCTACAGCGACCGTGGGCAGGGCGTGCGGGCGCCGGTGGTGTTCTACAACCGCAGCAATGAAGCCGGCGCGTTGCTGAAGCCAGGTGATTTCGACTGGGACAAGATCTTTGCCGGCGGCGTGCGCTGGTTCCACAGCGGCGGCATCTTCGCCGCACTGTCCGAGACCACGGGCGAGCTGATCAGCGAGGGCATGAAGGCAGCCAAGGCGGCCGGCGCCGTCACCTCCTTTGACCTCAACTACCGCGCCAAACTGTGGAACATGTGGGGCGGGCACGAGGTCGCCCTGAAGATACTCAAGCGGATTGTGGAAAATGTCGACGTGATCGTCGGCAACGAAGAGGACCTGCAGATGGGTCTCGGCATCACCGGGCCAGAGGTCGCGGCCAAGTCCAAGCTGGACCCAAGCGTCTTTTTTGGCATGATTGACAAAGTGACCGCCATGTACCCGAACGTCAAGGTCGTGGCAACCACGCTGCGTGAGGTCCACTCGACCAACCACCATAGCTGGAGCGCGGTCGCCTGGATCAACGGCCAGACCTATCAGGCGCCGACCTGTGAGTTGGACGTGCTGGACCGCGTGGGTGGCGGCGACGGCTATGCCGCCGGCTTCTTTTACGGGCTGTTGTCCGGCGCATCCGAGCAAGAAGCGGTCAACCTGGGCTGGGCGCACGGCGCGCTGCTGACCACCTACCCCGGCGACACGACGATGGCGACCGTGGAGCAGGTGCGAGCGTTCGCCAAGGGCGGCTCGGCGCGGATTCAGCGGTGATCGTGGTGCAAATTTCAGTCTGGCTTGGTTGAAAGTGTCCCAGACCCTAA
>CAZUNT010000153.1:6226-17936 GCA_964622215.1 uncultured Caldilineaceae bacterium
TCCGGTTTATTTGGGGTAAATTTAATTTTGGTTTGTTTTAAATGTTCCCCACCCAAAAAGTTTTTTTTTACATTTTGGTCTTCATCCAGCAAGAAACATGCTGTTTCTTGGTAGATACGATTGGTAAACATAAAGCCCCACCGACTAAAGATGGGGCTTTGTATCTTCAATTACTACTGGCGCCCCCGACAGGATTCGAACCTGTGACACCCTGCTTAGAAGGCAGGTGCTCTATCCTCTGAGCTACGGGGGCAAGATAAAATGGCTGACTTATCTTAAGAACTTTGTTTAGTAAAAACCCGATGAATACTAGCGATTAGCTCCTTGGGGCCAAAAGGTTTGGTGATGTAATCCGCCACCTTGGCTACTTGCAGCCCTAACACCTTGTCGATGCTCTGAGCTTTGGCGGTGACGATGATAACCGGGATTTCGGTTAATTCTCGATCAGCCCGCATTTGCCGATAAACCTCCCAGCCGTCAATGCCTGGCATCATCAAGTCAAGCAAAATCAAGTCGGGCTTTTTTTCCTTCATAGCCCGGAGACCCTGTTCGCCGCCCATTGCACCGGTAACCTCGAAGCCTTCCCGCTCGAGGACCAGGCGCATCAGTTCGATCATTTCTGCTTCGTCTTCTATACAAAGGATATGTTTCTTGTCGTTCATGCGTTAACCTGGTTTGTGGAAAGACCCAAAACACGGGCCAAACTATGGCGTAAATCATTCGGTACAAAAGGTTTGGTCACATAATCATTAACCCCCGCTCGTTCACGGGCAATTATTTCTTCAAACGTACTGTTCCGGGCAGTTAAAATGATGACCGGGATGTTTTTTAGGGTTTCGTCGGCGCGCATTCGTTTATAAACTTCCCAACCATCCATCTCCGGCATCATAATATCAAGCAGAACAGCATCAGGTGGGTTTTGGTGCATGGCAGCTAAGCCTTCAGGTCCACTCTCCGCCCCTTCGACCAGAATATTTTGGGCTTTCAAAATCAGGCTAACTAGCTCGATGACTCCTGGTTCATCATCTATACACAAAATGCGGGCGCGATAATCCATCTTATTCTCGCTCGGCCTCCAATTTTACGCTATTTTGTCTTTTGGCAGCAACAATTCATTCGGGTTTAGCTTTTTGAATAATTTTTCACAGATGTACTATCCAGATCTCAAGCATGAGTTTAGCATAAGCAGGGTAGTTTGTCCAGATTGACCGGCAAGTTAAGTCAAGGGAATACGCTGAATGACTTGGCGCAGAATTTCGTCAGGGGTAATGCCTTCGGCCTGACCTTCAAAATTGAGAATCAGGCGATGACGTAGCGCCGGCAGCATAGCCGCCTGCAAATCACGATGATCTACATTATGCCGGTTATCCAGCAGGGCCAATGCTTTGGCGGCAATAATCATAGCTTGCA
The DNA here is from genome assembly GCA_964622215.1 of uncultured Caldilineaceae bacterium. Classification (GTDB taxonomy): domain Bacteria; phylum Chloroflexota; class Anaerolineae; order 4572-78; family J111; genus DSQQ01. Next base: position 7,637 of record CAZUNT010000153.1, read on the forward strand.
GCCCCCGCGGGCTGGCTCCATACCGCACGAAACGGCGCACGTGGTCGGGTGCGGTAGGTTGGTGAGGATGAGTGGCTTCCAGCAGACTAACCGCGTACGCGGTCAAATGACTGGCAATAGGAACTTGTCGGACCAGCCGCTGCATAGCCAGAATGGTCGCGCCGCTGGCTACTGTCGCCAAGCGCACATCGTCCGCGCTGGTGGTGCGATCGGCAATCTCGATCAATTCACTATGATTGGGGAAATTGACCTGAATCTGGAAAAAGAAGCGGTCGAGCTGGGCTTCGGGTAGAGGGTAAGTGCCTTCCATCTCAATCGGGTTTTGGGTGGCCAGAACAAAGAAGGGCTGCTCCAATGGATAGGTGGTTTTAGAAACCGTCACCTTACGCTCCTGCATCGACTCCAACAGGGCCGATTGAGTTTTGGGCGTAGCCCGGTTAATCTCGTCGGCCAAAACGATGTTGGCAAAGATTGGCCCCGGCTCAAAACGGAAATATCGCTGGGCAGTCTCGTCTACGGCAATGACCGTTGTGCCGACGATGTCGGCGGGCATCAAATCGGGGGTGAATTGGATGCGACTGAAACTGCAATGGATAACTTGGGCCAGGGTATGGACCAACATGGTTTTGCCCAGACCCGGCGCGCCTTCCAGCAGGGCATTACCGCCGCCTAACAGAGTAATCAGCAACTGGCGTACCAGGGTCTGCTGGCCCACGATGATTTTGCCCACTTCCTGCTCAATCGCCGTCACTGTCTGGCGGAAGCCGTCAACAGTTATTTGCGGCTCGACTGATTGGGTGGTTTGATAATCTTGCTCAGAGTAAGTTGATGACATTGATCTAGCCTTAATCTCCTTGGGAATAGTGAACAGTTATCAGTGATTAGTGGTCAGTGAACAGTTGAAACACTGCTGACTGTTCACTGCTGACTGTTCACTGATTACTATTGAATCCTGAGTCTCCCCCAACGCCGCCAGGCGATTTCAACCGGCCATAAAATGAGCGCCGCTGCCAGCAACCAGGGCCAAAGCTCGATTTCGGATTTCGGATTTACGATTTTGGATTTTAGATTTTCGATAAAGGAGGTTGGCTCTGTATCCTGTAACTTATCCTCTTCACAACCTGCAACCTGTGACGTGCAACCTGTGGCCTGCAAGGATTCGCCCAGGGTAAAGGTCCGCCCGCCGGTCGTCTCGGCAATTTGCCGCAGGAGTGAATCGCCGGTTCCTTCGGCGGGCAAGGCATACTCGGCGGGGTAGGGCATCACCAAGCCGATTGCAGCCGTCTCTTCCGGTTCGTCGGGGTGCGTTTGAGTGACGGTAACTTGATAAGCGCCGGGGTCGGACAGATGTAGCCGTTGTTGGTAGCGGCCCGGCGCGACTTGCCGCAGTGTTACCGGGATCTCGCGCCCGCCGGGTGTGGTCAAAAGTGCTTCCGTTTGGGCCAGATCGACGGTTTGACCGGTGGGGGTGGACCCTTCGGCAGTCAGGGTGACAACGCCGGCGGGGGATGGCTCGGCCTCAAGCTGCAACAGGCCCAAACCCGGCGCGGGCAGAGTGTAACCCATCACCTGTCCCCAAAAGCGGCCGGCTTCAGGCCAGGCGGCCCAGGCGTCGGCCCATTCGCTGCCCGTATCAGAAGTCCAGGCAGCTACCCGGCCCAGGCCGTAACCCCACACCGTAAGCAGGGGATCGCCTGGCCCAACTTGGAGGGCTACCTCGGCCAGAGGTTTGGGGGTTTGGGCTAAATAGCCGGTTAAGAGGGGTAGTTTATTAGCCTCAGCGTCTTCGGTTGGAGTTATCAGGCCGCGCAAAATAGGGTGTGGTGTAGAAACTGCGGGTTGAAACTCTCCTTCCTGGACGGCGTTGCTGCGCAAAATATCGCTTTCCTCGATGGTCAACTCGGGTAATTCATCGGGCGCCGGGGCATAATGATAGCGTCCCCGACCCTGTTCGGCCAGGCGGGCCAGCAAATCTTGATCGGCTTCCTGGCCGATGGCAATGGTGGATAGGGTAATATCGGCTTCTTGGGCGGCGTTAACCACCTCATTATAAGCCTCCGGCCCCGACGTTCCGTCAAAGGATTGGCCGTCGCTTAGCAGCACTACATGGCGGGCGCTTTTGGCGATCTCTTGCTCGGCCAGGGCCGGTAATCCTACCTGGAGAGCCTGCAAAATGCGCGTGCCCCCACCCCCTGGAATAGTGGCAATCTTTCGCTGAATTTCCAGCAGGGCGGCCCCATCGCTTACTTGCTGGAAAGGAATGACCCACTCGTAGGTATCGTCAAACATGAGCACCCCGATCAAATCCTGCGGCCCCAAGATGTCGGTGGCTCGGATGGCGGCTTCTTTGGCCATAGCCAGTTTGGTGGCCGGTTTACTTTGTTCCATCATACTGCCGGAGTGATCAATAATCAGCAATAAGGCAACGGGGGGACGCTCTTCGCGGGGCGGCGGCTCCAGTGTGACCGGCAGCAGCTCGGCCAGGGGCGTATCTTGATAACTCCCCAGGATAAAGCTGCTGCGCCCGCCTGTGACCAGCAAACCCCGGCCCAGGCTGCGCACAAATTCCTGAACGGCCAGCATCTGCTCCAATTGTAAGCTCCGCGCCGACACATTGGCCAGGACCATCCCGGCATAAGGCTCTAACCCCGACAGGCGGGGAGGCAGGTCAACCGGACTCCGCCAGTCAACGGTAAAGCCGGCCTCCTTCAACTGGAGTATAAAACGGTCCCATGGCCCCACCTTATCGCTGACGACAAGAATCTGAGGCGCCGGATAAACCTGGGTAAAAGCGGCCGACCGGTTATTGGCCGGCTGTACATCGTCCGTCTGAGCCGACGTCACGGCAGCCTGGAACGTCTGCGGGCCAACTGCCTGGGCTGTGGCGTCAAAAGTGAACAGGTTGAAACCCGGCTCTAGAGGCACGGTGTCCTCAGCCAGCGCGGTTTCTCCCTGGGTCAGATTGAGCCTCACCTGGGCGGGCGCAAACGTATGCAGGGTCACTTCGACCGCAAAGGTTTCACCCTGGCGTAACACCGGCGGGACGTTCAACTTAACCACCCGGACCTCGTTAGATCCGCCCTGCCAGGTTTGCCGGGTCGCTTCGTCTACCAGCAAAACATCAACCGGAATACCGTGTTGGATCAGGGCAGACAACGCCTGGGTGGTATCGCCTGTGGTCGCCAGTCCATCGGATAACAACACCAGCCGCCCCGGCCGGCCGTCGAGGAGCTGCCGGCCGGTTCTTAACGCCTCGGCCAGATTGGAGACGGTAGGGTTAAGGAGGCGCTCTTGACTCCGGCCTTGGATCGAGGGGGTAGGGCTGATTTCCCCCGGCGCTGGAGGAGCAGGGATAATGACGGTTTGATCGGCAAAATAAAGGGACAGAGTATCCGGCGACTCTTGGGCCAGGCGAGCGGCTTCGGTCCGCACAGCTTGCTGACCTGCCGGTCCCAGGCTGGCCGATTGGTCAACCAGCAGCACCAGGCGTTGTGGTTCGGCGCTGCCTGAGGCAATGGCTTGAGGCACAAACACCGGGCGCGACAGAGCCAGAACAATCAAGACCAAGATCGCCAATCGCAGCAGAAAAGCGCCGAACGGTTTAAAGCGGCGGCGCCAGGCAAAAGCCAGCAGCAGTAGCCACAGCATGGGCAAAACAACGAGCGCCCACGGATTTTGTAATCCTATTTCCGCCATGCTAACCATCCTTCGACCACAACCACCATTAATACCACCCCGGCCAGCCAGGGCCAAAAATCATGATGCCCGGTTTGAGGGGGGAGGAGGTTAATCATTGCTGGTTGCAGGTTCAAGGCAGCAGGTTGGAACTGCACTTTCAAATTCGACTCCAGGGCTGAGCCGGCATGCGCGGCGAAACCGGCCACCCATTCATCCCGGTTGTTATAAATTTTATACAGGCCAGGCTGCTGGGTGCGAGTAAAAGCCCCCTCCGCTTGTCCTTCTTCAAAGGTAGAAAACAAGCGGCGTCCCCCTGGAGGTTCCACGCTAAAATTAGCATGGATCGGAACCGGCTCACCCACCGGCACAACCGACTGCGGCGCGGGAGAGAGCAGGGTTTGAAGGGTGTTGGCAGTCAGCAACGGTAAGGCCAGCCGGGCCGGTAAATTACTGGCCGCCAAATCAAAAGCCCAGACCACCAGGCGGCTGGGGCCAACGGAACCGTGAAAGATGAGGGGTTGGCCGGTAGAGAGATTGGCCGCTTCACCTGGACGCTCTACCTGGAGAGTGGCGGCGGCGGTTAGATCGACCTTAGCCCAGGTGGGCAGGGTCAACTGGTGAACCCGGTTAAAGTAGACACCTGATAGATCAACGCCGGCCAGCAGAGGCGAGGCGGGAGCCGGGTTGGGGCGAAGATTGCGGGTGTAATTCTGAGCGGGCAGGAGGGGATGGCCCAGGGGTGGGCTGACGACCCACACGTTGCCGGGCGGCCAGGCAGTCAAATCAATCGGCAGGCCCGCGCCTTCAAATACGGTTAGATCAAAATCTCCGGGGTCTTGCTTTGCGGCCGCAGGGGCTTCTATCGTCAATTCGACGCCGGGTTGAGCTTCCAGGGCGCGGGCCAGGATTTCCGGCGTTTTGGAAACCAGCCGTACCCGGTAGCGGGCCGTATCTTGCAAGAATAACTCGGCCCGGTTGTCGAGGACCAGCCCATCGGCCTCGACGATTTCGACGGCTGCTGTTTCCGCGGGCGCGGGTAGTGTCCAGACTCGGGCTGTTTCGCCCTGTGGCTCAAGCTGTATCGTCACCTCGTCAAAAAGAGACCCGCCGGTCAGGACGCGCACCCTGCGGGTCACGGCCTCATCACTGTAATTGACAACCCGGGCGAACAGGCGATGACGGCCGTCGGGCCACGTCCGCGCCGAGACGTTCAGCAGGGCCTGGTTGGAGGGAGGTGAGGCAGAGGGGATAATGGGCCATTCAAGGGGGGCCAGGATCGGTGGGAGGGCGTTGGTCTCCAGGCCGTAAGCGCCGTCGGTCAGGACGATGATTTGGTTCTGGCGCTGGGGGTCAATCAGGCCATTGGCTAAGGTCAGGGCGGCCGGCAAGTTTAGGCCGGTTGCGCCGGGGGTGAGATTATCCAGGGCTGCCATCGCCTGAGTTGTTTGCTCTCCCCTGCCGTTCAGTAAAATTTCGGGCCGGACATTCAAGCTAATGACGGCGAAGGTGTCCTGGTCGTTCAGAGTTTGGAGCTGTTCCCGGATGGCCTGCCGGGCAACGTCAAAACGGCGATTCTGGCCGGAACCGGGCGAGCCATCCTCAGCCGCCATACTGGTGGTGGTGTCAAGAAGGAAGATAAGCCGCCGGGGCTGGCCGAGCAGGAAAGAGAAAACAGGCCGGGCCAAAGCCAGGGTCAGGGTTGTGGCGGCCAGAAGTTGCAGCATAAGCATCAGGGAAAGGGGGATACTGCGGGGCAGCGCCCCATACTTTTTTTGCTGCAAACCGCGCCACAGTTCCAGGCTGGGGATGGGTAGTTGCTGCCGCCGGTTGCGCAGCAGGTGCAAAATTAGAATAACCGGCAGGGTCAGCAGCCCTAACGCCGCCATAGGGAGCAAAAAATTCATTGAACTACCCCTCGCTGCCGGAGGAAGGGAATGACCGCCTGCTCCAGCGGCCACTCGGCCCGCACTTGAGCATAGGTAGCGCCACGCCGGGCGCAGGCCGATTGTAACTCGGCGCACCATTTACGCACACGCAGGCGGTATTGAGCCAGGGTCGAGGTGTCGAGATGGAAAGGCAGACTCTCGCCGGTTTCACTGTCTTGCAGATCAAAGTCACCCTCCAGGCTGGGCTGGATCTCTTCTTCAGTCAGCAAATGAATGACCAGGACTTGCCAGCGAGGTGGAACAAGATGTTGCAGGCTGTCGGCTAATTCCCCTCCCCCTTTGCCTCCCGTTGAGAAGTGAGGAGGGATTGTGTCGAACAAATCCGAAATCAGCACCAACAAGCCGCCTCTGGGATGAGAACGAGCGTAGGCGGTGAGGCTGTAAGTCAAATCGCCGGTTCTTATCCCCCTCAACAGCGGGGCCGGGGTTAGATTTGATAGAAATTTCAGAATGGGAATAACTCGCCGCTTGCCTTCGGTTGGCCCAAAACCTTCGTCCAGGGTGTGGGCAAAGGGGGTAATTTCAACCCGCTCACCCCCGGCCAGGCCCAGGTAGCCCAAAGCGCCGGCCAGCCGCCGGGCCGCATCCCACTTACTGACCGTAGTCAAGCCGGGCTGAGTCGATTTGTAAGCGGGCGTCCAGGCCATCGAGGGGCTGCAATCCAGTAAAATGTGAATATTGACGCTCTGGGTGGCTTCGCCCAGTTTCACAAATAACTCTTCATGGCGGGCATAGGCGTTCCAGTCGACATGGCGCAGGTCATCACCGCTGGCGTAGGGGCGGTGGTCGCTAAAATCGAGCGCCGGGCGCAGGTTGCGGCTGCGCCGTTCGCCCAACATGGTCCCCCGCAGCCAGGGGACCGTGCGAAAACTCAATTTTTCCAATCGCCGCAAAAAAGCCTCGTCAAAGAGGGGGAGGGATGGCTCTTTCTTGCGGCTAAAAATATTTTGAAAGCGCATGTTACCTGTTAAAAAACCGGCTGAGCACGGAAAGCAGAATACTCAGGACAATACTGACAATAATCATCGTGGTAATAGGGAAGAAGCAGCTAAAGCCGGGCCGCTCGAGGCGGATGTCGCCTGGCAGGCGGCCAAACCAGTTCAGCTTATCACCCGCCAACCAAAGGATCAGGCCAACAACGACCAGGATAACTCCGATACTGATAACAGCTTTACCTAAAGGCGCCATAGTTGCTTCCCTATATATTTTGACATTTTAGTAGCGTATACCCCCTCAATTTGACAAAACAGAATAGGTGACAGGTCGAATCACTGAGACACTGAGGGGACATAACTGATTTTGGCTCAATATGTATTTCAAGGAGCTATCATCAGAAGCACGAGGCTGAGGCCGTCGTGCTGAAAGAACAAAGCCCGGTTGGGCTAAAATTGCTTTTTTAGGGCGCTTCAGCGTTCTTTGCCCTCTCAGCCCGATGCTTCAGCGTCGGGCTATGGGTGGCGATACGTCAACTCCTTGAAATCCATTATGAGCCTTGATTTTTTGCAAACCAAGTTTTGCGCCACCAGCTAAATCGGCGGTCTACGGTCGGCGGTCGTTTACGGCGTAAAGTAACGGCGAATAACATCTCGCTTTTGCCAGGGATAGCTCAACGGATCGGGGCCGAGATCGCCGTTGGAAATGTTGACCGGCCGGCGGGCAAAAGGTGAGTCCTCGGTCAGTTCGTCCCCGGCCTGGGCATCAAGAGGGGCCGGCTGTAAGACCTGGCCCTCCGCCTCGGCTTCACCGGTCAATTCCAGTGGTTCTCCCTCTACGGCCAATCGCTCCTCCTCCGTCGGTTGGTTGCCGCCTTCAGCCTCACCTTCACCTGCGCCCGCCCCGGCCCCGGAACTATCGCCGGCCTGGTCAGGCGGGGGCTGTTGGTTCTCCTCACTTTGGTCCGATTGAGCCGGGCTGTTTTCTCCGGGTTGATTGCCACTTTCGGGAGGAATCTGGGCTGTTTCCGGCGGGACTTCTCCCAGCGATTCTAAGACTTCGGCTAAATCTTCCAACGCCTGGCGCGCTGCCTCTAAATTGTCCGCGTCCAGGGCGTTGCTGCCGGCCTGGGCAGGTTCAGTCAAACCAGGCGCAGCCGTTCCCATGGCCTGGGCCGCCTCCCGGAGCGATTGACCCAATTCAGCGCGGGCTTGCTCCGATAGTTGGCCTAACCGGTCGGCCAGGCGGCGTAGACCCTCCGCCGCGCCGCTTAAATCGCCCCGGTCAAGAGCCTCGGCAATGGCATGAGTGGCGGCCGGGTCGCGCAGCGCATCGGCCAAACTCTCCAAAGCTTGCTGTAACCCGGCCTGGTCAAGCTGCTGCTGAACCTGCATCTGCGGCGCGAAGGGCGGCGGCAGCAGTTGAGGATCGGGTGGAATAACCTCGTCGGCCTTTGGCTCCTGCCACGCGGCGGGAAGTTCAACCGGGGTGGCCGAGGGAAAGTTGGGCTGCAGCGCATCGAGCATCAGTAAGGCGCTCAACAACGCAACCACGGCCATGAGGGTCTGCATCTCCAGCCAAAAGCCCCGATCAAACGGGCGGACTCGCTGGCGTAAATTGATGGTCGTGTTGACCGTTTCCAGGAAGAGGCGTTCGACGACCGGGTTTTCAGCTTGTTTTGCCGCTTTTAAGCTACTGACCTCAAAGGCCGTCACCAGGCGCGCCCGCAAACCCAGTCGCCGGTCCAGATGATGCACCATTCGTTTTAGGGGGAGGGGTCGCAGTGACCAAAGCAGCGCCAACAAGCCGACCAGCAGCATCGGCCCCAGCCAGTAATACCAGCGGGCCGGCCAGCCTAACCAAAGATAACCGGCCATGTAAATAGTGGGAACGAGCAGGGCCAGCCAGGCGGCGCGGACCAGCCAGTGAGCGGCCCGTCGCTGCCAGAAAGCGGTCTGCAGGCGCTTTAAAGACCTGGTCAAGGGCGAGGCCGGCCGGCGGTGACTCATATAAACTCCACCTCGACCGGGTCGGCGCTAAACTGGTTGAACAGGCGGCGCACCCCATTGGCAATCAACAGAGCCAGTCCCACCGCCAATAAAGTGTAGGCGATGAGACTTTGCTGCCCGGCCGATTGAAGCAGCAGGGCGGCGCCTCGGGCGGAAGCAGTGGGATTATCCAGCGATTGCAGCAGGATGGTCGCTTCGCGGATTTTTTGTTCAGCTTCCAGAAAACGGAGCAAAGTCAGTAATTGTTCGCCCTGGCTGAGTTGATCGAGCGCTCCCTGTCCCAATTCGGCCCGATGGAGATAGACCTGAATCTCCGGGAGGCGCTCTCGATAGCCTAAGGCTTCGTAGGCAGCGACAGCCTGGCGGCCTTTCTCCCTTGCCAGGGTATAGTTGCCGGTTATCAGGGCTTGCCGGGTTTCGTCGGCCAGGGCGGCCGCGGCTTGACCCTGGTGGGCGCGAGCCAGCAGGGCTTCGGCTTCAGCCAGCGTTTCCCTTTGATTAGTCGTCTCCAGCAGGCCGACGATTTGAGCTAACTCGGCTTCGGCGTCGGTGTAGGCGGCTTTGTTAACCAATTCTCTGACCCGGCTGAGGTCATAGGTATAAATGGCATTGATTTTCCAGCGCCCGTCGAGATATTCCGGCAGGTAGGCCAGCCATTCAGCCTCCAAATCGTCCGCCGATTTACCATAAGCGGCGGCCAGGGCGCTCCGGTAGCCCGGCTCGGTGGCCGTCACCTTGAGAAACTCGAGCAGAGTAGATAAACCGTAACGATCGACCAGAAAAGAGACAATCGACAGGGCTTGGGGATAGGCCACCTGGGGGTCGCTATAAACCGCCTCGGCCTGGTTCAGTTCGGCCCAGGTCAAAACGCGATCTTCTTCAAAAGCCTGCTTAAGGATAGCGGGATCGTAGTTAGTGTGGTCGGTCGGCTTTTCCAGGTATTGGGCAATCCCCTCTTGAAAACCGGCTTTGAGCTTACCGTCGGACAGAAAGGAAGCAAAAAAGTGGGCCAATTCGTGGCGTATATTATTGATCAGCTCTGCCTCGGCCAGGCCGCGGGTCCGGGGTACAGCTATGGCAATTTCACCCCGGCTGTTCAAGGCGTGGGCGATGACGCCGGTCAACTGCTCGGCTAAGGGATTAACTTCGTAATAACTTTCTTCCGTAGGAAAGAGGCGGAGATTAATGGGCGTCTCCAGTTCGACGCCAAAGACGGTGGTCAGGTCGTGATAAATATCCTCGATAAAGCCGGTATACTTTTCTGCTTCGTCAACGCCACAAGCGCAGCGGGCATCGGCGAGGCCGGAAACGCTCTCGGCGTAGACAATAATGAAATTTTCGGTTTTTAGCTCGCGCCAGTCAATAGAGTCTGCTTCGTTTTCCGGCGGCCCCTGGGCATAAGTGGGGGCAGGCAGCCAGGCCAAAAACAGCAGCGGCAGCAGCCAAAGCAGCAGTTTTTTAGGCAAAGATACCTCCTGAAAATGACCGCCGACGGCAGACGGCAGACGGCAGGCCGCCGGATGACCGCCGACCGCCGACGGCAGGCCGCCGGATGGCTCCAAATTTCCGTAGGGCGGCATAGGGATGCCGCCCGCAGAGGCATGGGGATGCCTCTGCTACGCTGAATCTGTGATCTACTGAGACTATAAACAAGCCAAAGTTAATTGTCAACTGGTACGGAAGAAGTTGCTGTTGTAGTAGGATAAAGCAAAAAGATTAAAATTGGCTAAATGA
>CAZUNT010000154.1:0-7870 GCA_964622215.1 uncultured Caldilineaceae bacterium
AAAAATAGAATATTTTCTCATCCGGACAGTTATCACCAGGCCTTGCGTTTTACATCCTATACTATTCATGCTAAACTTCTGCGGTTAAAGCCTGAACTGATTTGTGATTTCAGGTTTACGATTAGGTAAACAACCCTGGTTTTGCCGTAGATCGTAAATCCAAAATTGTCTGAACCTATGAGAAAACACAAAATATTATTATCTAATTACCAAATTTTTCTTATTCTTTTTACCCTGGTTGCCGGGTGGTTCATCCAATTGGCTGGCGCTGTGGCTGCTCCGGCCCAACAAGCAACCGATGTGGCCGTTATCAACAGCCCGGCCAGCAATGAGGTTGTGCGGGGCGTGGCGCCGATTGTCGGCAGCGCCGATCATACATCCTTCCAATTTTACAAGGTTGAAATTCACCCCGAGCCGGTGACCGGCGACCGCTGGCAAATTATCGGCGTTATTCATAACACACCGGTCATCAATGGTGTTTTGGAAAACTGGGATACTACCCTGTTTCCCGATGGCAGCTATACCCTCCGGCTGCAAACGGTTAAACAGGATGGTAACTATTTAGAGGCTTTTTCCCAGCAAGTCGTTGTGGCTAATGCCCAACCAACGCCAACCGACACTCCCCCCCCAACCGTCGAACAACCGGAGGCGGTTCCAGGTATTCCGACAGAAACGCCAACACCGCTTCCCCCCACCCCGACAATTGTGGTTGAGCAGCCGGTGGTTGATACACCCACACCCCGGCCCGTGGAAACCAGCCCGCCGCTGGAAAACCCCGACGAAAACAACTCTTTCATTCCAACTGTGACCGGTTTTTCGCTGTCCCCCCTCAGAGACGCCTGCCTCTATGGGGCCGGGATCATGTTCAGCGTTTTTCTGTTGTTTGCTTTCCTGGCCACTCTGCGCACCTTTATTCAGGGTTTTATCGACCGGCTGAAACGTAATCGAAATGTATAACCTTAATGGCTTCTTTCCCTTTATTCGGACGGCCCAAAAAAGATAAACCCTCCGGCCCGGTAGAATGGCTCATCGTCGGGCTGGGCAATCCCGGCCAAAAGTATATTGACACTCGCCACAATGCGGGCTGGCATCTTTTAGATACTATCGTCCGTGATAATACTTATTTCCACTTTGACGAAAACCGCAATAAAGGTTTAGTGGCGCGAGGAGAATTAGCCGGGGTCAATGTGGCCCTGGTCAAGCCGCAAACATTTATGAATCTGAGCGGCGAAGCGGTTGCTCCAATCGCTCACTTTTACAAAGTGCCTCCGGAGCGGATTATAGTGGCCTTTGACGACGTCGATTTGCCACCCGCCACCCTACGTTTGCGGACCAAGGGCGGTGCAGGAGGCCACAAAGGGATGCTCAGCATTATTCAACACCTGGGCACCGAAGATTTTCCCCGGTTGCGACTGGGTATTGGCCGCCCACCGGGTCAGATGCCGGTAGAGGCTTATGTGCTGCAAAAGTTCAAACCGGATGAATGGGCCGCCATGAGGGTTGTCTATGAACGGGGGGGTGAGGCGATCAAGGCCATCCTGAGGCACGGCCTCGACTATACGATGAATCAATTTAATACCAAATAATCGGAAGTAATATTTGTTTTTGGCTACTACAACCAAGTAAAAAGTCCCGGTAAACCTTGCGGCCATCGCCGATCCCGGTAAATTGATTTTTTAATCTTGGTTTAATCTTTGCTTCATTTTCCTTTAATCTTGGCCCCTTAATATAAGGGTAACACTACAGTTAATCATAGTGTGAACCCTCCCTCCTAAAGGAAGACCCGTGTCGTGGCAGCACGGGTCTTCCCCCTTTTAAACAGATTTCACATCCTCAGCGACTCGTTGAGCCAAGACAGAGGCTGCAAAAAGCACCAGCACAATCCAGAGCAGGTCAGCTAATAGGAGGTGCAACATTTGCATCCAGAGAGGAGCCAATAAGACCACATTGAGCGCTCCGGCTGCCAGTTGAACAAAGTATAGCCCGGTAAAAATCCGCCCAAACCACCGGGTCATCAGGTCAGGCCGCCGGGTATTGACCACGCCGATGACCACTACGGTATAAGCGCCCCCGGCAATGGCGATAAGCGGGTGATACAGGCGGAGGCGGACCAGAAAGTGGGCCGTCGGTGAAAACTCCTGTTGTAACCCTTCGGCCAGCGACATAGCCGGAAATAAAGTGTCGCCCAGGGCGGTGATAGCTCCACTGGCGCCCAACACCAGCATGGCCAGGAAAGCTATAGCCAGGGCCAGGGTCATTCCATTACGTTCCTTGAGCCTGACCGGTTTCCCCCCCGAAGCCCACCAGGCCATCAGCGTCAGGGCAGCCAAGAGCAGGAATGTATTGGCCAGGTGTAGGGCGACAACCCAAGCTCGCGCGGTAGAAGTATCATCGGCCACCAACTTAAAGAGCACCAGCCCCGCTCCCAGCAGCGCTTCGGTAATCATAAATAACAGCGACAGCCCCGCGCCCAGACGAACAGGATGTTTCTGGGCGTAAAACCGGAACACCCAGATAACCGCGCCCACTACCAACAGCAGGGCCAAACCACTGCTAAGACGATGGGTGAACTCAATTATCGTTTCTACCTGCGGGGTACGGGGGACAACTTCACCATTACACAAGGGCCAGTGATTACCACAGCCCGCTCCAGAGCCGGTTGCCCGTACATAAGCCCCCCATAGAATAACCCCCAGGTTGTAAATCAAAACGCCCCAGGCATATTTAGCAAATAGACTTAGTTTCATCACTCACCTCCAAGAGCTAAAAAAGCCGGCCTTGTTGGGGAAGCTGAGGCTGGACCACCGGCAGGCCAACAGCAGCTTTGAAGCGATTACAGGTGCCGGGTGAGTGACCGGCATAGTCATTGTTGAAAAAGCCATAAATCGTTTGCACATGGCTGAGATGGGGTTGAATATACTCCCACCACCAGGTCAATTCGGGGGTAACGTCTAGCTGTTCCCGGCCTTTGTGCTCAAAACGGCCATGTTCACCCAACCAGCGTAGATAGAGGAAGTTGGCGGTTAGCCCGATTTGTTTGGGTAATTCGATGTAATCGAGTGATACCCAGCCCATTCCCAGCGACTTGAGCAGCTCAGCGGTTTCCGAGATATACCAGGAAGTATGGCGAAACTCGACCGCATATTTCAGGTCAGCCGGCAATTCGGCCAGAAAGGTAGCTACCTTATCAAACTCGGCGGCGGTAAAACTGGGCGGCAGTTGGATCAAGATAGCGCCCAACTTGTTATCGAGCGCTCGCATCACTTCCAAGAAGGCCAACATGGCCGGCATAGCCTCTTGCAGGCGTAAATCGTGGGTAATTTCACGCGGTGTTTTGGCGCAGAATTTAAAACTCTCAGGCACGGCCAAGGCCCACTGGCGCACTCGCTCTATAGGCGGCGGGCCATAGAAAGTCGAGTCCAGTTCTACGGCATTAAAAATCTGGCTGTAATAAGCCAGATAACTCCGCGCCGGCATCCCCACCGGATAGAAGGCCCCGTCCCAATCTTTGTAGCTAAAACCAATTGTACCAAGATACCAATCAACCATCGCTGCCCTTAACCCCAATGATTGGTTTTATGAGCAAATATTCGTATAATCCATAAACTGAATGTCATTGTTCTAGTTTAGAAGAAAATGAACAGATGACAAATTTTCTAAGGGATTTTAATTTTTACTTGCATTTTCCCCTATGATGATGTAAACTAGGTCAATTGTAACATATTTTTTAAAGTTATTCGTGAATTTAAGTATGGATTAAGAGGAGCCGGTATCCTGCATGGCGGCAACAGGCAACGGACAGGCTAAAGCGTTAGAAACTGTCCTGACCAATCTCAAGAAACGTTTTGGAGAAGAGTCCATTATGAAATTGGGGGAGGCCCACCACTTGCAAGTGGAGGCCATCCCTACGGGTTCACTTTCGTTGGATATTGCTCTGGGAGTGGGTGGGGTCCCCAAGGGGCGAGTCATCGAGATTTATGGGCCGGAAAGCTCCGGCAAAACAACCCTCTGCCAACATATTATCGCCGAATCTCAAAAAATGGGCGGTATAGCCGCTTTTGTTGATGTTGAACACGCTCTGGACCCCCTTTATGCCCAGAAGTGTGGGGTTAATATCAACGATTTATACGTTTCTCAACCCGATACGGGGGAACAGGCCCTGGAAATTACCGAGGCGCTGGTGCGTTCTGGCGTTTTATCGGTTGTAGTGGTGGACTCAGTGGCGGCTCTGGTGCCGCGGGCTGAAATTGAAGGTGAAATGGGCGACTCTCACATGGGCTTGCAAGCTCGCCTGATGAGTCAAGCCTTGCGCAAGTTGTCCGGGGCTATTAAATCTACCAATACGGTCGTTGTTTTCACTAACCAATTGCGCCAAAAAATTGGGGTGATGTTCGGCAACCCGGAAACGACGACCGGGGGTATGGCCCTGCGTTTTTATGCTTCGGTGCGCCTGGATATCCGCCGGATTGAAGCTATCAAAGCCGGCGGAGACGTCATTGGCAACCGCACCCGAGTTACTGTCAAGAAGAATAAGGTAGCTCCGCCGTTTAAGGTGGCCGAGTTTGATATTATGTATAACCAGGGCATCTCTAAGGTGGGAGATATTCTGGATATTGCCGTAGGGCAAGAGATCATCGAGAAGCGCGGCGCTTTCTTCTCCTACGGCAACACACGGCTGGCCCAGGGTCGAGAAAATGCTAAAAATTTCTTGAGCACCAACCCCGACCTGACTTTTGAAATTGAAAATAAAATTCGGGCCAAGTTTGAACTGCCGCTGCGGGATCGGGCTACGGTTGATTATGGCTCAACACCGCCGACCAGCGATGCGGTTGAGGCGACGGCTGAACGAATCGAAGACTAAATCTACCCAGTAACCTATTTATGCTCGAACTGGTTGAGGTATTAATTATAAAATTATTTGAGTGATTAACCAAAGGCACAAGTAATTCAACAATCCTGTCACAGCTTTGAAATTTTGATGATTTGAAACAAACAGCGAATTTACGAAGGCTGGCAAAGTTCGGTGTGGGTCTAAAGAAAACCCACCTGAAAATTTATCTCAAAACGAGTTGCAATCGGATACGTAGTCGTTACTAATGATAACCCTTTATGACTTACTCTACTCCAATCATTCTGATCCGCTTTGGTTATTTATCTCTCCCCACCCGAACCGGTGGGTAGGGTTAAGTCTATGTTTACCAGCAAATGGGGGATTGACGGTTTATTTTGAGGATAATCGGTTGACCAGTTTTAACACCTGACCTGGTCAGGGAAGGGGTGCAGAATCTTGATTTTGTGCCCCGGTTTTACCTATCCATTCAAATTCCTGGGGTATATTCGTTAGCGCTACTATCATCCCGTTGCCGGTGGGATAAATTCTTTCTTGTTTCAATAATTAAATTCCTGACTTGGCGCTTGTTTAAGCTGTGACGTTCTACGCCACAGCTTTTTGTTTTGGGATGATAAGGTTTTAGGGGGTAATTTATGGCCGGGATCATTACGGCCTTAAAAATTCAAGAAGGGAATAAAGAACGAGTCAACGTATTTTTGGACGACAAATTTGTTTTGGCGATGACGGCGGTAGCCGCGGCTGCGTTGCGAAAAGGTCAGTATCTGAGCGATACCGAGATTGAGCAACTCAAACAGGCGGATGAACGGGATAAAGCCTATAACCAGGCCATTCGTTTTCTGGGATTTCGTCCGCGCAGCCAGGCAGAAATTGAACGGCACTTACGTGAAAAGAAGTATCCGCCTGAAGTTGTAACCGAAACGGTAGAGCGATTACGCCGAGAACAGTATTTAGATGACGAGGCTTTTGCCCGCTTTTGGCTGGAAAATCGAGAGCGTTTCCGCCCACGCGGACGGCAGGCGCTCCGTTATGAAATGAGACAAAAAGGCTTACCCGGCGACGTGATTGAAACAATCCTGAATGAGTTAGACGAAGACGAGTCAGCCTGGACCGCCGTAGAGAGTAAGTTATCGCGCTGGAAAAATTTAGACGAATTAAGTTTTAAGCAGAAAGTGATGGCCTTTTTAAGCCGGCGTGGCTTTAATTATGAGGTCGCCAGCCAAACGGCAAACCGCGCCTGGGCCTCACTCGACCTGTCAGAATAATCGAATTTGAGGATAAAACTATGGACATAGGAGTCGTTATAATTATCGGCTTGGTCTGCCTGGCTGTAGGTGCTGTAGCCGGTTACTTTTACTGCCGCAATCTAGGCGAAAGCAAGCTAAAGAATGCCGAAACTCAGGCAGCCGAAATCCTGGCTAAAGCCGAAACTGCCAGTAAAGAGATGGATGTTCAGGCTAAAGAGCAAGCCCTACGCCTGCGCAATGAGGCCGAAAAGGAAATTCAACGCAAACGGCAGGACCTTGAGCGGCAAGAGGAAAGGTTACAAAAACGCCACGAAAGCCTGGACATTCGCCTGGAAAACATAGATAAGAAAGAACGCAACTTAAATAAACGCCAGAGCCAGATTGATAAGCGGGCCAACGAACTGGAAAAGCTCAATGAAGATAGACTGGCCGAACTGGAGCGCGTTTCCAGCATGACCCGCGATGAGGCCAAAGGGGAACTCTTGAAGGTGGTGGAACTCGAGGCCCGGCAGGATATGGCCCGGGTTCTGCGCCAGGTGGAGTCCGACATCAAGGACGAAGCCGACCGCAAGGCGCGAGGCATTATTACCCTGGCTATGCAGCGCATTGCCTCTGAACAGGTGTCTGAATCCACCGTCTCAGCCGTGCCCCTGCCCAGCGATGAGATGAAGGGCCGAATTATTGGCCGCCAGGGCCGTAATATTCGCGCCTTCGAAAATGCTACCGGTGTGGATGTCATTGTTGACGACACCCCTGAGGCGATCATTCTGACCGGCTTTGACCCGGTGCGGCGCGAGGTGGCCCGCATTGCCATGAGCCGGCTGATTACCGATGGCCGCATCCACCCGGCCCGCATTGAGAAACTGGTCGAAAAGGCGCGGGAAGAGGTCAACAAAACCATCCAGGAAGAGGGCGAGCGAGCTGCCTACGAGGCCGGGGTGCATCGCCTGCACCCGGATTTAATCAAATTGTTGGGCCGTTTGAAGTATCGCACCAGCTACGGCCAGAATCAGCACGGCCACGCCGTCGAGGCCTCACGCCTGGCCGTTATCATTGCCAACGAAGTGGGAGCAGATGTGCAGATTTGCCGTGAAGGGGCCTTGCTGCACGACATCGGTAAGGCAGTGGACCATGAAGTGGAAGGGCCGCACGCCATCATTGGGGCCGACATCGCCAAACGGTGTGGAGTTAATCCCAAGGTGATCAATTGTATTGGCTCCCATCACCACGAGATTGAGCAGGAATCGCTCGAAGCCGTCATCGTAGAAATTGCCGACGCCATTTCCGGGGCCCGGCCCGGCGCTCGGCGGGAAAGTCTGGAGAGCTATGTCAAGCGGCTCAAGGCGCTGGAAGACATCGCCAACTCCTTCCCCGGGGTTGAGGAGACCTTTGCCATCCAGGCGGGTCGAGAAATTCGCATCCTCGTCCGCCCGGAAGAGGTGGATGATTACGCGGCAATCAAAATGTCAAAGGACATCGCCCGTCGGGTTGAGGAAAGCCTGGAGTATCCCGGCCAGATTAAAGTTACCGTTATCCGGGAAACGCGAGCGGTTGATTACGCCAAATAATGTCTGATAAACTGCACCAAGGCCGCACTGCCGCCCGGGTGGGCGATCTGACCGAAGCCCGCCGCCTGTTAACCACTGCGACTGAGGAAACACCTGATAATCCCGAAGTCTGGCTGGAGTTGGCCGGAGTGGTCGAGTCGCCGGCGGAGAAGAAGGCGTGTCTGGAGAAAGCACTGGCGCTTGACCCCGATAATATCCAGGCGCAG
>CAZUNT010000154.1:7970-17859 GCA_964622215.1 uncultured Caldilineaceae bacterium
GTAGACCGCAGACCCCTGCCCTAACCCACCCCCTAGAAGGAGGTGCGGTTGGTGGTCAACCGGCGGTGGTAGAATCTGAGCCGCTTTACTGCTACCGCCATCCCCAGGTGGAGACCAGCCTGCGCTGCAACCGCTGCAACAAACCCATTTGCCCCAAGTGCGCCCAGCGCACCCCGGTGGGCTTTCGCTGCCCGGATTGTATGCTGGAGATCGAGGATCGCTATTACAGCCAGGTTCAAGGTGGTTATCTCCTACCGTATGAACGTCCCCCGGCGAAACCGTTCTTTACCTACATTTTTATGGGCGCGATTGTGCTGATCTGGGCAGCGCAGGAGTTTGCCGGCGGCTCCACCAACGACGAGGTATTGATCAACTTTGGGGCCAACTACGGCCCCGGTATTTTGCAAGGTCAGGTCTGGCGGCTGTTCACGTCGATGTTTTTGCACATCGGCCCGCAGCATTTGGCCTTTAACTGCATCGGCCTGCTCGCCTTTGGTTTTGAGATGGAGCGTTTGTACGGACGCTGGCGTTACCTGGTCATTTACCTGCTTTCCGGCCTGTTTGGTAGCTTGGCCAGCTTCGCCGTGCGCGGGGGAGGGACCTACTCGGCGGGCGCTTCAGGCGCAATTTTTGGCATCGTGGGCATGCAGGCCGCCTTCTTTCTTTTTTATCGCCATCGTCTGGGCGAGTTTGGCCGTCAAAGGCGCAACATGGCCCTGATTTTGATCGGCATAAGCCTGGCCCTGGGCTTCAGCGGTATTATGCCGTCCGACAATTGGGCGCACCTGGGCGGGTTTATAACCGGTTTTATTTTTGGCTACCTGCTGGCTCCGCGCTATTGGGTTGATCTTGCCACCGCCTCATCGCGCCGGATTGTGGATCGAGGTTCATTACGGCGGCGCTGGTGGGTTCCAGCACTTGGAGTAGCCACGCTGATCGGCGGCATCTGGCTGGCTCTATCGTTTTGGTCGGGAGGATGGTGGTGGGGGTAACTTAAATGCCTGCCATTCTTAGAATCGTCCTCGCATCGTTTCATAGTAGCCGGTTAGTTCGATGTAACCATAGCCGGTTTCTGTCCCCTCAACCCTGACCGCGCCTTCCCAGTAGGTGAAAGATACCCGCAGTTCTTGCTGCGGCAGCAGGGGCTTAAGCTGCAGCTCAAGCCCTTCACCGGGGATGGCAAAGCTCCACTCCGCCGGGTAGGTCGCGCCGCTGTTGGGGCTGATCCACTCCGCCAGGGGGGTGATTTTGACCTCGTCATAGCTCACATAACGGGTGCTGCCGTCGACCTCGATAATCGTACCGCTGGAAACCGGCTCTACCCCGCCATCTTCGCGGCGAATGTTGAAATACATCACTTCCCGGCCATCGTCCAATTGTAACGAAAACCAATCCCAGCCAACTGCCTCCGGTCCCAGGTCGGATGTACCCCATTCATGGTCTTTCCAGCTATTGCCGGTTACTTCAAAGGTACCGCGGGGGGTGGTAATCATACCCCGGCTGGGGTTGTGGGTCAGCGAGTAGTAGTAATTGGCATTGCCCGGTTCATCGCTCTTCCGGCTCAGGCCCTGCCGGCCGTGCAGCGCCGGGGGTTTGACCTGCTCCAGCAGCAAATCCAGGGCGAACTCTCCCTCTTTGGCTGTCAACTTCACCTGGCCTGGCCCAATCTCTCGCGCCGACCAATCGTCAATCCAGATGTGGTAGGGGGCGCTCTGCGCCCCGGCCAGGTGAGGACTGCCCCGGCTAAAACGCTCATGATAATTAAACGTCTTGCCGGTTACGTCGGTGATGGTAAAATGGGCAAAATAAATCTGGTGACTGGCCCACTCGGAGGTACGCTCCGGAGCAGTTGGAAAAAGGGCGCGGCGGAAAAAAGTGAGTTGAAAGCCGAAGCGATTGCCGGCGTCGTCGGCCAGGTTGCCGGTGTAGTACCACCATTCAGCCCGGTAATCCCGGTGCTCGCCTAAATCGGCGGGAAAAGTGAGCGGTTTAACTATGTCAGCTTTGGCAAATTGGCCGGACTCTTTGGCCGGCGCCAGGCTGGCTACATCGGCCCGAATCTCGCCCCCGCTCTCTACCTGGTCAAATCGAGCGATGAAGAAGCCGGAAATAATCAGCAAGGCTATGATAATAGCAATTAAGCGCATAATTTTTCCCTCACTCCTCTCGCAGCGCGGACGCAATTTCCAGCCGGTTGAGCCGGATGAGCGGGTAAATTCCGGCCAACAAGGCGGCGGTCAGGGCTACTCCCAACGCCATTATAAAAATGGTCGGGTTCAGGTAAAGCTGCAACGACCAGCCAAAGGAACGCAAATTAATGACGTAGATAAGGATAAGGGCTAAAATGAGGCCCAGCGGCATGGCCAACAGTCCGGCTGTCAGGCCCATCAGGGCAGTTTCTAGCATGGTTTTGCCCCATAACTGCGGGGCGCTCATACCGTTGGCCCGCAGCGTGCCCAACTCACGGGTGCGTTCCAGTTGCAGCGACATCAGCGCGCTTAACACGCCGATGAAAGCAACCACTGTAGCCAGCAGCCGCAGGGCCGCAGTGATGGTAAATGTGCGGTCAAACACTTCCAACGCGCCCTGTTTAATGCCTCGATTAGAGGTGATGTCGAGGGCATACGGTCCGGCAAATTGGGCCTGCAACTTTTGGGTGATGGTATCGGCCTGGTCGCCCCGGTCGGAAGCCAGGAAAAGGCCCACATTAGAAATGTCCCGGTCTTGCCAGAATTTTTGGTAGGTCTGCAAACGCATCAAGACATATCCCAATTCAGGGGCAGCGTAGTCGTAAAAAATGCCGGCTACTCGAAAGGGCTGCGGTCCAACATCGGTGATGAGGGTGATGGTGGAGGGGGCGTTGAGCGGCAAATTATTGCGCCGGGCAAACACTTCAGAAACCATCACTTCCCCGGCGTCCAGCGCGGTAAAGATTTCTGCGGGGCTGCCGATACCCCATAGAAACGGACGCCGGGTTTCGTTGGGTTGGGGTGAAAAAGCACGTACCTCCACCGGGTCGTCTCCTCCGGAGAAGACGGTGACAACCCGGAGCAAGCTCACATGGGTGATACCCTCAACCTGCCGCACCTGTTCGATAAAGATAGGGTCAATCTCGCCGTCGACCCGCGCATCTTGCCCGGCCGGACTAACATAAATATCGGCGGTCAGGATGTCGTCCAACCAATCGACCACTGTGTTGCGAAAAGAGTCTATCATGATACTGACGCCGATGATGACCGCCACGGCCAGCATCAGGGCGGCAATGGTAACAGAGGTGCGGCTCAACGAGCGAACGATGTCACGGGGGGCCATAATCCCCAAAATGCCCCAGGCCCGCTGGGTCAGCGGTCGCACCCCCTGCATGAACAATTTGGTCAGCCAGGGGGTCAGCAGGGCAGCGCCGGTGAGCAAAATAAAAAGCGCCATAAAGCTGACATAGAGGGAACGGTTGGAGTAAGTAAGCAGCCCCCAACCGGCCAACATCAGCACCCCACCGGCAACCGCTAAACCCGGTATCAGGCGTTGCAGCCGGGCTTCACCCTCAGAACGTTTTAAAGCTGCATGGGGCGGCACCGTGGTCGCTTCCCAGGCCGGCACAAAAGCGGCGATCAATCCCGCCGCCAAGCCAGCCACCAGGCCCTTATATAGGGTGAAGGGTGAAAGAGAAACACTCTGTACGGTCAGGGTAAAAAAGAGGTCGTTGATGGTCTGGGTGACCAGCCCAACCAGGCCGCGTCCCAGGGCCACGCCCAGTCCCAGGCCAATAGCCGCGCCGATGGCGCTGAGTACCAGGGCCTCCGTTAGCACCAGGCCGAAAATCTCCCGACGGGTGACGCCCAGGCAGCGCAGTACACCCAGCATAGGCCGGCGCTGGACCACGGAAAAGCTGATGGTATTGTAAATCAAAAACATACCCACAATCAGGGCCAGCCAGCTCAGGGCAGATAAATTGAGTTCAAAGGCGGCAGTCATCTGTTTAAGGGTAACATTGCGCAATTCAGCTTGTTGGAGGTGGGCGTTGAGCGGCAGCAGGTTGAGGATGGGCTGGGGATCAAAACCATCGGCTAAAATCAGGTCAATGTGACTTAAGCGTCCCTCTTGGCCCAAAATCTCCTGGGCCGTGCTGATATCAAACAGCAGCAGGCCACTCAGGGCGCGCCGGCTCAAATCATCGTCGGGCTGGAGCAAACCGACCAGGATGACCATCTTTTTCCGACCGTCGGCCACCAGGGTCAGGGTGTCGCCGGGAGAGAGGTTGTACTGTCGGCCCAGCTCTGCCGGGAGCAGCACCATGTTGGGTTGGGTCAGGAGTTGGATCAGCGCCTCGGTAGATAGTCCCCCGGCCCCATTGCCCAGGTAATTTCTGAACGGCGCTTCGGCAAAGGGGTCAACCCCTAGTAGCTGTACCGGCAAGTTATTCGCCTCTGCCAGCAACACCAGGCCGGTAACGACGGGCGCAACCTCCCGCAACCCCAGGTCAATTCGCAGCTTTTCATATAGCGAGGTGGGCAGGTTGGCAGGCGCGGCGACAATCTGGTGGGTTGCCTTACCGGCAATGCTGTCGGTGGACAGGGCAAAAGCCTGGCTGGCGCTGCTGTTGGCCAGGTCAATAGCCACAATCATCGCCACCCCCAGCGCTACCCCCAAAATCAGGAGCAGGCTCTGGATGGGGTGCCGGACGCTCTGGCGCAGGGCCAGAAGGGTAAAAGGAGACAATCTTTTCATGTAACTAGGGTCAACCAATCGGGTGCTGGCTCTGGAAGACCAATTGACCAATTCCCGAATGGGTAAAGATGCCCTAATTCTTAACCAAATGACCTTTGACAATAAGCCGCTGCAGATAGCGGCCTTCTTCACTGCTCCAATTGTTACAAGTGATTAGGGTAATCTGGCCGGTGTTGGTGGGGTAGGTGACGTCGACCGCGGTGCGATCAACCGTTTGGTTGCCATCCACAAGGTATTGAAAGGCCTGGTCGCCCTCATAAACAATCACCTGGTCACCGGCAGCCAATTGCCCCAGCCCCGCAAACGGCCCGTACACCGAGGCCGATAGAGTGACGTGTCCGGCCAAAACGAGATTGCTGTCGGAGCCGGGAGGAGCCGTACCTTCCAGGTGCCCAACGGCCTGACCCAGGTGATCAACCTGCCAGGTTTGGTCTTTAATCGGGGAAAGCACTACAGGTGCGTCCAGGTTGAGCTTAGGAATGACAATGCGCGTGGCTATTCCTTCTTGGGCCACGGAATTGACCGAGCCGGGGGGCAGGGCAAACCCTAAAATCTGTTCGATGAGATTAGCGGGCGCAGCCGGAGTAGGTTCGCCTGGCGCGAACTCGGCTGCCGGGGCTTCAGCGGGCGGATCTGCCTGGGTTGCTCCGGCGACAGCCTCAGGCAAGGTTTTAGCCTGAGGCGTCGTCAGCGGGGCAACCGGTATGATTCTGATAATCTGCGATTTCTGTTCCGGTTTGAGCAGAAACCAACCAACAATACTAACCACTGAAATGATGACACAGGCTGCCAGCAGCAATGGGCCGGCAATCCCTAGTGCAATCAACCCTCGTTTCATCGGCTACCCCCCTAGCTTGGTGAAAAGATACAAGGTGATATAATCATCATTCCAGTATTATAACCCTCACTCACTCTTTCGTCTACATTTTATCCATAGCCAGCGCGATGCCATGCCCACCGCTGCCAGCAGCAACCAGAATAGACCACTCGCCCCTGTATCTCTAGCTTGGGTTTCTCGCAGGCCTGTTTCCGGCAAATACTCAGCCGGTAAAGTTGGCCCAGGTTGGATGGCCGACGGCGGCGTTGGCGTTGTCGGCAGCGGCGTTGGAATAATATCCTCATCATCATCGTCGTCCTTATCGTCGTCGTCCTTATCGTCCCGTCGCGGTGGCAACGGCACGTTTACTGAAGCTTGTGGCGGCGTCACCTGGCCCTCGTTAAAGGTCAGAAAAGCGAGATTTCGAATTGTTTGCGGCGGCGGGCTGGCCAGGTTATTCACCCGGGCGGTCAAGTCCAGTATAACGCGTTCATTCGGCCTCAGTACCGGAATACTAATCGTAATCGTCGTAGCGATTGTTTGAGTAATGCCTTGCGGATGACCCCTGACGGGGATGAGATTGTTCACAACACTCACATCGTCAACCAGTTCGATGGGGGTGATGTCGTAATCAACCAGATCAACCAGCAAGGGCAAAGGATCAACCAAAACCAGATTTGTGGCATTGGCATTGGATGGCGGCGTTGGATTTTCCACGACCAGCCTGAAATGGACCAGGTCGCCGGGCCGGGCCTCTGTGGGGTTGACCTCTTTGGTAAAGCGGGGATCGACTACCCGAATGACCGGCGTGGTAACAATGGCGGTCTGAGTCGGGGTCTGATCACTGGTCAGGGTGGCTACGTTGGTGACGTTGATAATGACCGTGTCGAAGGCCACGACCGGGTACTCAGTTGGAGCGAGCGGAGAGATCGCCGTCGGCGTTTCCGTAGGTATGATTTCTGGGGTTGCCGTTACCTCCAGCGTTGGTTCAAGTGTGACCGTTGGCGCTGGGGTGATGGTTTCCGTCAGTTCAGGCGTCTCCGTTACTTCCGGCGTCTCAGCGGTAGGTTCCACGTTGGCGGTTGGCTCGATGGTTGAGGGTGGGGATGAGGTGGCGCTGACTGTCCCGGTCAGCGTAGCCGGAGGGGCCGGCTCGGTCGTCGCGACCGGGGCGGTTGGAGCATTTGTTCCGGTAGGATTAGATTCCGATGTGGAAACCGCTTCAGTCGTAGCTGCCGGTTCGGTCGTTGGTTCAACCGTAGCCGGGTCGGTCCCGGCGGGAGGTTGTACAGTAGGTGTAATCGGTTCCTGGAAGGCCGGGTAGCCATAGAGCACCGGAACTGCAACCCAACCTACCGCCGATAAAAACCAGTTTGGCAAGACCGCCTGGGCTGTGGGTGAAGGTTCAGCCGTTGGTTCGGCGGTGACAGCCGGCGGCAAGGTAGGGGTTTCATCGGCAGGCGGCTCAGCCGTAGGTGTATCCACTGCGACCGTTGGGGTATCGGTGGGTTGGTCTGTGGGCAGAGTGGTAGCTGTATCGGTCGGTTCTGTGGTCCCACCGGGAGGCAACGTCGTGGCTGTTTCTGTTGGCAGCGGTGTAGCCGTATCGGTCGGCTGCAGGGTGGCCGTAGCCTCCAGGGTTGGCGGCGGCGTGGGGGTGTCGGTTGTGGTTACGGTCAAGGTTGGGGTGATGACCGGCGTCGGTACAGGTGTAGGTGTAATCGTTTGGGTGACCTCAGGCGTGACGGTGATTTCCGGGGTGACCGTGATTTTGGGTGTTGGCGTCAGAGTGGCTGTAGCCGTCGCCGTGGGGGATGGCGTGACAGTGGGTGTAGTCACCAGGGTTGTCCGGGTGATGATGTCCAGCCCGGTTGTATCCCCGGCGAGCACAACCCAGCCCAGCGGCGAGACCATCACGGTCAGGCCGCGGGCCGTATCGCTGATGGTCATGTTGACCCGGACGGAGAAATTGACACAGCCGCTTCCGTTGACCGGAACCGTTCCTACCAACCAGCGCAGGCCGGTCGGAGTGAGCGGCTCGGTGGCCGACCAGTTGACGCCATCGGCGGTATATTCAACCGGGCCGGCGGCGCTGCCGGGAATATAGGTGGTGTTGAACGGCACAAAATCGGTGATGACCACGTTGGTGGCGAGGGCGATGCCGTTATTGGTATAGCAAAGCGTATAATCCAGCCGCTGACCGGGGCTAATGGTCCCGGTGGGTAAAACCCGTTTATCAAAGACAAAGTGCGGGGCCAGCAGCACAAAGCTAAAGTCAAGGGTCAGGTTAGAGTTGCGGTCGGTATCACCGTCCGTATCCGGTTCGCCGCCAATGGTCAGGGTAATATCGTCGCTGTCGATGCCGTTTGTGATGGGATCATCGTCATCCCGGCCGTTTTCGTCCTGGTCTTCATTCAGACCGTTATCGGGGTCGTTGCTGCCGGTGGAGGAACGATAGGCCTCCAGCGGGCCGCTGAGGGTAAAGTTGACCGATGGGATGAAGACCGAGTAATCGCCGGGGGTCAGGCCGGTGAACAGGTAGTGACCATTGGCATCGGTGGTGGTGGTGATAATTTGGCCCGCTCCATCTCGCACCGGGTTGCCGCCGGCATCGTGCAATTCCAGCACTACATTAGGACGAGGCGACTCGCTGCCGTCAAACCGGCCGTTGTTGTAACCACCGCCGCCCGCGCCGTCGTCTATCCAAACCAGGTTGCCCAGGCTAAGCAGGACGTAATCTTCCACCTCACCGGTGGGGGCAAAACCGGTAGGTGTGTTGGCCTCGCCGGGGTTGGTGGTGTAACGGAAGCGGCTGTATAGACTGGTGCTAATCGGCACATCCGGCACAGTGAAGGTGAGGGTGTAAACCCCCGGTGTATTGAAGAAGATATCGGTGTTAGACGGGGTAGTTCCAGGCACACCATTGATGTCGTTGACGATAAAGGTATCCAGGTTGCTGTCGCCGTCAAAGTCAAACCAGGCATTGAGGTAGCCGGTGGTCCCGGCCGTAACCTGGATTTGGGCCTGGCGGCCGGGCATAATCGGCGTTAAGAAGACGACGCCATCCTCGTCATCATTCGGTAAGGCTCCCGCACCGGCGGTGGAGGTGATTACGTCATCGCCGTCGGCTTGGCTGTTGGGCTGGCCGTCACCCTCGGCGTCAACCAGGCGGCCCAGGTAGGTTCCGTTAATCTGGTGGCGCGGGCCATCGTGGCTGTACAGAGTGGGGTATGGCCCATCCGGCAGGTCGCCCCAATCCAGCAGGCCGGTGGGCAAGACGTAATCTTCCACCTCGCCATCGGGAGCGTCGCCGGTGGGGCTTAAACCACCCTCGCTGCTAAAGCGGAAACGGGCGTAGGTGTTGACATTCTGCGGGATAGTCAGCGGGATGGAGACGGTCAGGGTGATAGAACTGCCGGCGGCGATAGATGTATCAAGCGCAATTTGTTCTCCGGCGTCGTTAAAGTCGCCGTCGGCGTTCAGGTCCAGCCAGCCGTTTAACAAGCCACTGCTGATCGAGGCCGAGACGGTGATGATAAGCGTACTGCCCGGGACTAACGCAGTCGTAGAGAATTCCACGCCGTCCTCGTCGTCGTTCCCCGGCAAGCCCACCCCATTTGTCGGGGTGTTGTCATCACCATCGGCCAGGGTAGAAGGCTGGCCGTCGCCCTCGCCGTCAACCCGGCTGCCCAGGGTAGGATTGCCCACCGGTAGGATAACGTGACGCGGGCCGGCGCTGGTCAAGACCGTGCCATAGCCATTGGGCAGGTCGCCCAGGTCGTAGGCAATGGCGGTGGTGCGATAATCTTCCACCTCGCCGTCGGGGGCCGGGCCGGTGTAAGACAGGGTAGAGGAGGTGCTGTAACGGAAACGCATGTAAATCGGCCCGGTCAGGGTGGTGGTGGCGGTCGGCACAAAAACCGGGAAGGAATTACTGCCCACACTCAAAGGTGTGGCGCTGATGATCTGTTCCCCGGCGTCATTAAAGTCGCCGTCGCCGTTAAAATCTACCCAGCCGTTCAGGAAGCCGTTGTCATTTAGCGCCGTGATGGTAAAGGTGCTGGTCTGGCCCAGGATGAACGGCGACCAGGCCACCCCGTCTTCGTCGTCCGGCCTGACCGCGGGGTTGTCGTCGGCGTCGGCTCCGGTGGAGGGTTGGCCGTCACTTTCGGCGTCGACAATACTGCCCAGGGTAGGGTTGTTGGTGGGGCTGATAACGTGGCGCGGGCCGTTTTGGGCCAGGGTGGTGCCGTAAATGTCCGGCAAGTCGCCCAGGTCGGCTCGCAGGAAGCCAAAGTCGATGGTGTAGTTGTGGTTGTCGTTGGGGCTGGGGTTGCCGTTTATATC